>CAYRID010000006.1:0-48384 GCA_964424225.1 uncultured Geobacter sp.
CTCGGTGTCCTGCGCAGCATAGAGCAAAGTGACTGTCTTCGTTTTGGCTGCTTTGCGCAGCGCATCGCAGAGATCTTCTGTGGCCGCTAGCTCTTTTGTGTAACGCTTTTGAAACTCCGCCCAGCGCACAGGGTCGTGGCCAAACCAGCGGCGAAGCTCATTGCTTGGAGCAATTTCTTTGCACCATTCATCGAGTTTCGCGTCTTCTTTGCGCAGCCCGCGCGGCCAGAGCCGATCCACGAGAACACGCACGCCATCACTTCGTTCCGGCGGCTCATAGACGCGCTTGATTTGCAATCGCAGCGGCTTGGACATGGTGCGCAAAGCGTAAGGCGACAGGCGCAAAACTGCAATTTCGTTTCGCTATGCAGATGCTGCTGTGTGTGTTTTTACACGCGCTGCGTCGCCGCGCGCGTTGTGCCGCCGTAGCCGCGTTGTGGAGGAAGTGGCCTTGGGTTTCGCGGTACAGCCATGTCCCACATGTTGTCAGTGTGACAAATATTTGTGTTAGTGCTTATTTGAGAGCGCTCTACGGCAAAGGCAAGAAGGGCAGCCAGCGCTGAAAGAATTCGATGGCTTCCGGACTGCGCTCGATGGCCGACACGACATGCCGACCCAACGCGCTGCCGCCCAGTGCGTAATATCCGACGGCACCGCCACCGATAGACACCGCACCAACGGCCGCGCCGCCGATAGCCACTCCACCGATGGAAAGTCCGCCAAAAGTCAGCGCGCCAAGCGCAATGCCTCCGAACGAAAATGCACCGAATGCACAGCCGCCAAGCGCAATGCCACCGACGGAAATGCCGCCGAGTGCAACGACGCCTTTGGCGACATCACCGACGGCGAGGATGCCTTTTGCATGCCCGCGCACTTCGCCTTTTTCAAAATCTGGCCCCACTGCGATGTCGATCAGCGGTAAGCCAAAGATTTGCGTCGTCGAACGCTTTCGGATGCCCTTATACATTTTTTTGCATTTCCGACTGCATAGAGTCTCCTTATGTGCGTTTCTTTATGCCTGGCTTTCGGTTGGCTGCAATGGCGCGCTGCGAAATGAAGACGGGATTCGTGCGACGCAGGTGTGGCTCGTGCGAGAAGCGCTCGCGGATTTGTTCGTAGATGCCAAAAAGGAAATATCCATGTTCTTCGAGGTGAGCCTTTAACACACAAAAAGGTACGTGATGCGTATTGAGCGGGTTCATACCGGCCTCGACTTCGACGAGGTCGATTTGCTGTTGCCCGAGCATGCGTTCGGCACCGCGCAGCACGTCGAGGTCGCTACCCTCGGTATCGATCTTCAAATAGTGAATCGTTGTGAGTTTTTGTGCTTCGCAGAATTCGTCTAGCGTTTGCAGCGTGACAGTCGTAGTGCCCTGGCTTTGCGTTGGCGCAATGACTTCACCGTCGCGCGCGAGACGATTCATCGGCGATTGGCCCGTCACGAACATTTCGGCTGAGCCTGTTTTTGCAGCGAGTGCGAGCGCAAAGCAATGCACGCGTGGATTCCCGACAGTGCTTCGTTGTAGTGCGGTAAAGCTTTCCGGAATAGGCTCAAAACAAAAAATTTCCGCGCGAGGAAACTTTTTCGTGTAATGCGCTGCAGATTGCCCAATGTTTGCGCCGACGTCGAAGAGAATTTCAAGAGGCTGATTTGGCAAATATTTTTCGATGTCGTGGAAGACGTCGACGCCGCGCGGCAGTGAGCGCAAGACATAATTTCCGGTTACGTACTCAACGAAATTCCAAATTTTCCCTTTGAGACCCATGTTTCCCTTCGCGTGCCATTCGCCTCAGTCATCACCGCACATATCGGTTAGACGCATTAAAGTGTCGAGATTTCGTTCGAGGTCGGCGCTGTTTTCGCAGCGCAAGCTTGCATGGCCGATTTTTCTTCCAGAGCGGGGTTCTTTCTCATAGATGTGTAAGTGTGCACCGGGCATGGCGAGCACTTGGCTCGCGTCGGGCAATGCGCCGATGAAGTTCACCATGGCGCTGGCACCGACGGCGGCTGTGCTGCCGAGTGGCCAGCCAAGAATCGCGCGCAGATGATTTTCGAACTGACTCGTTTGCGCACCCTCAATCGTCCAGTGGCCTGAGTTGTGTACGCGTGGCGCAATTTCATTGGCGAGAAGCTCGCTGCCGGTGTCGAAGAGTTCGAGCGCGAGAACACCGACGTATTGCAAGCGATCAAGCAAGCGTAAGGCATACTCTTTTGCGTGTTGTTCGACGGTGTCGCCGGGGCGGCTGCGTGCGACGCGCAAGATTCCGCTGCGATGAACATTTTCGCTCAAAGGATAGAAAGCGGTTTCGCCACTGCGGCTGCGCACGGCCACGATCGAGACTTCGCGTTCAAACTGGACGAAACCTTCGAGGATGGCGGGCACACCGCCAAGACGCGCCCAGGCCGCGTCGAGTTCGCGCGCGCTTTGCAGCACGACTTGGCCTTTGCCGTCGTAGCCGAGTGTGCGCGTCTTCAAGATGGCTGGAAAACCAATCGCCTCGGCTGCGCGTGCGAGATCCGTCGGGCCGTCAATTGCGGCAAAGGGCGCCGACGGAATCTCCAAACTTCGAAAGAGCGTTTTTTCCCGCACGCGATCGCGCGCAATCGAAAGGGCTTCCACCGACGGAAATGCGGCAACATGCTCCGCCAAAAAATCGAGCCCCTTCGCATCGACGTTTTCAAACTCATACGTCACCACGTCGGCGTGCTGCGCGAGCTGCTCGAGAGCCTCGCGATCGTCGTACGCCGCGCACCAGTGCTTGCCGAGCCTTGCGGCACAGGCATCCGTCGCGGGATCCAGAAACGCAAAGCGCAGGCCAAGCGGGATCCCGGCAAGAGCCAGCATTCGCGCGAGTTGCCCGGCGCCGACGATACCGACGGTGCAGCTCATGCGGGCTTCCGTGGATCCGGGTTTGCGAGCACGCTCTCGGTTTGACGGCGGCGATATTCGGCGACGGCTTTACGAAACTCGGGATGCTTGTTGCCGATGATGCTCGCCGCGAGAAGTGCCGCGTTGACCGCACCGGCACGCCCGATAGAAAGCGTTCCCACCGGCACGCCCGCCGGCATCTGCACGATTGAAAGAAGGGAGTCTACACCGTTCAGTGTCTTCGAAAGCACTGGCACGCCAAGCACTGGCAGCGCAGTTTTGGATGCCGTCATGCCGGGCAGGTGCGCTGCGCCGCCCGCACCGGCGATGATGACTTCAAGACCGCGCGCTTCGGCGCTCGCCGCATACTCGAAAAGCAAATCTGGCGTGCGATGCGCCGAAACGACCTGCGTTTCGAAGGGCACGCCGAGTTCTTCGAGTGTCTTGGCGGCGTGTTCAAGCGTCTCCCAATCGGAGGATGAACCCATAATCAAACCGACGAGAGGCTGCATTCTGTGGTCTCCTTTTGGCGTTTTTCGGCCAGGAAGCGGGAATACTAAACGCCGCGTTTCTCGGCGTCGAGCAGTTCTTCAAGCGTACAGAGTGCTCTTTGCAGGAATGCAGCGTCTGGGGATCGGACGCAAAAGCGCGCTTCGATGCGCTTTCTTGATAGCGAGACCGTGGCGTGTGGGTTAACTCTTGCACCCCCAATGCAAAGCTTCCGAGGGGGCATCGCGCGAGTGCTGTGAGGGCAGGCTCGAGAAAGCGAAAACCAGCAAAAGCAAACGAACGTGGAGGGAGATTTTGCATGCGTTTTCTTGCGCATCTCTTTGAGCGAAATCGCGAGTGGGCGGCCAAGCAACGGGCGCAGGACCCTGAATTTTTCGAGCGCCTTTGTGCCATTCAACACCCCGATTATCTCTGGATTGGCTGCGCCGATAGCCGCGTGCCGGCCAATCAAATCGTTGGCATGGCGCCGGGCGAGCTTTTTGTACACCGAAATGTGGCGAATGTCGTTTGCCGCGAGGATCAAAATGCGTTGTCGGTGTTGCAATACGCAGTCGATACACTAAAAATTTCACACATTATTGTGTGTGGTCATTACCGCTGTGGTGGTGTGCAGGCGGCGTTTGGTCCGCCCGTACCGCAGCCACTCGAAAACTGGGTTGCACACATCCGCCGCGTGCGCGAGGAACATGCGACGGAGCTTGCCGCGATTTGCGACGAAGACGCGCGCTGGAATCGCCTTTGCGAACTCAATGTGATCGCGCAAGTGAAAATATTGGCGAAAATTCCGACGGTAGTGAATGCGTGGGGGCGCGGGCAAACCCTCGACGTGCATGGTTGGATTTACGATTTGCACGACGGCCTGCTGCGCGATCTCGATGTGACGTGCAACGGAAATAAGTAATTTTCTGTGTTAAAGCCCAAGGCGCTGTGCAACGTCTTCGTAACCGGGGGCATCGGCGTAGAGTCTTTCAATCTCGCTGCGTGCTTTCTTCGCTTGCCCGAGTGCTTCGTAGACAATTGCGCGTTCGTAGCGCAGCGCGAGCAGGAGATCGGGCGGACGATCTTTCTTATAGCGCAGCGCTTCGGCGAGTGTTTCCAGTGCCGCATCGAAAAGACGCAGTTCGCGCAGCGCCTTTGCCTTATAGAGCATGATGGCGGCGTGCAAGAACGATTCGTTTTCGATGTTCTTTGCTATCTCAATAATTTCCTGACACGTATAAGTGTTGTCTGGCTCATTGCTCAAGAGAAGCTCAATCAAAGCAAGCTTGGCACCGACGTCATCCGGTTTGATTGCGAGCAACTGGTTTAAGCAGGTGATTGCCGACTGCGGGCGCTTTGCCTCTTGATGCACTTCGGCAAGCCCGAGCAGCAGGCAGCGCTCGTCGGGCAAAATCTGCACCGTAATTTCGTCGGTGATCGGCAAAACGGTTTGCACATGGATTTGATATTTCGCAAAGAGCTTGCCGAGCGCTTGCTTGTTTTCGAGCGCCATCGCCCAGGAGCGCACGGCCTCATCAAAAAGACGCTTGCGCACTGCGAGCACGCCGGCGAGATACGCCGCATCGGCAAGGTGCAGCGCCTTTTGCAGATGTGCGAGTGCGGCATTGGCATTACCGCGCACATATTCTCGACAACCATCGACGAAGAGTTCTTCATCATCCGATGTCATCGCGCGCTGCAAGGAATTCAGCGTGAGACGATCGGCTACCGCCGGCACACGGTTTGGCGGGGCCGGGCTGCTTGGTACGGCACCGTTTGGTGTATGCAGAGCATACGCGCCTTGCACTGCGGGCACTTCCGCTTCTTCGCGCTCGCGGCGGCGAGCACTCGATGCTTCGTCAGACTGACTTGATTTTGTGTCTCCCGCGCTGGTCGTAATGCGTTTCGTGTAATAAATTCCGGTTCCGGGAATTCCGACCGTCGCACGCGCGCCGCGCGCCCCAATCGTAAATTTTGCCCCACGTGGCCCGACGGAAACCGACACTCCGGACTTGCTGAAATTCAGCGACAACCCCGGTGCTAGTTGCATGCGCCGCCAAAAGCGTAGCCCCATCTTTTGCTCTCCTTTTGCCGCTTCACTACGCGGTGGTGTGTGTCTTTTTTGTACAGATGCATTCTATGCGATTGTGAACGAGGTGTGATTTTATTGCACTTGGTCTGAGCTTTGGCGGATCAAGTTGCGCAGATCGCTCAAAGGAGATCGGGGATTGAGTGTTGGCCCAATGACTCGAAGCGCCTGCGCTGTTTGCTCATCGCAGTTTGTTGGCTTTATACAGTTATATGTGTATAGCGCGACATGGGATGGGCTTTGTTGCACCTGGATCCTGTGAGCGTTATGCCGACGCTGCTTCATGGCATCAGCGCACGGAGCAGGGAGGGATCGTCGTGCGGCATGTCATGGGGCATGGTGGTGAGCGCGGGGCTTTGGGGGTCGCGCTGCCATTCTTGCGGGAAGAGGGCGATGCTTGGCGGCGGATTTTCGACGTGTGTGCGCACATAAGGCTGGTGGGTCATTTGACACCAAAGTGCGTGAGCTAGATTTCGTCCGATGGACTGGCCGATGTGGCCCACCGCGCAGGGGCGCGGGTTGAATTCGATGAGGTAAGCGCGCTGCGTCGCATCTTCGATCATAAAGTCAAGGTTGGCAAAGCCCGTGAAACCCAGATGCTCGATCAAGGCGTGTGCAGCGGTATTCATCTCAGCGTGTTCGAGGAAGCGCAGCACGCTGCTTGGACCGGTCGGACCGGGGTGGCGCTGTTCCTTGAACGCTTGAAAGTATTCAAGGAGTTTTCCGGCGTCGGCGCAGAAGGCATGCAGCGCTGGAACGCCGACGATGTGTTGTTGCGCAACGACACGCGGGCGTTGTTTGGCCACTTGCGGCATGACGAGCGGGATGGCTTCGAGCTCGGCAAGTCTGGCGTCTATTTCTTTGGGAGTGTTGCAAATGCGTACGCTACTTCCTCCGCTGCCCTGCTCGCCTTTTAGCACGATGGGGTAGCCATATTCTTTAGCGAAGTTTTTCGCATCAGCGGAGGAACGCAGTTCGGTGTAGTCTGGCGTACACACTTTGGCTTCGCGCGCTTTGGCGAGCAGCTCGATTTTGTTCGAGGTAGCGGCATAGCTCTTGGGGTCGCCGAGCGAGCGACGCACAAGGTCAAGTAGGGCTGCAAACTCAGCGTTTTGTGTTTGGTTGCGATAAGCGCGCTCAAAATTTTGCAGAAAGAGCACGGTCGTGTCGCAGCCGGGAATGATGAGGTCGGGCTTGGCTTCGCTTGCGACACGCACGAAAACTTCGACGGGGTGTGCACCGGATGGCATCGTTACATGCCTTTGTGCATAGCGCGTGAGCGAGAGGTACGACCCGACAGGGCTCAGTGTCGCCACATGAAAGTCTGCGTCGGTGAGCGCTTTGGGCAGACGGCTGATGCCCACCCAGTTTCCGGAGAGCAAAAAAATTAAAATCCGCGGCGCATTGATCATGCAGCTTTTTTCCCGTCACCAATCTGGTCGGATGGAGGTCGGCTCGTACGGAAACGCTTGGCTCGGAAATGTCTCAAAAGAGAGTGGCTCCTCGGGCAGGACTCGAACCTGCGACCAGCCGGTTAACAGCCGGCTGCTCTACCAACTGAGCTACCGAGGAACGGCGAGCGGGATTTTAGGAACTGCGCGCCGAAAAGCAACGCTTGCGTGGGTGGCGGCTGCGTTTTGCGTGCAATTTTCTTGCGTGCATGACGGCTTCGGCGGGGGTTTGCGGCTTTTGCGCAGCGGTTCGCTGGGGCACACGGACGGCGCGTGGGGTTAGGGGCGTTCGCTGTGGTCTTCGGCGGCGGGGGTGGCGCGGCCTTCGGCGCTTGCGCCGAGGGGGACGCTGTATAAGTGCACGGCTTCTTCGCGACCCACGAGTTGGCGCTCGCCTTCAAATTTGAGAGAGATCATCGAGCGCACTTCGCGTTGCACGGCTTCTGACACCAAAATTTGTCCCGGCAAAGCGAGTTTTTCGAGGCGGCTCGCCACGTTTACGGTGTCGCCGACGACGGTAAAGTCAGTGCGGCGGTTCGAACCGATGTTGCCGACGACGACTTTGCCCGTGTGCACGCCAATGCCAAGTTGTACGGCTTGCGCGCGCGGTCGCGCAGCTCCCGTCGGTGCGGTGGCGGGGAGTGCGTGTGCGCGGGTTGGCGCGGGCGTCGCGAGGGTTGCAGTCGATGCGGCGGCGCGCGCCTCCGTCGGTGCAGAGGGCTGCACTGCGCGCTCTACGCTTTTAAGAGTCGAGCTTCGTTTTTCGATTGTGGCTTGGATGGCGATTGCGGCGCGCACGGCGCGAAGTGCGTGATCGCGCTGTGGTGCCGGCGCGCCGAAGTAGGCCATGACGGAGTCGCCGATAAATTTGTCGATCGTTCCGCCTTGCCCAAGGATTTCGTCGGAAATGAGTTGAAACACTTCATTGAGTAGGGTGACGACGTCGCGTGCGTTCATACCTTCCGAGAGTCGCGTGAAGCGGCGGATGTCGACAAAGACGACGGTGATTTCGCGCTCCACGCCGAGTAGCTCTACACCGCTTGGTGACTCAAGTAGATGCGTGAGTACGTGTTCGTTGACGTAGCGACCGAAGGCGGTTTGTAGCCGCTCTTTTTGTTCGAGTGCTTCGCCCATGGCGTTGAAGGCGCGCGTGAGTTCGCCGATTTCGTCGCTCGATGTCGGCGGCACGCGCACGTCGAAGTTGCCGTGCGAAAGCTTTTCGACGCCTGCGCGCAGGCGTCGCAAGGGGCCGACGAGGTGCTGCACGAATGCGAGGGCGGCCAAGACGCCAAGCGCAGCAAGAAAGAGCGCACCGACGGTAAACTGCTGCGATCGCTCGCGCAGCACAGGCGAAACCAGACGTTGCAAATCGATTTCCACTTGCACTTCGCCAAGCAGGGCCTCGCGCGGCGGCGCAGAGTGCGCGCCCGCAGCGATATGCGAGTTGGGGTTTGTGTCGCGAAGATCCGCAGCTGCGAAAATAGGCATCACATACACTGATGCGTGTTGGTCGCGCAAGGTTTGCACTTCGCGACTTGCGGCACGCTCGGCACCATCTCTCGCCAGCGCGCTCGCTCGCGTCGTGCCGCGTGCCGCCGCATCAAGTGCGGCCGCGACGACACCGTCTTGTTTCATGATCCAAACGCCGGTCACGCCCGCGCTTTCGCCCGACGTGTGCGTCAGGGCATTGAGCGCGCTTTCATCGCCGGCCCGCAGCGGCGCGCTTGCGGCTTCGGCGAGGGTTGTGGCCAATACTTTTCCGCGTCGGTCGATTTCGACTTCGAGTGACGCTTGTTCGTGGCGTATCGAATGCCACGCAAGCCCCACGCTGGCGAGCCAGAGAGTCGCCACGAGAAGTGCGCTGAGTTTTGCTTGAAGAGAGGTCACGGACTTATTCTACGGCGTCGCTTCGATGACGTCGCGGCACGCGGCGCGCTTTACTCGTACCGAATCTTCAGCACTTCGAACTCGCGTGTGCCTTTGGGAATCTTCACCTTCACGCAGTCCGAGACACTTTTTCCAAGCAGCGCGCGCGCCACCGGCGAAATGATCGAGATCAAGCCTTGCTTCACGTCGGATTCATCCTCACCGACGAGCTGATACACCACCTTCTCATCGCTCTCGGTGTCGAGAAGCTCCACCGTCGCACCAAAGCGAACCTCGTCGCATTGTTGCTCTTTCGGGTCGATCACCTGCGCGCGTGCAATCTTGTCCTCAACCTGGCGAATTCGCGCATCGATGTGGCCTTGGCGCTCTTTGGCAGCGTGATACTCGGCATTTTCCGAAAGATCGCCGTGCGCCCGCGCTTCTTCGATGTCGCGGATGTTCTGAATGCGGTCGACATGCTTGAGCTTGTCGAGTTCTTCTTTAAGCTTGGCGTGCCCAGCGGGCGTCATCGGGGCTCGGTCGTTCATCGATGGGTCCTCGTTTCACTCGCAGTGTTGGTGACGATCGGTTTCGTCGGAGTTTTTGCGCGTCGCACTTTGCCTAGAACGTCTAGGCCCTGGAACGACGAAGGCCGGGTCCCTGATCTACCGCGCCGCATGACGCGCTCGAGCAGGAAGCCCGGACTCAACTGCCTACATTGGCTAGTTCGCTGCGAACTGTCAACGAGGACGAGCATCCCACGCAGCCTTTGCGAACGTGGGCGCGGTTGCGGCAGTTTGAGAAATCTTGGTTTTAAGATGCTTTGAGATGTTTCGAAGGAGGAAGTTTTGAACGCGCCTAATTTCGATCCCGATTCCGACCACGATTCTGATCGGGATGCGCACTCGGGCTTTCACGCCGAAACCGCGCTCAATCCGTCGGCGTTCGTGCGAATGGCGGCGCTTTTCTATGCCGTGTTGGCCGTGCTTGCGGCGCTTTGGAGGGTGCGCTGGGCGGGCGAGCCGCTTTTCTTCGTCGATGTGGCGGCGCAAGAGCGCGGCGTTCATTGGCCAGGTGATTTACTGCTTGGGCTTGGTGCGGGAGCGCTCGTGATTGCGATTTCGTATCTGATCACGCGCTTTAGTGCGGCGGGAGAGCTTTTGGCGCGGCGGCTTGCGGGTGCTCTCGGGCCGCTTTCGATTTGGCAGACGACGTTTCTTGCGCTGATCAGCGGTTTTGCAGAGGAAGTTTTTTTTCGCGGCGCCGTGCAGCCACGCGTTGGACTCATTGCGGCGAGCGTAGCGTTTGGCATTGCGCACTTCGTGCCGCGCCGCGAGTTCTATCTTTGGACGGTGTTTTCCGTGCTCGCAGGCGCGCTCTTGGGTTTTCTCTTCGAGCACACCGGCAACCTCATCGCACCGATTGCTGCGCACACGCTCGTCAACGCCGTGAATCTGCCCATCCTCGCGCGTTACTATCGCGACACGAAAAAGCGTGAGAAGAGTGCGACCTCCGACAAAAAATCACCACCGCCCGCACCGCCGAACGAGAGTTGATCGCCCTGCGCCGCTGGTCGGCGGGCCATCCAGGATGGATGCGCTCATGGCAAACCTGCTCGATCAACCAAGCCGAATGCAAGGTCGGATGCGCGCGAGATTGATACCATGACATTTTACTGCGTTACGCACAGGTCGTGAGTGACGTTGCGGCGTGGCTTAGCGTGTGCGGGTTTTGCGTTTGGCGCCGCGCTTAGGGCTACGAACACTTTTTCGTGTCGATTGTTTTGGGGCAGCCGCTTTTTTCTTTGCGGTGGCCTTGCTTTGCACCTGCGCGATGGCGTCGATTTCCACCATGGCGCCAAGCGGCAGAGCGGCCACGCCGATCGTGGCTCGTGCCGGTGCGGGCTTGCCACAAAAGTGCCGGGCATAGATTGCATTCATTCGCGGAAACAAACTCAAGTCTGTGAGATACACCGTTGTGCGTACGACGCTTCCAAGTGAAGCGCCGCTCGCTTCGAGCACGGCACGCAAGTTTTTGATCACGCGCTCGGTTTGAGCTTCGATATCTCCGCCGACAGACTGGTTCGTCGCAGGGTCGAGTGGAATTTGTCCCGATGCAAAAACGAAACCTTGCGTTTCGATGGCTTGCGAGTATGGACCGACGGGGGCAGGGGCATTGGCGGTGCGAATTTCGCGCAGGCGCATCGTGACTCAACCTCGTGTAATAGAATTTTCAGCGTTGGTACACTGGGTGTTACGAGTCTTGCAAGTCGCCTTGCAAGCGATCTTCGAGCACTCGAATCAAATAACCCATCAACATCAAGTTTGGCAGGCGTTGGCGAAGTTCGGGCGCGATGCCTTCGGCGTTGGCGAAGGTTTCACCGTATTCCGCGAAAAACTGCAACGTTTCAAGAGGCACGTTTTTCGCGAGCATTTCGTTGATTTGATCGGTGTCGAGCTCGTGAAAAAGCTCGGCGAATTCCCAAGACATGCTTCCATGCGTCATTTTGATTCTCCGTCGCAGCGGGGCTGCGTTTGTTTGCGACTTGGACTTGCCCGCACTGGCCGCATCCTTGCGCGGGAAGCGGTTTTGCGAAGGCACTTGGGCGATCCTCCTTTTTGTGTTGCAGAGGAGTGTTCCCATTGTCGCTTTTTTGTGTTGGGCCTTCTTGGGGGGTGTTTGCGCTTTCGTGCTTCGGGATGCGCTTGCGCCAACGCGTGCATTCCGAACGCTGCGATCGCAAGGCATCCTGACACCCGGCTTTTTCGCTGTCAACGAATCTGCGCGAGATTGAGAGTGAAAAAGTCTTTGAAAATTCGATGCTTATCGCACGAATGCTGTAGCGCTGCATGATAAAGCACTGGCTTGGCGCCTTCACTTTTTTGTGTAGGCTACTCAAAATTAGTGAGGGATTTCGAGAGAAGAAATTCTATTTTGCATATCGCTTGCACGTCGTCGGAAGGCGTCTGCGCAGTGCTCGGGCAGAGTCTTACGACCGGAAATTCATGTGCAACAAAACTGCGACGGAGGCGACGAAAATTTGTGTTGCGCTGCGCGTACGCCCTCTCTTGCGCGTCGAGATGCGCAAGCAAAGTGCAATTTGACCGTCGGAGGCGTGTGTGCGCGCGAGGACTGAGTGCGAAGACGGGTGAGGACTGAATGAGACAGTTATTTTGCGCGCAGGAGGGTTGCGGAGCGGAGCGTTGCGAACTGCGCTGCTTTGCGCAGCGCATGCGAGCTGGTCGGGGCGACTGGATTCGAACCAGCGACCTCTTCGTCCCGAACGAAGCGCGCTACCAAGCTGCGCCACGCCCCGAAGCCCGTGCGGGGCGGAGTATGCCCCCTTCTCGAAAACCGCTCAAGCGGCTGCGGCACAAATTGCAAGAAAGATCGCCGCAATCGGAAGTTGTTTGGTGCATGGCCGACGCGCGAAGGCTCTTTGATCGTGTCGTTTTCGTTTTGCCGCCCGGGCCGTCGCGCTAGGCTGCGAGTTCTACGCGCACACTATTCGCCTATTTTTCTGTGTTGATTTGCGCAAAGCCGTACGCCTGCATTGGGCCCGATTTGCCGCGATTGCAAGCCGCAGTCGCAAAACGCGCGCGTGTTAGCGCGGGGTGGCGGCACTTGCTTCGGCTTTGAGAGTTTGGATGGCGGCGGCGTAGTCGGGTGCGCCGAAGACGGCGGTGCCAGCGACGAAGACGTTGGCTCCGGCGGCGGCAGCCTTGGTAATGGTGCCTTGTGCAATGCCGCCGTCGACTTCGAGATCGACGGAGAGTCCGCGTTCATCGATCCAGCGTCGCAGTTGTGCGATCTTCGGCAAGGTGGCTTCGATGAAGCGCTGGCCGCCAAAGCCCGGGTTCACGGTCATGACGAGAATTTGATCGAGGCTGTCGAGCACGGCTTCGATCGCTTGTGCGGGCGTGGCAGGGTTGAGCACGGCGCAAGCGCGCACGCCGAGTTCGCGAATTTGTGACAAATTTCGGTGTAGGTGACGACAAGCTTCGACATGCACGCCGATTGTTTTGGCGCCGGCTTTGGCGAAGGCTTCGACGTAGCGCTCGGGTTCTTCGATCATCAAATGCACGTCGAGCGGCAAGTTGGTTGAGCGGCGCGCAGCGTCGACGATGAACGGCCCGAGCGTGATGTTTGGGACGAAGCGCCCATCCATCACATCGACGTGAATCCAGTCGGCACCGGCTTTTTCGACGCTGCGAAGCTCTTCTCCGAGTTTGGAAAAGTCCGCTGAGAGAATCGACGGGGCGATGCGAATCGGGTGAGCACTCATTTTGGACTCCGTTGCAGACGAACTGCCGTGAAACCATCCATGCCGTGGTGATGCGGCAAGCAGCGCAACCAGCCGGCGTCGTCGACGAGTTCGTGCAGTGCAGCGGGCAACTCGGCGCGCGCACAGATGCGAAACTCGTGGTTTTCTTCGAGGAACGCACCGACGACAGAGTCGTTTTCTTCGGGCAGCACGGTGCAGGTACTGTAAACCAACACGCCGCCCGGCTTCAAACATTCTGCGGCGCGGCGCAAGATCGCAGCTTGCACCTTGGCGAGCTTGGCCGGATCGTCGGCGCGAATGCGCCAGCGCGCATCGGGGTTGCGGCGAAGCGTGCCAAGCCCCGAGCACGGTGCATCAACCAAGATGCGCGCGAAGCGGTGTTCGCGGCAAAGATCTTCAAGAGAAGTCGTCGCATCGCGCACGAGTGTCTCAACATTGTGTAGGCCCAAGCGTCGCGCGTCGCGCGCGACGAGTTCGAGGCGTCGCGGGTGACGATCGAGCGCAAGCACATGCCCGGTTTCTCCGATTTGCTCCGCGATGGCCGTGGTTTTCGTGCCCGGCGCTGCGCAAGTGTCGAGGACTACGTCGCCAGGTTGCGGATCGAGCAGAACCACGACGAGCTGCGAGGCTTCGTCTTGAATCGAGAAGCGACCTTCGAGAAATGCCGGGTCGCGCCCGGGGCTTCCGGAGTGGCCGAGCGCGATGCCAAGCGGCGCATGCCGACACTCTTTAATGTTGTCTCCGTCGGTGGTTCGTGTGCGCAAATCGTTAAGCAGTGCGGCGCGAGTCGTGCGGCGTGGGTTTGCACGGATTGTGAGCGGTGGCACGGCGTTGCTTGCTTGCGCGAGTGCGAGCGCTTCATCGGCGCCGAAGATTTCGATCCAGCGCGCGGCAAGCCAATGTGGCAAGGAAAGCGCATGCGTCAGGTGCGTAACCGGATCGCGCGCAAAATCGGGAAACTCGATTTGATCTTGGGTGACGATTAGTTTGCGCAGTACGGCATTGACGAGGCCGGTCGCGCGCTCGAGCCCTGCCGCACGCACGCAGCGCACGGATTGATCGACGGCGGCGGTGGCAGGAATGCGATCGCAAAACAAAATCTGATACGCACCAAAGCGTAGGGCGATCACGACGAAGGGTTCGAGCGCATCGAGGGGTTGATGCAAAACTTGCGCGAGCGCGAAGTCGAGGCGGCCGCGCCAGCGCAGTGTGCCGTAAACGAGATCGGTGACGAGTGCGCGGTCGCGTGCGGAAAGGTCGGCGCGTGCGAGCGCATGATTCAGCGCGAGATCCGCAAAGGAGCCCGTGCGTTCGACGCGTTCCAAGATGCGCATGGCGAGCAAGCGCGCTTGCGTCGGTGCGTCGGTGCGTCCGCTGCGAATCGCTGTGCGACTTTGCGGCTTGCGTTTTGATTGATTCGTCGGCGGCAGAGTCACGCGAAGCCCCTGCACGCAGTATGTGAAGTGAGTGTCACTATTTTGTGTCGAGCGTCACGCATGGTCTTGGATTCCGTCGCAGGGGCGAGCGCCGAGCCGGGCGCCTTCGGGGAGGGCATATCCGCGCAGGAAGGCGTCCGTCGGTAGGATGTTGCCCCCGGCGCGTTGTAGCAGAGTGGGCACGAGCCAGCCCGTGCCGGTGGCGATCTGCAGGGTGTTGCCTGCGTAGTGCATGGTGCCGGGTGCGTGCGTGACATCCGCCGCGATGCTTTGCGCGGCGAGGATGCGCAGAGGTTCGCCTTGCCAGTGCGTGACAGCACCGGGTTTTGGTGCAAGCCCGCGAATTTGGTTCACGAGTTCGATCGCGGGCCGACGCCAGTCAAGCACGGTTTCGGCCTTCTCGATTTTGGGTGCAAAGCTCGCCTGCGCGGCGTCTTGGGCGTTCCAGTTGATCTCGCCGCTGGCGATGCGTTGGACAGCTTCGGCGATGGCTTCGGCGGCGACGACACTTAATCGTGTCGAAAGTTCTTCGGCATTTTCATCGGGCAAAATTGCGAGGCGCTGTACGAGTGCCACGGCGCCGGTATCCATTTCTTTTTCGACGCGCATGACCGAGACGCCGGTTTCTTTTTCGCCGCCAATCAAAGCGCGCTGGATAGGCGCGGCACCGCGATATTTCGGCAAGAGGCTTGCGTGCGCGTTGATCAAATAACCCAGGCGCGGTAGTTCGCGAATTTTTTTTGGCAAGAATTGCCCGAAGGCGACGACGATGCCGAGGTCGGGCGCGGCGGTTGCGAGCGCTGCGATCACCGACGGATCGTTCACGTTTTCGGGACGCAAAAGCGGCAAGCCGTGCTCACGCGCAAACTGTGCCACCGGTGCCGGCGAAAGTTTACGGCCGCGTCCGCGTGCGCGGTCGGGTTGGCTAACGACATACACTATTTCGTGTTGGTCTTGTGCGAGGCGTGCGAGCGTGGGCACCGCAAAGTCGGGCGTGCCAAAAAACGCGAGGCGCAGCGAAGTCGGCGAAGAAGAAACGGGCGCGTTCAGCGGGTAGCTCCGTGCGTGAAATCCGGTCCTGTGTCATCGGACGCTGTTTCGCGCTTGAGGGTCTTCATACGCTTTTTTACGTATATGCCACGTTTTAAGCGGCTGATGCGGTCGATGAACAGAACGCCGTCGAGATGATCGATTTCATGTTGGAAACAAACGGCGCGCAAGCCCTCGGCTTCGTGCACGACTTCGTTGCCGTCGAGATCGAGACAGCGCACCTTGACGCGCGCGGCACGTTTCACGTCGGCCGTAAACTCGGGTACCGACAAGCAGCCTTCTTCCCAAACGATTTCGCCTTCGCGCAAAATAATCTCTGGATTGATGAGCACGATCGGGTTTCGCACGCTGTTTTCGTCGGACCAGTCGGTATCGACGACTGCGAGACGAATCGATTGACCGATTTGCGGCGCGGCAAGCCCGATGCCCGGCTCGTCGTACATGATTTGCAGCATCTCGTTGGCGAGCGTGCGGAGTTCGTCGGTGATCGCCGCAATGGGCTTTGCGATCTGCTTCAAACGCGGGTCGGGAAATTTCAGGATGCTGTGCGTTGCCATGGCGCTTCGACCTATAACATGTTGACCGGATTTACATCCAGTCGAGTTCGGACCGAGTTTGGCAGCTTTTCAATCCACGGCAAGAGCGTGCGTGCGGCGCGCAAAACTTCGGCTTCGCTCGCGCTCTTGAGTAAGAACTGGAAGCGATAGCGATCTTGAATTCGCGCAAGCGGTGCGGGCGCGGGCCCCAGTAACTCGATCTGCGGCAATCTTTGCTGTTTGAAATTTTGCGCAAGATCGTTGATCGCTGTCTGCGCGACTTCGGCGTCGAGCCCCGAGACGAGTACGTGCACGAGCGAGCCGTGCGGCGGATAACCGAGTGCCGCGCGGTGCGCGAGTTCTTGGCGGTAAAATTCCTCATAGTCGTGTTCGATGACAGGGCGGATCGCGTAGTGCTCGGGGACGAAGGTTTGCAAAATCACGCGCCCAGGAATGTGACCACGGCCCGCACGCCCCGCGACTTGCGTGAGGAGCTGAAAAGTGCGCTCGGCAGCGCGAAAATCCGGCATGTGCAAACCGATGTCCGCCGCCACGACACCGACGAGTTGCACGCCTGGGAAGTCGTGTCCCTTGGCGACCATCTGCGTGCCGATCAATATGTCGAGCTCGCGATTCTTGAGCGCGCGCAAGATTTGCTCCGTAGCACCCTTACGCTTTGCAGTGTCGCGATCAAGGCGTGCGATCTGTGCATCGGGAAATAAAATGCGGGTTTCTTCTTCAAGCCGCTCGGTGCCGAGACCAAGCAGCGCATTGCTGTCGGCACCGCATTCGCGGCAAACCTCGGGTGGAGGCACCGTGTAGTCGCAGTAATGGCAGCGCAGTACTCCGTCCGTTGCATGGTACACCAGTGAGATGTCGCAGTGCTGGCAGCGCTCGGCGTGTCCGCAGTCGTAACAGAAGATTCGTGTGGAAAAGCCGCGACGGTTTAAAAAAAAGATGACTTGTCCACCGTCGGAAAGAGTTTGCTTCGTCGCACGTTGCAAGGTGCGCGACAAGATGACTTTGCGACCTCGAAATGTGTTGTGTTTCTCTTTTTCGAGATCGACGATTTCGACGGCAGGCAGTGGTCGGCCTCCGATGCGGTGCGGCAGCGATAAGCGACGGATAGTGCCGCGCTCGGCGGCAAAGCGTGTTTCGAGTGACGGCGTGGCGGAGCCAAGAATTAGCGGACACGCTGCGTATTTTGCGCGTAGTGCTGCGAGTTCTCGAGCGTGATAACGAAATCCTTCGTCGTTTTTATACGCCGTATCATGTTCTTCATCGACGATGATGACGCCAAGATTTTCGAGTGGTGCGAACAATGCCGAGCGTGCTCCCAGTGCGATCGGTGTGGAGCCGCGGCGCAGACGTTGCCACTGCTCGAAGCGTTCGCTAGGCGACAATCCGCTGTGTAAGACCGCAAGTGCGTCGCCAAAGCGCGAGCGCAAGCGCGCAAGAATTTGATGTGTAAGTGTGATCTCGGGAACGAGTACGAGCGCTTGGCGTCCTGCTTGCAAGGCGGTGGCGATGGCACGAAGGTAGACCTCTGTTTTGCCGCTGCCCGTGACGCCGTGCAGTAAGAAAGATTCGGCACGACGTGCTTCGATGGCTTGACAGATGGGTGCCAAAACTTGCGCTTGATCGACGGTGAGTTCGACTTTGGTGTTTGTTTCGAGAGGAGTTCCAAGCACACTTCGTGGCGTGAGTTTTTCCTCGAATTCGATATAGCCACGTTCGGCGAGTGCACGCAAGAGCGCAGCTGCGCCGGATTCTTGCTGAACCCAATAAGTGTAGGGTTGCAGATTGCTGGCAGCAATGCGCCGTAGTAAATCGCTTTGCTTGCGTGCGCGTTTGAGTTCGTTTTGAATTTTTGCTTCGAAATCGAGATGAGGTGCGAGTTTGACCCATTTTTGTGTTGATTCGCGTGCGCTGGCAGCTTTGACTGCGTGTTGCTTTTCGATGAGTCCATCGCGCTCGCAGCTTCGAAACAAGGCTTCCTGTTTGCGACGCCGGATGGCGGACAACGTTGCGGGCGTGTGCAAGAGTGTTTCCAGAAATTCGCGCAATGCACCGCGTGCTGCACCACTGCGCAAAGCTTCTTCACCGCGACACGAAATGGTGTAGTCTGTAATGGGCTTTGGTGCTGAGCCCGTCGGTAGAGCGGTGGCCAGGGCAAGGCCGATTGGGCAAAGTGTTTGCTCAGCAGATTCTCGTAAAATGGCGAGCATCGTTTCCGAGAGAACAGGCTCGACGTCGACGATGCTTTCGATGGCTTTGAGTTTTTCGCGTCGCTGCGAAGTGGCGATGCAGGCGACGATTACGCCGGGCAAACGTCTCGTACCAAATGGAACGATGACGCGTTGTCCTAGCTTTGCATCGTGGACGAGAGCTTTCGGAATTGTGTAATCGAAAACCGAATACACGGGCACTGGCAACGCGACTTGCGCGATGGTTTTCGACGGAGAATCAAGAGGAAAGAGAAGGTCGGTGTTCGTGTTTGCGCTCATTGCGACCAGTTTATGTTTTTTTATCGCATCTGACACGCGACAAGCTCATACAGAAAATCCAAAGTTTCGCGGATAGTGCGTGCCTTTGTGCTTGCATTCGTTTCGCATTGCACTTGAAATGGGTCCATGCCGAACGAGCGAAAGAAGAGCGCTGAAGCGCGTGTTTGCGTTGAGCCTTGCGAGGGCGGGCTCGCGCTTTCCGTCGATGGCACATTTGCGTCGTGGTACGCACCGGGCATGCAGACCACGCGCGGTGTTTGGGATGCACTGGCAGCGCCGCTGCTCTTGCTTGCGCCGGAGCGCCGCCGCTCGGTGCTTGTGCTGGGTCTTGGAGGTGGCAGCGCTGCGCGCGTCGTGCGCGCGCTGGCGCCCAATGCGGTTATCACCGGCGTTGAATACGATGCCGATGTCGTGGCGGCGGCGCGCAAGCACTTTGCTCTGGATGAGCTACACATTGAAGTGATCGTTGCCGATGCGCGCGATTTTTTACGTTCCGAGAAGCGAAGCTTCGATTTTATCATTGATGACATTTTTATTGGTACGGCCGCCGACGTGCGAAAGCCCGAGTGGATGTTGGAGGCGCAATCGTCATCGGTGCCGTTTGGACCGGATTCGGGGCTTGAGCTTGCGCTGCGTCGTCTTGCACGCGGTGGAATTTTTTCTTGCAATTCGATCGACGAGGCCTCGCGCGTACAGCGCTTGCTGCGCAAAAAACTTCCATATTTATTACGCACATCTGTGTTGGGATACGACAATCGAATTTTTGCGGGATCAATGCGTGCGCTCGATGCGCGTGCGTTGCGACAGTGCTTACAAAACGATTCGCTGCTTGCTCCGACGCTCGCCGAGCTTTCCATCCAAGTTGCGCGTTAAGCCATGCGAGTCATGCGGAGCAATGTGTTGATTGCGCTTAGCGGCTGCCAAGACTCTTTAAGTCGGTGAGTACACCCTTGGCGGTTGCTTTCAAGGTCTCGAATACGCCTTTGCCTTCGTGTGCACAGGCTTCGAAGTCGGGCACGTTCGAGGGATTGAGCAAGCGCTTCATTTCGTCGAGCGGTGCCGCGTTGGGTAGATCGCGTTTGTTGTACTGCACCACGTACGGCACTTTGTCGAGGTCGAAGCCTTGTTCTTGCAAGTTCGCGCGCAAGTTTTCGAGACTTTCGATGTTGGCTTCCATGCGTTCGATTTGGCTATCTGCGACGAAGACCACGCCGTCGACACCCTTGAGGATCAGTTTGCGGCTGGCATCGTAAAACACCTGACCCGGAACTGTGTAGAGGTGGAAGCGCGTCTTGAATCCGCGAATTTCGCCGAGTGCGAGCGGCAAGAAATCGAAAAAGAGCGTGCGCTCCGTCTCGGTAGCAAGCGAAATCATCTTGCCCTTCAAGTCGGGGTTCGTCTTGTTGTAGATGTACTGCAGATTCGTGGTTTTTCCGCACAGGCCTGGGCCGTAGTACACGATCTTGCAGTTGATTTCTCGCGAAGAATAATTGATGAAAGACATGGTGAGCGCTTAGTCCGAGAAGAGGTTATCGATGTCATCGTCGGTGATTTCCGCAAACGGACTATCCGCTCCGGAGGCGGCCGCCGCCTCGGCCTTTTTCTGCATCTCTTCGAAGATGTGGGCGAGTTCCGAGGAGGCTTTCTTTACGCGCAAGCGCACAAGGCCAAGCGAACTCTTGTCGTTTTCAAAAACGATGACCAAGATGATGCGCCGCGCGATCAAAGTAATGTGTAGGTTGTCTCGATCGCCTTGGTGAAAGTGCGTCGGGAATTCTTCTTCGCCGATGATTTTCGCCAGACCGCCCGTCGCGGCGATATTGCCGGCGGTGAGCGACGCAAGACTCGTTGTGTCGATGCCGCGAAGCTCACCCGTTTCAGCAACGAGTTGGCCGTTTTTATCGACGAGAAAAACGGCCTTTGCGCTGGCTTCGAGCGCAAGTTTGTCGATCACGACCTGGATTCGGCCGTGCTCTTCTTCATACATGATCAGCTGAGGCTCGGGCATTGCCGCAAAAATCCTTTTTCCGATCGCTCGAATGGAGTTTCAAAAATTTTCGTTTTTTGACCGAAGTCGTGCACAAGTCAAGACCCGCGCTAGGGGCTGCACTCTACATCGCATCTTGCATGCTGAGCAACCACGCTCACGATTCGGCCCAATCTCGATGCGGCTTTAGATGTAAGAGGCATCTTTGTCGCAGTTCCTAACGGATCTCGCTGCGATTTTGCAGAGACCGTCCCACGGTGATGTGATCCGCGTACTCGAGATCGCCACCCAGTGGCATCCCATAGGCGATACGTGTGACTTTGATGGACGTGCCGCGTAGGCGTTCAGCCAAGTAGTGTGCTGTGGCATCGCCTTCGGCATTGGGATTCGTGGCTAGGATCACTTCGCGAATTTCACCGCTGCGCACGCGCGTTTCGAGCTGCGCAATCTTGAGATCGGTTGGACCCATTCCGTCGATTGGTGCGAGTGCGCCGCCAAGCACGTGGTAGACGCCGTGGAATGCACCAGTGCGTTCAATGGCCGCGCGATCCGCCGGTTCTTCGACGACGCAGATCGTGGTGTGATCGCGTTTTTCGTCAGCGCAAATTGGGCACGGCGATGTTTCGCTGAGATCGCAGCAATTTTTGCAGAGCACGATTTCTTCTTTTACACGCAAAATGGCGTCGGCCAGTTCGTGTGCGAGCGCATCGTCTGCACTCAGCAAAAAAAAGGCGAGCCGACTTGCGGATTTTTCTCCGATGCCGGGCAAGCGTTTCAAGCTTGCGACGAGTCGTTCGATCGGTGCTGCACCGCGCATTGATTTCTCCTGCAGCGAAAAAGTTAGGTGTCATCGCCGAGATTGCGAATTTCGACGACTTCACCGCCGAAGATTTCGAGCGCGGCATTGATGACGGGATGATTCAATGCTTCTTGCCGTTGCGCGCGCAAGGTTTCATGTTTTGCAGCTTTTGAGTTCTGTGCGCCGCGTCGCGGGGCCGGTGCGGAGGATGTCAGCGTTTCGATCACGACACGCAGTGGGCGTTTGAAAAACTGGGCACAAAGAGCTTCGAGTTCGTCGCTTTTTGCGGTGAGGCGTTTTGTTTCAAAACAATCGGGCAGAGCAACGCGAAATTGTGTTGAAGGACGTTCGAGCAAATTGCCTTTTTCGAGAATGTCAAAGAGGAGTTGGTTTTCTTTTTGTGCAAATGCAGAGAAGCGCTTCAAAATCTCAGGCAGTGGCTCGTCGTCGGAGTCTTCGGGAGCGACATTCTGCTCTTTGGCTTTGGGCGTGTTGCTTGCGCGTGGCGTTGTGGGGCGCATTGACGTTTCGACACTTTTTCGTGTTGAAGCAGTTTCGCTGTTTGCGCTCAGCGTGCCTGCACTTTCAGCGAGCAGGCGCTCCAGTTTGTCGAGTCGCGATAAAAGCCGCGCCACATCGTCGCCGCTCGCCATCGTCGCCATGCGGATCACTGCCATCTCAAGTACGGCCATCGGTTGTGGCGCCCAGGCGAGATCTTCTTGTTCCTTGAGGAGCGCACGAAACATTCGGCGCAAGCGTGCTTCGTCGGTGCGCTCGGCGAGTGCGCGCAGTGCTGCGACTTCGGCGTCACTGCCTTCGACGAGACCTTCGTTTTTAGGCACGGTGCGCAGCACGACGAGATCGCGCAACACTTGCAAAAGTTCAGCGCCAAGTCGCTTGGCATCGACGCCGCTATCGGTTGCGCGTGCGCAAGCTTCGATCGCTGCTTGTGCGTCGGCGTCGATGCAGGCCTCGATGATTGCAATCAAGATGCGTCGATCGAGTAAATTCAAAACTTCGGCGACTTGCTCGTCGCGAATTTCTTCGCCGCCGAATGCGATCACTTGATCGAGCAACGTCATCGAATCGCGCATCGAACCGTCGCCTTCGCGCGCAATCGCGAGAAGGCTAGCGTCGGAGATTTTGATTTTTTCCGCAGTGGCGATTGCTTTCAAACGTTCGACGATCGTGGACGTCGCGATGCGGCGCAGGTCGTAGCGCTGGCAGCGCGACAAAACCGTGAATGGAATTTTTTCGGGATTCGTCGTCGCGAAGATGAAGAGACTGCGCGGCGGCGGCTCTTCGAGTGTTTTCAAAAGTGCGTTGAACGCGGGCGTCGAGAGCATATGCACTTCGTCGACGACATAGATTCGATATTTGCCCGGCGACGGTGCGTACTGAATGGCTTCGATGAGTTCGCGCACGTCGTCGACGCTGGTGCGGCTTGCGGCGTCGATCTCCTGCACATCGGTGGACGTGCCCGCAGCAATCTCGCGGCACGTCGGGCATTCACCGCAAGGTGTATCTGTCGGACCATGATCGCAGTTGAGGCAGCGTGCAATTAAACGCGCAAGTGTAGTCTTGCCCACACCGCGCATCCCGGTGAGCAAGAGCGCTTGCGGCACACGACCCGTGCGGATCGCATTGCGCAGCGCCGTGATGACGTGGGATTGCCCCGTGACTTCTTCAAAACTTTGAGGACGCCACTTGCGAGCGAGCACCTGATAGCTCAAACGAGACCCCGACACTTCGAGCAGTGAGAGAAAAGCCTGCGAAGAAAGTAGATCGTAGGGCTGCTGCCCACCATGCAAGTCTCGCTACCGTTGCTTCCTTCCGGATCTGGCGGGGTTCGCAAAATTCGCATCCGAGCCTCAAACCCTACGATCCTCTTTCCTCGCAGAGCGTCGGAATCTACCGACCTCACTATCGCGGGTCAAACCTTGTGCACGAAAGTACGGTGGAGTTGGCGTGCGTGAAAAAAGTGCGTGAGCACGGAGAAAAAATGGCGGAGAGGGAGGGATTTGAACCCCCGGTAGACTTGCGCCTACACCTGATTTCGAATCAGGCGCGTTCGACCGGACTCCGCCACCTCTCCGCACGGGCGCGGAACCTAGCACCTCGCTTCAAGGCTGGGGAGTTCTTTCATTTGTCTTTTTCGTGTTGCTGCTTTTGTTTCGGCGATGCGTTGTGGAGTTTTCTGGCAGGACGCAGCGTCGGCGTGCTAGGGTGCGCGCGCATCAAGACATCCACTGCGCGAGATTTCGCGAAGTGCAGCACAAGACAAAAAGATGCAAACACCAATCAGATAGAGCGAGAGCAGACGAGCCTCGAGCGCGGGAGAAGAGTTTGGCAAAAGACGATTTGATTCAGGCGGAAGGCACCGTAAACAAAATTCTCGGCGGAGGCCGCTACGAGATTCGTATTGATTCGGGGCAAACCGTCACTGCGCAAATGTCGGGCCGCATGCGCCGCTTTCGCATTCGCGTGATTCCCGGCGATCGCGTGCAAATCGGTCTTTCGCCGTATGATCCAAGCCACGGTTTCATCACCTTTCGTTTGCGCGAAGATGGACAAGTCAGCGAAATGGGCGCTGGAGCTGCCGAGAGTGGCAAGGGCGGCAAAGGAGCCAAGGGCGGCAAGGGTTTTCAAGGCGGTCAAAAGGGCGGTCGCCGCGCCTGAGTTTTAATTCGCATTTTTGTGTAGCCTACCCAATTTTGCGTAGCTTGATATTTTGCAAGAGCCTCTTGCGTTTCTTCTTGAAGATTTATTTGCGCAACGGGGGAAAGATTTTTTTCAAATGTGCGCCACGATCGCTCACCAATGACTCATGAGTCGGTGGCGACACAATCTTCGAAAAAGCCAAGTTTGGCCTTGTTTCGGCCTGTTTCCCCGCATCGGCTAGGGTTTTCTAAATTTTTTACTTGGCCTAATTTCGCTTCAACAAAATCCTGGGATACTTAGCTCCGCCCGCTCCTCGCGAGCGAAGAGATTGCCTTGGGCTTCAAATCCGTGCGACACGAAAATGTTTCGTTTGCTTTGCGATCGGAAGTGCTGGACAAACTCCAGGAGCGGTTCGTTCGTGTTCGTCACGTTCGTGTTCGTTGGCTAAGGGGCATTCATGACAGATCGCCAGCGGCTGCAGAGACTGCGTCGTTTATTGCTGGCTCGCCTGTTTGAGTTGGAAAAAGAGCGCGAAGCACTAGAGCAAGAAGGCGAGAAGGAGTCGGCGCGCCGCACGCTGCGCGCTTTTCAAGAATTGGCTGATTTTTTGGAGCGATTCGATGAATTGCTTGACGCCTGACCGCCTGAATCGATCGGCATTTTTCGACAAACAAGCTTCCGGCGAGCCCAATTTGTAGGTTTGCAATTTGGCAAATCGCCTTTACCCTTCGCGCGGCATTGGGCCAAGCGTGCTAAGGGGGGTGCGCCTTGGGCCAGGGCCGGTTAAATTGCGCTGCGTTTTAGGCCGTTAAGAATCGTTCGCGAGGCATTCCTTCAAAGATCGAATACGCCGCTTGCTTGCAGTTCCGATTGCATGCCGCAGTGTGAATTGCCGCCTGAGAACAAAGTAATGGCAAGTCAGTGATCCGGCTGCCGGCCGGAAAGGATTTCGCATAGGAGTCCACCGGCGCAAAATTTAAATTTCACTTAGGTAGGAAAGACGATGATCAAGGATCTGAACAAAGTACGAAACATCGGAATTAGCGCGCACATCGACTCGGGCAAGACTACGCTCTCGGAGCGGATTTTGTTCTACACGAATCGCATTCATGCCATTCACGAGGTGAAGGGCAAGGACGGCGTCGGTGCGACCATGGATAGCATGGAGCTTGAACAAGAGCGCGGGATTACGATTGCCTCGGCAGCGACGCATACGGAATGGCTTGGCTACCACGTGAATTTGATTGATACGCCCGGGCACGTTGACTTCACGATCGAAGTAGAGCGTTCGCTGCGCGTGCTCGACGGTGCGATCCTTGTACTCTGTGGTGTGTCGGGCGTGCAATCGCAGTCCATGACCGTTGATCGTCAGATGCGCCGCTATAACGTGCCGCGCATTGCATTTATTAACAAGCTAGATCGCTCGGGCGCAAATCCTTATCGCGTGACCGAACAGCTGCGCGAGAAACTCAAACACAATGCAGTGATGATGCAGATCCCGATTGGTCTTGAAGACCGTCTGCAAGGCGTGGTCGATCTCGTCAAGATGAAGGCTTACTACTTTGAAGGCGAAAACGGCACCACGATCGTTGAGAAGGAAATCCCAGATGAGCTTCAAGACGAAGCGCTGCGCGCACGCGAAAAAATGCTGGATGCCGTGTCGATGTTCTCGGAAGAACTCATGGAGGCCATTCTCGAAGAGCGCGTCACCGAGGAATTGGTGCATGCAGCCGTACGCAAAGGGACGCTGAGCCTTGAATTGACGCCAGTCTTCATGGGTTCGGCCTACAAGAACAAGGGCGTGCAGAAGCTTCTCGATGCGGTGGTGGCTTATTTGCCGGACCCGACGGAAGTGAAGAATATGGGCTTCGATCTGAGCAAGGGCAGCGAAGAGGAGATTGAAGTTGTTTCGGATCCGAGTCAGCCGCTGGTTTGTTTGGCATTCAAGCTTGACGAAGGTCGCTATGGTCAGCTGACATACATTCGTGTATATCGCGGAACGCTGCGCAAAGGCGACTTCATTTGGAACAGTCGTACGGGCAAGAAGGTTAAAGTTGGGCGCCTGGTGCGCATGCACTCCGACAAGATGGAAGACATCGAAGATACGTCGGCGGGCGATATCGTGGCGCTTTTTGGTGTTGACTGTGCGTCGGGCGATACGTTCCACGGCGAAGGTTGCCAGGTCGCGATGTCGTCGATCTTTGTGCCGGCACCGGTGATTTCGCTCTCCGTGAAGCCGAAGGACAACAAGGCGCAAGAAAATATGTCGAAGGCGCTGGGGCGATTCATGCGGGAAGATCCGACGTTCCGCGCGAGCGTCGATCAAGAAAGTGGTGAAACCGTCATTGCGGGAATGGGTGAATTACACCTTGACGTGTACATTGAGCGCATGAAGCGTGAGTACAACTGCGAAGTGCAAACCGGACAACCGCAAGTGGCGTATCGCGAAACGGTGACGCAGAAGGCAGAGTTCAATTACACGCACAAGAAGCAAAGCGGTGGCGCGGGTCAGTACGGTCGCGTTGCGGGTTACGTCGAGCCGATCGGCGATCAAGATTTCGAATTCGTCAATCAGATTCGCGGCGGTTCGATTCCGACGGAGTACATTCCGTCGTGCGAAAAGGGCTTCCGATCTTCGCTCGATAAGGGTCTGCTCATTGGCTTTCCGGTGCGCGGCATGCGGATCGTGATCAATGACGGTCAATCGCACTCGGTGGACTCGTCGGATATGGCGTTCCAAGCCGCAGCACGCGGTGCGTTTCGCGATGTGTATCATCGCGCCAAGCCGACGGTGCTGGAGCCGATCATGCTGGTCGCCATCGAAGGCCCGTCGGAGTTCCAAGGCGCATACGTCAAGACCATCATGCAGCGTCGCGGTGTCATTCTGGGTACGACGGACTCGGATTCGTTCTGTCGCGTGGATGCCGAAGTGCCGCTCGCGGAAATGTTTGGTTATGCCACCGATTTGCGTTCGTCGAGCCAAGGCAAAGCGGAATTCACGATGGAATTCGCCAAGTACATGCCGGTGACAAACGACGTGCTGGCGGAACTCAAGACGAAGTACGCATCGCGAGTGCGCGGCGGAGCGGAAGACTAAGCCCACTCGCCTCACGTTGTAAAACCATTCTTCACTCTTCTGTGTTATGTGACGCAGAAGAGTGAAGAGGTTGTTTCGGACGCGCTACGATGTGTACAGTGCGTGTGCCTCATCGGAACAGGGATGCGCGGGGCTGCGATGCACAAGCGATTTCTCACGGCGCGTAGTCCACTGCGCTTGCTTGAAAAAAGCTTGCATGCAGGAGGACTCGGTGCGGGCAACCTCGGGCTCGTGCTGGCGGGCAATGGCGTGGGCAAGACGGCGGTCCTCGTCGGCATTGCGCTCGATGAATTGCTACGCGATGGCTTTGTCTTGCATGTTTCAATTGGCGAGCCGGTGGCGCATGTGCGCGTTTTCTATGACACCGTTTTCGAAGAACTGGCTTACACCACGCAGCTCGACCATCCGGCACAAATCAATGCAGATCTCGATCGTAAGCGACGCATTCGTGCGTATTCGCCGGGTGTTTTTACGGTGGCGCATTTGCGTGATGCCGTACGTGTCGAAATCGAAAGTGGAGGACATCGACCCACACTCGTCGTGCTGGAGGGGCTTGATCTGCGTCATGTTGCGCAGGACGAGTTCGCCGCACTCAAAAAACTTGCGACGGAACTGGGGGCAGAAATCTGGCTTTCCATGGCCTGCGACGGAGAATTTGTGGCCGAGCTACCGGATGCCCTCAAGAAGATCGAGTTTCTTTTTAGCGTGATTTTGACGCTGGAGCCCAAGAAGCAAATCGTTGAATTGCGCGCACTCAAAGATCACAACAATCTGGATTTGGGCTCGCTTCGCGTTGCCCTGGATCCGCACACGCTGCTTCTCATCCGCAATTAGCAAGAAGGCGGCGTTCATCCTTCACGAAATACGCGTTCGTCTTCGATGCGTGCCACGACTCGTTCGGGGGCGTTTTGTGGAATCACCCAAACGATGAAGTGGCCATCGCGTTGACGTGCACTCGCCGGTGTAGGTTCAGATGGGTCTTGCGTGCGATACACATATTCGCCGATTGTCACTTTGCGTACGCCGCTCGGTCGCAGAGTTTCGACGAAATACTGCGCACCATTGAGAGGAGACGTACACTTTTTCGAGTCACTTCGCAATGCGAAGAATACGGCTTCGAGTAGAGGGTATTTTTCCATCGGCTCGCCAGGTTTTTGTTCGCCTTCTTCTTCGATCAAGTGCGCAGGTTGTTGAAATAGTTTGCGCACGAGTTCTTGCGGTGTCGGCAGCTCGCTTTGCAGGGCAGTGGGCGAAAGATGGAGCAAGCGGAACAGGGCTTTGGGTTTGACGGTGGCGCGTCCGACGAGAAGTGTGGCAGCACTCTTCATCTTGCGATGGGCGCGTTGTACGACGCTGCGCGCCATTTCGCGGTTGGCACCGTAGAGCACTACGACCAAGCGTCGCTCCGACGTGCGACAAAGGTCGTCGTTTTGCCCGATTGCTTTGTTGAGCACATGCACGAAGTGTTCGACGAAGGCATGTCCCTCGTTTCCGGTCACGAAGCGAAATTCGTAACCCAAAAGTGCAATGGGAGATTCGGTGCTTTGCGCTTTTTGCAGCGCGCGCGCAAGCCGATTTTCGAGCGACGGCAAGCCGACTTCTTTTTGTCCAAGCCGGTGCTTTGCGTCTTCAAGGTTGATCTCGGGCCATGTTGCTGGATTGATGAGGCTCTCCGTAATGTGGCGTCGAATTTTGCTGCGAAGTTTTTTCGCTTCGAAGGGTTTTGCGATGGTGTCGGTGCCGCCGAGTTCAAAGCAGCGACTCTTGACTTGGGGCTGATCGAGACGTGCCGACAGAAAAATGATCGGCGCGTTGACGCCCAGTTCGCGCAGCGTGCCGCAGAGCTCCGGACCACTGGTGCGAGGTAGAACCACGTCGAGCAAGAGGATGTCGGGATGTTTCGTGAGGGCAAGCTCAAGCCCATCGACGGCGTTGGATGCTTCGAGGACATCCCAGTCTTGACCGATGGCGTCGATCGCCATCTGACGCGATATTGTGTCATCATCCACAATTAGAACGACTGCGCGCCGATCGGGTAGGCTCTCGAGCGCCTCTTTGTCGGGTTGTCCCGCTTTGCGCGGTGCGATAGCTGCGCGCGTCACCCCTTCGAGTGCAGCAAGTTGCTCGGGAGTGGGCTTTTTCGACGGAGATGCTGCAGACCGCTTAGATGTAGCTGTGCTGGCCTTGGATTTTTTATCGGTCTTTGCGGCAATGTCTTTGGGAGCCGAGACGGTTTCTAGATGGTGGATAGCTTTTGTGCTGGTTGGAGATTTTGTGTCGACACTTTTTGATGTCTGCGCGACTTCGGATGGCTCATCGCTCGCAGTTTTAAAAGTGCGAAAGCGCGTGAAGGGATAGGTTGCAGAATCAGTTTCGAGTGCCGGATCGGTGCCGTGAAAGCCACTTTGACTGAGTCGCAGCTGGAAGCGGCGTCGCGAAAGTTGAGCTTCGCGGAGCTTATACACAATAAAGTTATGTGTATGCTGACGATCGACTTCCGTGAGTGTATCGGCTTCCGGAGTCGTACGTAGTTCGAAGAGGCCCCAGCATTCTTCCGAAAAAACACGCAGCGCTGTCGTCTGTGTGTTGGATTCATCGTGATCCCAAAGCAGAAGTGGTGTCCAATCAAGCGGCGCCAAGCGATTTGTAATGGCCCAAATGTCGGCCCGAAGTAACGCTTCATTGTGTAATTCGGAAAAAAAGACATTGACGGGATCGAAGACGACGCGCTCGATTTTGACGTCAGTGAACTGTTGACGAAGCGCATCGAGTGCAACTTCCGGTCCGCGCTGCTGTACGAGTGTGCGCACCTCGTCGTCCACTTCGACCAAAATCAAGGTCTCGTTTTCAAGATAACTTTCGAAATGCAAGCCAAGGGAGGCAGCCAAGGCGAGCAGTTCTTCGCCGCGACCGTGATAGACATAGAGCACGCGCTCGCCGCGTTCGAGCCCGGCCGCAGCGTACTGCACGCCAAGCGAAGACTTTCCGCTGCCGCGACTGCCGAAAACCAAATACGGCTTGCTACGACAAAAGCCGTGAATTTCTTGGTCGAGAAAATCGAGTCCCGTGCGGATCGTTTCCATTTGGCAATGTGGCTTTCTTTGCTTGTGCTTTTGCATACGCTTTTGGCGTATGTGGTTTCGAAATTTTGCAAGGCGTAGCTTGGGCGTGTGGGCTGTTTGCAAATACAACACGCAAAAATCTCGGTGCTGCAACGAAGCGCATCGGACTTCGTGCAGCGTATCTTGAGTGCAGTGCAGGGTTTCATGTGGCCAAGACGGCAGCTGTACATGCGGATCGTTTTCGCCGTTGCCTTACATTATGAAGAGCAGAGCGTGCGTGCGATTTGTGCGTCGAGCGCGCGGATTTGTGCGGCCAGTGTGGACGACTCACGACTCGAAAATTCAATGCGCAGTATGCGACGTCTGCGCTCGGCCAAAACCTGAAAATCGCCTTGCGCTTGCGCGCAAAGCAAGGTGCCAAAGTCGATGTCTTGCCCGGGGATATCGAGACGAAGTTCGCTTTTGGCAGTGAGTTGCAAGAATACGCCTTGGTTGGCATCCCCTTTGTGGAGTTGTCCGGTTGAGTGCAAAAAACGTGGACCATAGCCGAGCGTGGTTGCCACGCGTTTGGCATCGCGTACGCGATGGCGAAGCGTTTGCAAGGCTTTATGAATTTGCGGGTCGCGCGGCAAATAGGCATGCACGGCAAAGTAGTCGCCCGCAGAGAGTGTTTGCAAAAACGCCGACAAAAGCGCATCGAAGTTTGTTGCCCGCCCGTCGCACAGGCGCTGCAAAAAATCTGCAGCAGCAAAAACTTCAAACTCATTATTGTGTAGGGCGGCTTGGCTTTGTGGTAGTGCGCCGCTTTCGCGATAGGTCTTGAGTAGCGTGCGCGTAGCGATTTTTGTCGCTTCGACATCGGGTTGATCGAAGGGATTGATCCGGTGCTCAGCGCCGACGACGGCGGTTGCGATTTCCCAGCGAAAAAATTCCGCGCCCAGATCGAGCGCGTTTTCGATTTCAATACGGATGACGGGATGCCCCGCGCGCTCAAGCGCAATCAGGCGTTCGGTTTGCGCGGCGTCGATTTTGTCGCGTAGCTCCCAGGCAACGAAGACGCGGTCAGTACCGTACACATCGGCGTTGTCCAGCGCTTCTTCGTCCACGGGCAAAAGTCCAAAACCGTTTTTCCCCGTGGATTCGGCGAGTAGCTGCTCAATCCAGGCGCCGAGCGCCGTAAGTTCCGACGGAGCGAAGAGAGTGATTTTGTTGCGTCCCTGCTTTGCCAGATGGGCGAGGGCGAGCCCTAACGCAATGCCTGGATTTTGCTTTGGTGGCACACAGGCTTCACAAGAAAGTGTCATTTGCTTTGCGCGTGCGAGAAAATCGTGCATCGAAATTCCGAGCAAGAAGCCCGGGAGCATGCCGAAAGCGGAAAGGGCTGAGAAGCGCCCTCCAATGCTCGGCGTGCCGGAGACGATTGAAAACCAATTCTCTGCGCGCGCCAGTTTTTCGAGGCTACTTCCGGGATCGGTAATCGCAATAAAGTGTCGTGCGGCGCGCGTCGCATCAAAACGTTTTTCGAGTTGATCGAAGAAATAGGCGCGCAAGGCATCGGTCTCGGCGGTGCTTCCCGATTTTGAGGAAACCACGAAGAGCGTTTTGGAAAGATCGAGTTCGGCAGCAGTGGCTTGGATTTGCTCCGGTACGGTCGTGTCGAGGATGCGCAGTGCCGGATGTTGCGGCGCCGCTGCAAAGCACGCTTGCAAAACTTCAGGACAAAGACTTGATCCGCCCATGCCGAGCACGACGGCTTGTTGAATCCCGTCGCGAAGGATTTGCGTACGCATCTGCGACCAAGTGTCGAGCTGTGCACGCACACCGTCGAGTGCGCCAAGCCATCCAAGCCAGCGTGCTTCATCGGCACCGGTCCAAAGCTTGGCATCGCCTTCCCAGAGCCGCCGCACGTTACCGGCCTTACGCCAACGCTCAAAAATGTCAGATAGATTGATGTTGGCTGAAAACTTTTGCTCGGCGAGCGGCGTTGTGAGCAGGCTTCGACGTTTGGTTTCTACTGCACCGAGCAATTGATCGAAGGCATCTGCGAATTTTTGAACGCCGTCGTGAAGTAAGAATTGCGTTGCCTCATCGAGTGAAATGCCAAGCTCGACAAGCTGGACAAGCTGAGTTTCGGCTGTTTCGAGATTGTTTGACCAATCGGCGTCAACCATCGAAGCGATGCGCTCTTGCTTGCGAAACATTGTCAGTGTGTCGGCTGGAATCGTATTAACGGTGCTCGGTGCAATCAAAGTGTCAACATAAAGTGTAGGTTGATAATTTGGATTCTTCGTGCTGGTGCTGGCCCAAAGGAGCCGCTGTGCTTGTGCGCCTTGTGCTGCGAGTGCTTGCCAGCGCGGTGATGCAAGAAGTTCTTGATACCATGCGTACGCAAGCCGTGCATTGGCGATGGCGATCTGGCCTGCAAGCGCTTTGGCGCACACGCTTTTTTCGGCATCGCCTGCGAGATTGGCAAGGTTTGCGTCGATCACGGAATCGATACGACTTACAAAGAAACTCGCCACACTTGCCACGCGGTGCAAATCACCGCCGGAAGCAGCATAGATTTCGAGTCCTTCAAGATAGGCGAGTGCCGCAGCTTCGTAGGCAGTTTGTGCAAAAAGTAGTGTCACATTTATGTTTAGGCCTTCACTCGTGAGTCGGCGAATCGCAGCGATGCCTGCCGGTGTGGCCGGAATTTTGATCATCAAATTTTTGCGATGGATGGCGTGCCAAAGGCGCTTGGCTTCGGCGATCGTGCGCTGTGTGTCATGGGCAAAATAAGGTGACACTTCGAAGCTTACGTATCCATCGCGCGCCGCAGTGCGTTCGTATACGGGATATAACAAGTCGGCTGCGCGTTGAATGTCTTCGATGGCGACACTTTCGAAGATCGCTTCTGCCGAGTGCTCTGTTGTCTTGGCGCTTTGTGCAATTGCTGCATCATAGTCGTCGCTGCTTGCGATGGCTTTTTCGAAAATCGAAGGGTTCGAAGTCACGCCTGTAATGCCAGCGTCAATTAAGGTTTGCAACTCGCCGGATGCGATGAGCCGGCGACTGATATTGTCGTACCAAATGCTTTGACCCATTTTTTGCGTGGCGTGCAGAGCGCGATCCATGAGGATTTCCTTCGTTCGCGTTTCCCTGCACGTTTGGTTTTTGTCTGTGCAGGCGTTGCGTGCGTTTCAAGCATACCTGCTTCAAGAGCAGATTCCAGCCAATGACTCCGCAAGCCGAGGAAGTGTTTTGCATACAGTTTTTCGACGGTGTTCGCGGCATGTGGCGCACGCAAACTTGTGCAGAACGGCAGCGCTTGTCGGCCAAGCTGGAGCCATCAAACAGAGTGAAGATACGCGGAGCAAAGATGAATCATGAAAATCGAAAAGAGCGTCCGGCGGCGCTTGTAACGGGCGCCTCCGCTGGAATCGGTCTTGCTTTTGCGGAAGCACTGGCTGCACGTGGCTACGATCTTTGGCTTGTCGCGCGGCGCACAGAGCGACTGCGCGAGATTGCAGAGCACCTTGCTGCAAAGTATTCGATTCGGACGAGTGTGCTCGCGCGCGATCTGTGTGACGCCATGCAGCGGCACGATGTTGAGGCGCTCTTGCAAAATGAGACCTCGATTGAGCTTCTTGTCAACAACGCAGGCTTTGGTACGACGGGTGCATTTTTTGAATGCGATCTCAAACGTGAAACTGCAGAGATCGAGCTCAACGTGCTTGCTCTCGTGCGGCTGACGCATGCCATTTTGCCGCGACTCGTCGCTCGCCGACACGGAGGTGTGATCAATGTGTCCTCGATTGCAAGTTTTCAATGCGGTCCGTACAACGCAGTTTATGCCGCCAGCAAGGCCTTTGTAACCAGTTTCTCCGAGGCTCTAGCAGCGGAGCTTATCGACACCAATTTGTGTGTACAGGCGCTTTGTCCAGGTTTTACGCGTACCGAGTTTCATGCGTTTGCTCGCTGGAATACGGATCGCGTTCCGTCGCTAGCATGGCTTTCCGCGCAAGAGGTCGTCGAGGCGTCGCTTCGAGCTTACGCGCAAAAGCAAGTGCTTTGCGTGCCTGGGTTTCATTATCGGCTTCTAGCATTGGGGTCGCAGTGGGCGCCGCGCGCGCTCCGGCGACGAATACTTGCCAAAATTACGCGCTTGATCAAAGAGCAGTGAGTGCAGTGCAAAAAACCGCAGTGCGTCTCGGAAATGGCAAGAGAGCAGTAACGAATCAACGCAAATTGGTGTAGATGCGATTATTTCAGCAGTGCGTCGAGCGCAGGCCACTCGATGGCGGCCTGCGCTGCAAAGGCTTTGAGCAAGAGCTCGCGATCGTTTCGATCGGTGTCGCTTGCTGCGGCGCGATACGTTGCCACAGCTTTTTCGAGGGCGGCCGCGTCGGGTTGTGTCGGAAGATTCGTCTTTAAGATTCCATCTTCGTGTTCGAGCCCGATGGTGTCGAGCCATTCGGTGAGAAGTGCCTTGCGACATTCAAGAAAGTAAACGGCGAAAATTTCGTCGGCAGCGAGGTTCGAGGAAAGTCGTGCAAGCACTTTGCATACGGTCTGTGCACGCTTTTCAAACGGCTGCTTTTGCAGATACACGGGTCGCATTTTGAGCGAGGCGCAGGCTGCTTGCACTGCTTGATTGAAAATTCCGGGTGCTTCCTTCGCTAGCGCACGGAAAAACTCGGTGGCTTGCACCGAAGACATCGCTGCAAAAATTTCGTGTGAACGCATGGTTCCTCCTAAGCCCGAGTGTTGTAGCATCCGGCCATGCCGCGTGCCGTTGTTTTTGATCTTGATGATACGTTGATTGCGTCGACTCCGGGCTATCTCGCGACGATGCGTCGAACTGCCGCCGAGCTTGGGCTTGCCGAGCCGGATGTGCAGGCTTCGTTGCGCCCGTTTTCGTCGTGGCGCGAAGCGGTTGAGGCGCTTTTCCCCGATGTTTCCTTTGTGAAATTTTCGCAGCACTACCAAACGCTCGTGAAGGAAATTCCCTATCGCGCTGTCGACGGTGCCGTGGAAGCGCTCGAAGCGCTGCGTCACAACCGACTGCTTGGCATTGTCACGAATCGCGAACGGCGCCTCTGCGCGTTGCGTATGGAGCAAGCAGGGATTTCTGCGCAACTCTTCGATTTCATATTTACCGCCGAAGATTTACCCGCTGCAAAGCCGCATCCGCGTTCGCTCGAACCGGCCTTCAAGGCACTCAATGGCCATGGGCGCGCGATTCAAGCCCAAGACGTGATTTATGTCGGAGATCGCGTGCAAGATGGGCAAGCCGCACAAGGCGCGGGCTCTGTTTTCGTCGGAGTGCTCACGGGTGTTGACACCGCGAGTGACTTTAGCGATGCCGGCTTTGCGCGTGACACAATTTTGAGTTCCGTGCGCGAGTTGCCGACTTATCTTGCCAAACGTCTTTGGTGAGGCTCTTTTTCATTTTTGGGGCACGCTAAGCCGCTTGCAAAACGTAGGCAACTGTTTGCGCAAGCCATCTGCGAGGCAAGCGTCTTTTTTAAAAGTGGATTTTTTGACGCAATCCGTCGGTGAGGCTTTAGATTCGCAGCACGTTGGACGATACCGATCCGCATGATGACGACGGGCCATGTTCCTACTTCTACCGACGATCCGCGTAAACTTCGCGATCTGATTGCGCTTGCGCTTCGGCAAGCCGAGGAGCTTTCGGTTCCGACGGTGGCTGTAGGTTTGGCGGGTAGAGAGGGCGAGGCTTTGTTGCCCGAGATCATTCGCTTTCTCGAAAGCTCACTGCGCATTGAAGATCGTATTTTTCGCATGACGCGCGAGCGCGTCGTGATCTTCCTTGCGGACGTAGATTTCGCGCAGGCGCAAGACATCATGGAGCGCTTGCTTCTCACCTTCGTGAATAACTTCCCGCAAAAAGAACAGCCCGAAATCGACCTTGGTTTTTTTGAAATCACGAAAAACACACACGACTTGCAGGTGAAGGATTTGTTGCCTGCACTTTTTCTAGCGCAAGCCTCCTCGAAAGTTGCTTGATTAGGCCTACACAAAAATGAATTTGTTTCCGACTTCGATTTTATTTTTGAATTTCGTGGTGTTTTTGTTTCTTTCGGGTGTCGCTTTGGCCAAGGATTTTCCCTACGCCGAAGGCAAGGTGATTTCACGCGCTGAAGCAGAAAAACTGCAAGAGTGGTTTCCGGCGCCGTTCTGGGCTTATCGGCACTTTTTCTTTTACGACGCAATGCAGATGACGATCGGTCCCGTGCAGCGCGATTACTCGCCTGCCCCGGTGTATCAACGCGCAACCGAAAAATACCGAGGGCAAGCGAAGCTGGGTGTAGATGGAAGCCTTGAGAACTATCATGCTGGACAACCCTTTCCGTCCAACACAATAAATTGTCAGAAAGATTCGGAGGCGGGAGCCAAGTGGATTTGGAATTACATTTATCGCTGGCAAGGTGCAGGGCTCAACACGACCTTTCGTTACACCTATTGGGATCGCGGTGAGCGTTTGCCGCTTTTTTATGAAGGCACGATGGCGGGTTGGCAGTTGAAGCATCGCCCCGAGCCCGAGTACGAAGCGCGCGGCGGAGATGTGTTTGCGAACGAAGCGCGCACTTGGGTTGTCGGCTTCGAAATGGAAAATCCGCCCGAGGCGAAAGGCGCGCGCTTTCTGACGAACCGTTACGCGCAGTCGTATGGCCCGCTCGCGACGGCGATTCCCGAAGAGACTTGGGTGTATACGCGGCAAGTGCGGCGCGTGCGCAAGATCTCGGAGACACAGAGAAGTGCCGCCGTGGCCGGTACAGATTTCACCTTCGACGATTTGTTCACCTTTTCGGGCTTGCCGCCGCAGTATCGCTGGCAGTGCCTTGGCGAAGCGACGGTGCTTGCGCCAATGAATACCATCGTGCAGGGCTTTCCGTATTCGGGCGATGAAAAATTTGGACCGACGGGTTTGTCGTACGTCGATGATCGTTGGGAATTGCGCCGCGCCATTCGTTTGCTCATGACACCAAAAGACGACACCCATCCCTATTCGAAGAAAGAAATTTGGCTCGACGCGCAAACGCTCGAGCCGCTGTACTCGTTTGCCTACGATCGCACGGGTGCGCTGTGGAAAGTGATCTATCACAACCATCGCTGGAGCGAAGACGACCTCGGCGCAATTCGCGCGCGCGATTGGTATCCGTCATGGAACGGTGTACCCGAGCCGCGCGATCTGCGCATCATTTCGGAAGTTGTCATGAATGTGCAGACCGGCACCGGCAATCGTCTTGACTTTTGGGATGCGAACGGCGCGCCACTCACCGACGGACGCTTAAAGCGTTACATCTCCATCGAGCGCCTGCGCAGCGGAAATTAACATTGTAAATTTATTGTGTTACTGAGCACATCGCACGTTCGTGCGATTTTTCTCGTGCTCTCAAATTTAATTTCGAATTTTTTGTCACTTTTTCTTGTTGCCTCCTACTTACTGCAATCAAGGCCAGGCGTATTCGCATGCTTGGTGATTGCGGTGGGGGCAAACAGAGTATGTCAAAGAGAAAATCGAAGGAAAAATCGAAGAGAAAATCGAAAGACTCGAATTGGCGAGGGAATGATTCGATTTACGAGCGCGCAACGCGCTGGATCAACTTTTATCTCAGACTTTACACTGACACAAAATTGCGATTCGCGACGTCTGTCTTGCACTGGATCAAATCGTGTTGGCATTTTGCGAGCCGCTGGTCGTGTGCTCCTCTGCAAGAGTGGAGGCCGAGGTGGCGGCTAGCGGTTTTGTGTATTGGAGCCAACGTTGCTTTGGCCTGCACACCGACGGTGCCGATGCCGTCGCGGGCGGTGCGTGGCTCAACGTTGGTTTTGAGCTTGGGGTATGAGAGTGCACTCGGTGTGGCGAAGCTGACGCCGTATCCTGAAGTATTGCGTGGGCAGATTGGTTATGGTGGCGTCGAGCTTGCGAGTCTCGCGACACCGATTTGGGACGATTTGCGTGGCTGGGTCGTGGTGGAGCTAACGGATGCGAACGATCCAAGCTATGTGGTCGAGATTCCTGCGCGCTACACGTCGCGCATTGCACTGGATTCTGGAACCGATGCAGCGGTGCAGAATGGTTTTATTGCCACTTTTGGTGCCAACAACCATCAAACGTCGGAAGTCGTGACGTCAATCGATATTCCGTCGGATATTCGGGCAACGACTTACAATGTTCAAATTCTAAATCGCCGACGCAATTCGGAGTCGGTTGGAATTGATTGCGATCCGATTTCAGAAGCCGATTGTGAAGAAACGACGCGATTTGCTTATTACAATCGCCAAATTATCGTCGAGGATGGCTTGGGGACACCGACGCCGCTCGATACCAATGTCAAGAATCAACTGGCGAGGCTTTATCCATATCCGAAGGTGATGCTTGCTTTGCACCTGGGTGGCAGCTTCGCGCCGACGTATGCAGCGCGGGTAATCGTGAGTTATCCAAAATCAAAAATTGCACGAATCGTAAATGTGTATGCCGATCATGCGCCGCGCGGTGATACGACACTCGTCTGGAGCGACGACGGTAATGGAAATCTTACGATCGATTTCGTGAACCCGCTTGCTATGGCGCAGCAAACGGCACCGTTCGTTTCGATTGCTTTTGATCCCGTGCCCAAGAGGTTTGGGGCAAATCGTATCGCACCCAGCGATTTCGCGATCGTATCCGAAGCCTATTACAAGCAAGACGGCAGCGAAAACACGACTCACCCCGGTTGGAAACTCGTTCAAGCCATTCGTTGAGATCAACACAAAAAAGTGATGATGCATGCAGGCCTCTTTTGGGCTTGTGACGCTGGAATTGTGAATTTTGTCCTCAAGCGAGGTAATCAAAAATGTGTCGAAAAATTTTGGCGCTATTTCTGGTTTGGCAGATCCTGTTTGGCGCTGCGCCGGCGAAAGCGGATGCGGTGGGAGGCGATCTTGCGTCGACTGCGCCCAGTATGCGCGGTGTGGTTCCAGAGGAGAGTTCGGCGGCGAGCGCGCAGGTGACGGCATTTGATGGTGCAGCGAGCCGCTCGATTTCGATCGAAGTTCCGCCAGGCACGGGCGGTGTCGCGCCCAGTCTCGCACTGGCCTACAGCAGCGCGAGAAGTCAAGACTCGTGGGTGGGCTATGGCTGGTCACTGGGCTTGAGTTCCATTTCGCGTTCGCTCAAGAAGGGCATTCCGTCGTATCTCGACACGCCGTCAGTGCAAGAGTCTCAGCTTTATTCCTTGGATAGCGATGCATCGCAGTGGAATATAAGCGGCGGTTCTACACTAAAAAACGACACAATAGATCGCGTCGAGGGGACAGGTTCGCTCGTGCAAGCGAAAGAAGGCGGTGGATCGCACGGCATCTGGCGTAACGATCTCGGTGGCGCAGATTTGCGAAACAGTATAGTGTCGGTATACATAAAAATTGATGATCTCACGCGTGTTGGGAATCAGGGGCTACGACTTATTCTCTCGGACGAGGCGAGTGGATGGTTGCCTGCGAGTTATTCGTGCTGGGATATACATAGGTTGGCGGGCGGTACATCAAGAAATGGAGGGCCATACCGCACGGGTGGATGGGCCGAGGTGTCGCCAGCTCCTTGGCTCCAATCCGGGAACTGGGTGAAAATTTCATGGGATCTCCGTCGGACAGCAAATTTGAATCAAGGTGGAGGGCTTGATCTTTCAAAAGTTCACTTTTTGGCAATTCAAAGCTTTGATCGCAATGCAACGCCGTATTTGCTTCGATTCGATGATTTGAAAATCACAAAAATGGGTCGTTCGCCTTCTTGGACTCTCGATTCTTTTGACTTAACGGGTTCCAATTGGCATGACACGCACAACCAAAATCACCTAACAGACCAAAATGTTTTTGCTGAATCCTGGATCACCTATGTCGAGGGGCTGGGTTCCTTGCAGCAAGAAAGGCCCGCCAATGTTTCAAATGGAATTTGGCGCAATGATCTTCGAGGAGCCGATCTTCGCGGGAAAGTAGTTTCGATTTGGATTCGAATGTCCAACGTCAATGTCTTGCGCCCCGATGCAGGAATTCGGTTGATCCTTTCGGACGGTGCAGAAGAATGGCTACCGAGTAAGCGTTCGGTTTGGGAGTTTTCGAAAGCGCAAATTGATAGCGAGAGTAGCCAGGATTGGATTCGTGTCTTTTGGGATCTCGATACGGCCCCCAAAGAGATTTCCGGCGGTGGTGCCGATCTTTCACAAATTCATTTCTTAGGAATTCAAGCAGTCGGCAAGAATGAAACCGCAGCCAATACAGTGCATTACGATTGGCTACGAATCGAAGATCGAAATTTATCTGCCACACGCATGGATGCTTTTGTACTCAACGGGGAGGAGTTGATCCAAGCTGCGGATGGGAGATTTCATACTCGCCATGAATCTTTTTCAAAAATCGAACGCTTGTCCAACGGTGGCTGGGAAGTGCGCGCAAAAGACGGAACCGTTTCACGGTATGGATTTTACACCGATACACTTTTTGGAGTAGCGCAACCGCGCTTTCAAGATGCAACGGGCGAACGTGTGTTTTCGTGGCTCCTCACCGAGCAAGAGGATTTGAACGGTAACGCCATGCGTGTGACGTATCACAATCCAGACGGTGGCAATGAGTTCGTATATCCCAAAGAGATTCGCTACACGCTGCGCTCGAAAACTCCGGGCCAACCGGGGAGTGGCCTTGAAAGTTTGAAGCCGAGCTCGCCGGATGCTGTCGATCGCATTGTTCGCTTTCATCTCGAAGCCGCAGAGCGGGCGGATCAAAGCCGAGTCTTCATCGCGGGGTTCGAGCAAAAACAAAAACGACGTCTTCAATACATTGATGTGATGATCGGCGATGTGAATCAAGGAGGTTCACTCGTGCGACGCTATGAATTGACGTATGCGGAAAGCCCAGACACAGGGCGCTCTCTACTTAAAAAAGTGTTGGTTTACGGATCGGATGTATTGAGTGCGAACCCGTCTGCTCCGCTCGAAGAGACGTTTGAATATCGATCCAATATCACCGACGGCAAAACAGGTTGGGAGCAAGTGTCATGGCCCTGGCCGGCGAATCTCGAAGTCGTGAGTGATCGCCGCAAGGATCGCGGTGTACGCCTTGCAGACATTGATGGAGATGGTCGTCCAGATTTGGTGCGCGCCTTCGTAAGTTTCAAGAAAGAGGGGTTCTATCATTCATCGCCAGGCAATGGTGTTTATTTGAATTTAGGAAATGGATTTGCCACCGAGGCTTCACGCCAGCATGGTCCGGGTTGCATTTTGGCGGCAAGCTTTGAGGATTACGATCGTGCGACACTGGTTCACGACGACGGCGACTCGACAGGAGTCTTGCTTGTTGATTTAACGGGTGATGGTCGGGCCGACAGCATAATGCGTATGCCACTGCTTCCTAATCTCCTTGATCCCTATCAGGTCACAACTTTGGAAAGCAATTATCGCGCATACGAAAGGCAGTGCTGGCGGGAAAGGTTGCCCAATGGCGTGCGAATCCACGCACCTTCGATCGATTGGCCGTTCTCAATCACAATGGGATCTCCAGCGTGGTTTCTAGATATAATGCCAGATGTTCGATCGAGTGTAGGCGGGCATGTCAGCTTTGCAGACATGAATGGTGATGGATTAGCCGATCTTGTGATGCGTGGCGTTGTGATGCAAGCGGGACTTGGAGTTTATGCGTTTAATTACGTTGCGGAAAATCTTGGAGAATTAAAGTTCGATCTTCCAGTCTGGCGGCACGAATCCGACAAAGTTGTGGGTGGAAAAGTAAAAACATTTGCACTCGCATCGCAGCAGCATCAGCCTTGCACAGATTTATCGACAGAGGCGCAATGCCTTGCGTACTACGCGTATAGCGCCGTGCGAGTCACATCTTCGCATGCTTACAATCAAAATTTTCGGAATGGTATTTTTGATATTGATCTGAATGGAGATGGTTTGGCGGATCTTGCCTTTGCCGACGCTGCCTGCCCGGGTAGTGGTTCGGTTTGCCCGTATGGCACGTACAAAGGCGGAACTAAGCTCAACAACGGGCGCAAAGGTTATGTAGACGCTCCAAAATGGAATCTTCCGACGGAGTTTTTCAAATTCAACTCGAATTATAGCGGCGTCATTACGCGTGACATGGGCGTGCGTATGGCCGATGTCAACGGCGACGGCCGCGTCGATGTGGTGAAAGCCGCGCCATCGACGCTTGGTGGACAAGTGATTTGGCTCAACGACGGCGACGCCGGGACGATGGATGACCCGACACCGTGGAAGGTTACGACAGCTTGGACGCTTCCATCGCGCGTGCTCGCGATTGATGCACAAAGCCGTGACAATGGGCTCCGCTTCGAGGATCTCGATGGTGACGGAATGGTGGATATTCTCGTTGCAAACAAAGACGTTCATGAAGTGTATTTGAATCGCGGTGCGGTGCCGGATTTAATGACGCACGCCACGACGACACTTGGAGGTGTCGTGGAATATGATTATCTTCCGTCGACAAAGTTTTTGCATCTTGGCAGCGATGGGCAGCCAGATTTGCCGATGGTGCGCCAAGTGGTTTCTGGAGTGCGCGTCGATGACGGACAGCGCAATGTGAGTCGCACGACTTATACCTATCGCGATGGGTTCTATGCTGCGGAAGAACGTGAATTTCGGGGGTTTGCGGAAGTTGTAGAGACTCAGCACGGTGTTGGTGGCGAAGCGATTGAGACGACGACACGCTTTCATCAAGATGCGGCCAAGGCTGGGCTCGTGGCCTCGCAAGAAGTGCGTGACGAGAAGGGTGCACTTTGGACGCTTGTAAAAAACGAATATGTCGAAGACAACGTCACGCCGTACATCACGTTGGTAAAGGCTACAGAAAGTTATGAATACGATGGTTATGGCGACCCCGTAAGTTCTCCGTCGCAGCGTGTTCATCGAACAGAGTATGTCTACGATGGCATTGGAGGCGATGACGAAAAGGCCGTTTATGGAAATCCAATGCGCATTGTTGAGAAAGGTGATATCCCAACTCAAGATCGTGTAACGCAGATCGAATATTTTCACAATCCAAGTCTTCATCTCGTTGATCGTGTCGCCCGAAAGATTGTGTGGAGTGAAAGCAGCAATTCTCCCGCACAGAATATTTACTTCTATTACGACGGAGACGAGGATGGATCGACGCTGCCAAGCGTCGGAAGGCTTACGAAAACGGAAGCGATCAATCCAGGCGGTCCAAGCCGTATTGAGCGCACGGAGTACGATGAGTACGGCAATGCCGTACGTGCATTCGATGCGCTTGGGCGAGTTACGCAAAGTGCCTTCGACGCCACGTTTCACACGTTTGCAGTTTCGCAAACCAATGCTGCGCTGCAGGCGGTGAGCACGAGCTACGTACCGACGTCGCTCGCGCTTTGTCCCGTGCAGGCGGTGATGCCGCCCGTGGGCGAGGGGCTCGTGGGTTCGACGATCGGCATGAACGGCGAAGTGACGCAATATTGTTACGATGCCTTTGGGCGCACACTCAAAACCATCAACCCCGGCGGTAGCAGTGTTGAGACGATCTACGTCGATTACGACGGCAGCAACTCATCGAGTCCTATTTATCCATCGGTGGCAACGATCACGACGCTTGATCCTGGCGTGACGAAAGTTTCGATCCGCTACTTCGATGGTCTTGGTCGCACGCTGCACACGCAGAGCACGGGGCCCGGCGGTCGTACGGTCGTGTCGGATACTGTTTACGACGTGCTCGGTCGCGTTGCGGAGTCGTCGCTCCCGCGCTTTGCGGGCGAAGCGCGCTTGGCGTTGAGCTTCGCGTACGACACGCTTGGTCGTATGATCGCGACAACACTGCCTGGTGCGCGCACGTCGTCGGTGCAGTACGACCGCGGTGTCGTGATTGCGACGAATGCAAACGGCCAGTGCACCAAGAAGGTGAGTAATCTTTTTGGATCCGTCGTCGAGGTGCACGAGTTTAAGGCGCAGAATGAAACGGCGACACCCGATTGCAGCGGGCAAGGTGTGATCACGCGCTATGCCTACGACCACGCAGGTCGGCTCGTACATATTAATCCGCCCGACGCTGCACCCGGTGAGCCGACGGTGACGGACACGGATATCACCTACGACGCGTTCGGACAAAAGACGAGTATTCAAGACCCCGATCAAGGTCGAGTTACCTATGCCCACGATGCCGTCGGAAATCTCACTGAAGAAATTCATACACGAAGAAGTGTGCAGTCGGCGAAAATTACTTTTCGCTACGACGTGCTGGATCGTGTGATTGCACAATCGACGCTTGCAAACCCAAATTCCAATACGCCTGCCGACTGGTCGGTGCGAATGTTCTACGACGGAAACGGAGTCGCGGGCGGTGTCGCCAATGGTATCGGGCGTCTTGCGGCCGTCGAAGACGAAGTGGGTGTGCATAAGTTTATCGCTTACGATGCGGAGGGCCGACTCCTGCAAGAGGTCCATCACCTTGATGGACGACAGTTTGCGTTTGCGAGCACCTACACGATGGCGGGTACCGTGAAAACACGCACGCTGCCGCAGGCGCAGATCGTGTACGCCTATGATGCGAGTGGGTTTTTAACGGGCATACAAGACACACAGGCTTCGGGCGCGGCGCTTGATGTTTTGCGAGAGATTGCGCTCGATGCGCAAGGTCGCACCCGTCGGATCGTAACCGGAGACGGTGTTGCAAGCGAGACAACGTACGATGCGAACACCGACGATCAACTCGCATCGATTCGAATTCGCAAAGGGGCGAAGGATTTTCAGTACCTTCGCTACGACCTCGACGCGACGGGGCGCGTTACACAAATTGATGACCAGATCAACACGAACAGCGATTTTTCCTTTGCGTACGACGGGCTCAATCGCTTGGTGCAGGCGCGCGGCGCCTACGGTGCGCCCAACACGCTTCTTGCCTATGGCTATGACAAATACGGCAATCTCACGCAAAAAGAGGGAGTTACACAGAAGTACGGCGAGCGCGGTTTTGGTCCACACGCAGTGACGAGCGTCGGTAACGAACAGGTTTCGTATGATTCTGCGGGCAATCTCAAGACGATCGGCGAGCGCAATTACGACTGGGATGCGCGCAGCCGCCTTGTCTCTGTGACAGAAAATAATGTACGACTTGCCGCCTATACCTATGACTACACGAATCGTCGCACGAAGAGCGTCGATCAAGCGGGCAAGACGCGCTATTTCGTAACGGCCGACTTCGAGTGGGACGGTGCAAAGGCGACCGTGTACTACTTTGCTGCAGGATCGCGTCTTGCGAGTCGAAGTTTCTCGTATACGGCGCCTCTCAGTGCATCCAGTGATCATTCACGAGATATCAAACGCTTTGCTGCACTTTGGGTTGTCGCAAAAATCTCCGACGGACTCACTTCGGGGAAAGTGTTCGCGAAGGGCGTCACATTTCTCCCGCCGTGTTTGCTCTTGCTTTGGATTGGTCTTGCCATCCAGCGCGGAGATTTGCGCGGTGAGCGTCGCCGACGCGCCATTGCGACAGCAACGCTCGTGCTCTTTTGGATGGCGACGACAGCGCCGCGCTCGGCACTCGCTTTCGATCTCTCCGTCGATGCAGATCAAGACGGTGTGCTTGACGAGTATGAGCTACTCATGGGTTCAGATCCCAATGATGCCGCGTCGACACCCGGCTCACGCAACGGCGATTTGAATCGCGACGGGCGTCTTGATGCCGCAGACGCGTTGCTCCTTCGCCGCATTCTCGTGCACGAAATCCCTGCCGATCTCGAAGCGGGCGACATTGCGCCGATAGGCATTCCGTTTGGCGACGCTGCAATTGCGGCGAACGATTTGCAGCTCTTGTTGCGCGTGCTGCGTGGTGATGACCTCGATGGCGACGGACTTCCGACGGCGCAAGAACTGGCGGCGGGCACGAGCCCGTTCCTCGCCGACACCGACGGAGACGGTCTGACAGATCTCGAAGAAGTGACACCTGGAAGTGACGGGCGCGTCACGAATCCGCTCAGTGGCGACACGGACGGCGACGGCATCGGCGACCGCGACGACGACGATCCGCACACGCCCTACGAGGCGGTCGTCTTCTATCATGGCGATCATCTCGGCAGCACGACGCTGCTCACGAATCTTGCCGGCACGCTTCTCGCGCGTACCGTCTTCAAGCCCTTCGGCGAAGCGATCGAATTGATCGGCAAAGTCGCAGAGTTCGGCTTCACAGGCCAACGCTTCGAAAAAGCCATCGGCATCTACGACTACAACGCTCGCTGGTACGATCCCAAACTCGGTCGCTTCCTCAGCGCCGACTCCTTAGTCGAAGCCCCCTACAACCCTCAAACTCTCAACCGTTACACATATGTGCGTAATAACCCTCTCAACCGTATCGACCCCACCGGCAACGCCTCATGGGATGGCTTCTGGAACGGGTTTTGGGGCGGGATGTCGGCGGCTTGGGAGGCTACGCGAAATTTTGCTTCCGGATTCGGAATGGCCTTTAGCCGCAACGCATTTTATGGGAGCATCGATCGCAAGCCAAACGGCTTTGCGCAAAGATTTGGCTTTGAAGTCGGCGGCGCACTCTCGACGCCCGTCTCGATGCTCACCGGAGCGATGTTCGCTGTGCGCAGTGATATGTATCGTGCGTCGGAAGATCTGAGCCGTATTCTTTCGTTCGAGGAAGCGGTAGAACGTGCGCACCGTTTCGGAATCTCTACGAATGGACTCGGTAACCCTCTTGATAAAGCGCAAGAACTTGCGCGAAAAAGAAATCTCGGAAATGGTGCGCATGTTTTTAACTACCCAGGCGGCATTGTACATGATTTGACCGAATCAACTTTGCAACTGTTTTTCCCCGGACTCACCGGCCTTGATCGCGCCGCGTATAATTTAGCTAGCGCCGCGGGTAGCGTTCCACGTTTCTATGGTCATAGCCAAGGATCAATCACGGAGCGCAACACAAGCTTTTTATTAGGAATGACATGGCAGCGAGGAACTCTTAAAAGTGTACAGCTTGCCGGAAGTCCGTCGCCGTTTATGGTGAATCGAATGCTCGTGATTGGTGTTGGTGGCACTTCGTCGGCAGCGTACCGCAATGATGCTTCCATCTTGGATCCCGTGGTTTCGATTGGTAGTCCGTGGTTGGCTCTGATTTCTATTCCGGCTTTTATTTTTCCGTCGGGCGGAATGAAGAATCACGCAGAGCAATCGTACTATGAGAATTTTGGGAACTTTATTCCTGGAGGGGGCAATTAGAGGTGCGAGTGCTGATTCTTGTTTTTTGCGTTCTGGGTTTATGGGCTTGCGGCTCTCTGCCGCCACCGACGCCGTGGGTGCGATTCCAACATCCGTATGTTCCAGTTTCTTTTGATGCTCCATCGACAATGAAGTTTCGTTCCGAGCTGCTCTACTGGGGAGAGGGCCTGCTGAAACAAAAAAGTGGAGTGGAGGAGGCTTTTGTCGGATATGAATTGCGTACCGTTTACAGAAACCCAAATGTGCCTGCACTCGAAGTGCAGTTTGCATGGCTCGATGAGCGTCATGCGGTTGCTCCGCCTATGACACTTGAAAGTTTATATTTGGAGATTCGAGATACAAAACGCGCAGTCGATTTCTATTTCGCGACATTTTACCCGTCGGATATTCGAGAGCGGGCACGTAATCAATGTCGCGATATGGGACTGGTGACCATAGATGGGCGTATAGGAAGGCACTTGCAATCTTTTTGGTCTGTAGATCGAGTAATTCGTTCTGATATTTATTTAGTCCCTTTAAATCCACAGAATGCTTTGATCATCAAAGTTCGCTTCGTTCAAGCCACCGACGAAGAACGCAACGTCATCGTTCCGCAGATCATCAACTCGATCAAGATCGATTTTCCACCTGCGCACTAGCCATGCGGTCTAATCTCTGCACAACATACTTGTGTGTATTTACTATAGAAGGTTGTGCGCTCAACGAAATCGGGCGGCTATGCAAGATGTAACCCCAGCGCTTCACGAAGTGCGGGCTCAAGCTGGGGGTAGGTGAAGTGGAAGCCGGAATCGAGTAGGCGCTGCGGGTTGATGAGGCGGCTATCGAGAAGCTCGGAGCTGAGTTCTCTGAAGGCGAGGCGAACGGCGAATTCGGGAACGCGGGAGATGCAAGGTCGGTGTAACACTTTTGCGAGACAACGGCTGAAGTTTCCATTGCGTACTACTTCGGGCGCGACAACATTGAGCGGACCACTCAAG
>CAYRID010000007.1:0-29500 GCA_964424225.1 uncultured Geobacter sp.
TCTCGCAGTCGAATTCATTTTTGCGTGCGCTTAAGTCTTGGTAATTCATGTGGTATTCAAAGCTTGGCTTGTGATATGTGCATTCGCAGATGAAAAGTTTGGCGCCGCGCACATGGTGGGGAAGTTCTTGAAACCATCCGGTGTCGCCCGAAAAGACGATCTTCTCCGTGTCGCTGCCGAGAATCAGGCCGTGCGGGCAAACATCGGGTTGATGATGGGTTTTGAAGCTTTGTACGGAGACGGGGCCGACTTCTTTGGTTCGACCGGCGTGCAGTTCTTGAAACGATAGCGGGAAGCTCCAGTTGCGATCTTCGAGGCCGTATCCAATCACTTGCGCCAACTGGCGGACGCGCGTTTCGATTTGCGGTGGTCCCGCGATGACGAGCGGGTGTTTACGTTGGTCCTCGTATAAGCAAGCCAACAAAAAGCCGGGAACCCCTGCGAAGTGATCGCCGTGAAAGTGCGAAATCAAGATGGCGTCGATTTCACCACGCTCTAAATCGAGCTCGCACATTCCGGTGCCGGTCGTGCCGCCGCAGTCAAGAAGTACGGCTCCCGAAGGCGTACGCACGAAAATAGCGGACTGGCGTCGCCCCCCTGCTCCAAATGCATCTCCGGTTCCGATGAAAACTACTTCTGCCATGTCGCTACCGTGTCCTTTTTCTGTGTCGGTCGATCTCGCGTTGGTCGCGGGCGCTGGAGCGTGGATTCAAGTCTCTTGCCGATGAGATCGCAAACTTGGTTCGCGTTACTTTTCTATGCGTTGCGCGCTCATGCTGTTCTATCGGCAGGACAGCGATGAAACTCGCCCCCCGCAAAGACGCCGTGATGAAATTTTTGTCCGCTGGGTACTCGTTCGCCATCCCAAACGACGACCTCGTCAAGATCGGTATCGGCTCCGATTTCTGCTGTGGCGCCGATCACGAAGCGGGGTTCGGCGTGCGTGCCTTCACGCTTTGCCCACGCATCGAGTTTTGCATTGTAATCCGACGGAAGACAAAAGTTCGCGTCCAGATATTCGCGCAGGGTTCCGACGGGCTCCCAGATCAATCTTGATGGCTGCGGTGCGCAGTGAGCGTGCGAGGGTGTGGGCGGAGTCGAAGTCGGCCACACCATTTGTGCGATGGGCGTTTTGCGCATTGCGGCCGGAAAAATTTTGGCGCGAATATCGCGCGCGCCCATTTTGAGCAGTGGCGCAATCCAGCCGTCGAGATGACTGAAAATTTCGCGATCGGGAAGAGTGTCGAGCGCGCGCGCAGAGATCGCCGTGACGCTCAAGTACAAGCCGCGGGCCGATTCGCCGCCCAGATCGAAACGTTGGCCAATGCGGCGTACGCATTCTTGTGTATCAATGCCAAGGCTGCCGAAGCGTTCGATGCGCGGGTCGTCGCTGAGCAAAAAGGTGACGGCGTTGTTCTCGGCCTGGTGCACAGAGGCAAAGGCGCGCAAGTCGCAGTCAAGAATCATGTCGCCGGCGAGCACGAGGCACGGATCACTTTCGCGCAAAAAATGAGCGACGCGGCGGATGGCACCGCCGGTATCGAGCAGTGTTGGCTCGTGCGAGAACTGCACGTGCATTCGTTTTGGGCGATAGCGCTCGACGACGGCATGAATCGATGCAGGCAAGTGGTGCGTATTGATCATCACGTCGTGGATTTCATGTTCATCAAGAAGAGCGAGCAGCGTTGCCAAAATCGGAATGCCGCGCACCGGCAGTGCGGGTTTCGCACGAAATTGTGTAAGGGGTCGCAGACGCGTGCCCAACCCGGCGGCGAGAATTAGTGCACGCATTTTGACTCCGCGCACTGCGGCTTTGCCTCGCTTTTTTCGTCGGTGTCGAGAGCTTGTTGCGCAGCGTCCTCGGAGGCTTGGGCGTCGGGGAAGCTTGAGAGCAGGTCGGCAAAGCGCGCAAGACGCGGGTCGTACGCGGCGAGTCGCTCGGCGGCGGCTTTGAGATAGCGCAGAGTCGTGGGGATATACACGAGTAAGCGACGATTGCCACGCGCTTTGGCGGCATACAAAAAGCGCGCATGATCTTTGCCCTTGCGGCTCAGTGTCAAAAGATCGAAGCGCTCTTGCATCCGCTCGATCAAGGGCGTGTCGGGAAGTTTTAGACGAATGTTTGCGAGGTGGTTTGCGACTTCGGTATTTGGAAGCTCTACATACGAATCGCGCAGCAGGCAGACGAGATCGTATTCCGGCGGTGCGAGGAAGGCACCTTGAAAATCAATCATGCATAAGCGTGATCCCGGCAACGCATTTTTGAGTAGTAAAAGATTAGAGCTTTGAAAGTCGCGATGCGAAAGTTTTTGAGGTGCGCAAAGGGCCTCGGCGGCGATGAGTGAAAAGGTTTCGTGTACGACCTCGATTTCGGCATTGCTCGCACTGCGGCCCAATGCCTCGGGGATACTCCACTCGAGAAAGAGCGAAGCTTTATATCGAAACAAATTTGTGTCGAGCTGGCGTGAAAAAGCCGGCACTGTGGCGTCGGGAGTCAGTTGTTGCAAGCGGGCAATGAGGTCGCATGCTTCCGTATAAAGTGTTTGGCGAAATTCCGGAGTTGCTGCAGCGGCTGCTTTTTGCAGCGATGTGTCACCGAGGTCTTCGAGGAGATCAATCCCAGTGCGGCTGGCGTACGATTTCGGCACGGGGAGACCGTTCGCTTCAAGATAGGTGCGCAGGGGCTCGAGGGCGGGCTCGGGGGCAATGCCTGCTGGGCGGTTTTGAGGATCTTCGAGCATTTCGACGCGAGCGATGCAGTACGCGGGAGTGCCGAGTAGGCGCACGCGATAAAAACGTCGCAAGCCGAGTCCGGCAGCGATGGGAAGAATCGTCAAGACGTCGCGTTTGAAGGTTGCGTGCGCGAGCAAACGGATTTGGCGTTCGATTTCTGCGTCGCCGACCATGGTGACTCCTATCCGGCGAGCGCGCGGAAGAAAAGATGGCAAGCTGCGACCGCTCCCAGAAATCCAGCGAGATCGGCAAGCAAACAGGCGGGCAAAGTGTGGCGGCTATGTCGCACGCGCGCTGCTCCGAAGTACAGCGCGAGCACGTAGAAAGTCGTCTCGGTCGAACCTTGGATGGTGCTGACGAGCACACCGATGAATGAGTCGGGTCCGTAGGTGGCCATGGTTTCGGACATGAGAGCAAAACTGCCACCGCCGGAAAGTGGGCGCAACAAAGCAACGGGTAGTGCTTCGACGGGTACACCAATGAGTGACGTAATGGGCGAAAGGCCAGCGAGTAAAAACTCCATGGCTCCCGAGGCGCGAAACATTCCAACAGCGACCAAAATTGCGACGAAAAAGGGCACGATTTTCATGGCGACTTGCAAACCTTCGCGGCCGCCTTCGACCATCGATTCATAGACGCGCACGCGCCCCGCAAAACCGACGAGCAAAAGAGCTGCGATCAAAGCCGGCACGAGCCAGTGCGGACTCATCGCCTTCATGATCTCCAGCGCAGACTGAGTGGCCGAGCGTTCGATGATTTCACGCGTTAATCCCAAGAGCACGAGAATCGTAAAGGACACCAAAATGAGTTTGTGCATCGCGCTCATCGGCGCCGGCGCCACGGTCGGCCCGTAGTCGATGGTTGTTTCGGCGGCATTGCGGTCATCGGTTTGTGTCGCTTCCGGGGCGGCGGCAGGAAAATTTTCAGCGCGATAGCGCGGAAGCTTGCTTAGCAAGAGCGCGGAGAGGACACCAATCGTTGTTGAGCACACAGTGGCAATCAGTGTGGGCAAAAAGATCGAGCCGGGTGCTGTCGAACCCAGTGAAGTACGCACTGCAATGACGCCGAGCGGAAAAAGCGTGATGCTCGAAGTGTTGATTGCAAGAAAGAGAGCCATGGCATTCGTGGCGACACCAGGTCGTGTATTGATGCGTTCGAGTTCTACCATCGCCTTGAGACCAAAGGGAGTTGCAGCATTGCCGAGCCCGAGCATGTTCGACGCCATGTTCATGATCATTGCGCCCATCGCCGGATGCTCCGTGGGCACATCCGGAAAGAGGCGGTGCATGACCGGGCGCAGGCCGCGTGCGACGGCGAGCAAAAGCCCGCCGTCTTGTGCAATGCGCATCAAACCGAGGAAGAACACCATTGGTCCGACGAGGCCGATTACATATTCGACGGCGCTTTTGGCCGTATTCATCGAAGCGGTCGATACGGCTTCCATCTTGCCCGTGAAGGCGGCAAACACGATCGAGATCAAAATGAGTCCCAACCAAATCCAGTTCAGCACTGCGTCACCTCGTTTTGCATTTTCTTTGCGCCGCTTGTTTTGGGTTTAGCGCAGAATGACGTTGCTTGATTCCCGTCGCTGTGCGCGAATTGCTCCCTAGCAGACTCAAGGATAAGCTCGGCAGAGTCAAGCGAGAGCATCTTTTCAATTTTTGTTGTGTGCTTTGCTTTGCGATATGAAAAACACAACAGATCGTGTCATGCGCGGCGAAGTGCAAAATCCATTTAAAAAGCATTCGAGAAGCATTGGAGAAGGAGTCGAAGTTGAAGTCGTGGCGGATTTTCAAAGTCCTTTGCGTGAGTTGGCTTTGTCTTTTCGTGGGTGCAACGGCGTTTGGTGAGGATGCGCAGGGCGGTGAGGAGAATGCGCTCGCACGGCAAATCGAGAAGATGCTTCGGCAGCCAGCGTTCGAGCGCGCCGAGATCGGCATGCTTGTCGTGCGACGATCCGACGGTGTAGAGATTTTTTCGCACGGCGCCGATCGAACGCTCACGCCCGCTTCGAACCAAAAGATTTTGACGGCGGCGGCCGCACTCGCGCATTTTGGACCGACGCATCATTTTCCGACGAAGGTTTATTCCGATGTCGCGCCCGACGATGCGGGTAGCGTCGAGACGCTCGTGCTTTGCGGCAGCGGTGATCCCTCGCTTCGCTCGGAAGACTATTGGCGGATTGCTGCCGACTTATACCGAGCAGGTTTGCGGACGGTGCGCGGTGATCTTGTGCTCGACGATTCCGCTTTCGATCGCGTGCATTGGAATCCGACGTGGAATGGTGTTTCGGCACGCGCTTATTTTGCACCGGTGAGTGCGATCAATGCGAATTATGGAGCCTTTGCGGTGGCAGTGCGACCCGGATCGGCGTCGGGTGCACCGCTGCGTGTCAGCATTGATCCGCCGGTGCCCTTTTTGCGCGTTCGCAATCAAGGCACGTCGGGTGAGGAGGCGAGTCGCGATTCGCTGACCGTGATTCGACAGAGCGCCGAGGATGCAGAAGTGATTGGCGTGACCGGCAATCTTCCAGTGGGCGGCGAAACGCATATTGAATATCGCAGTGTGGTCGATCCCGTGCGTTATGCGGGAGCGGTGTTTCGTATGCAGCTTGAGGCCGTGGGGATTTCTGTTCTGGGTGCGACACGTATCGGTGTCGTCTCTCCCGATGCGTATGAACTGGCCGTCTTCGAGGGAAAGTCGCTTGCGGAGATCGTGCGCGTGTTCATGAAACACAGCAACAATCTCATGGGAGAAGCGCTCGTGAAGGCGATGGGGCGTGATGCGACGGGCGAACCGGGTACTTGGGAAAACGGGCTGCCGGTTTTGCGAGAGGAACTCGCAAAACTCGGGATCGATCCGGAGAAGTTGCAGCTCGTCGATGGTTCGGGTCTGAGTTATCAAAACCAAGTTTCGCCACGTGCACTCGTGCAAGTTTTGCGCGCAGCAGATCATTCGTTTCGCTTTGGCCCAGAATTTTATTCGGCGCTTCCGATTGCGGGCGGAGATGGCACGCTCAAAAGGCGTACAAATGGTATAGCGGGAGAAGTTCGTGCCAAAACAGGATTACTGAATAAAGTGTCGGCACTGTCTGGTTTTGCGACGACGCGCAGCGGTGACGAAGTGATTTTTTCAATCTTGGTCAATGGCTATCGATATGGTGACTATGAAGTGCGCGCCTCAATTGATCGCGTGATTGCAGCTTTGGTGGGGTGGAGTGGGGCGGAGCTGTCGTTGCCGGAGGATGGCGGACCGGATTCGTGAGCAGGCCGGTGTGAGAACGGATCTCGCCACGAGCGAGCCGTCCGCACCGCTATGGATGCGAACGGCTCCTTTTCGTGACGCTTAGCGCTTCTTCATCTTGCCTTTGCCAAGCAGGAGCCAGTCGAGCGAGACATCTTCCTTCAGGGCCAGAGTGATCAAGAAATCGGTGTGCGGCGTGGTGCCACTTTCATAGCGGTTCACGTTCTGTTGGAACACACCGAGATCGCGGGCAAACTGGCGTTGCGAGCGGTCGCCGCGCACTTGCGAGAGACGTTCTGCAAGTTTCTTCTTTTCGCTTTTGACTTTGGCTGACATTCTTCTGTCTCCTTCTGGAATGATCGATTAAACAACATACACAGCAATTTACCAACGCTCTTCATTGTAAACCTTTGAAGCACGGTGCAGAACTTCTTTCACCGTGGGCAGACAAGATTTTGTTTGCCGCGCTGGGGTGGGTAGAGCACTCGCATACACAAATTGAATTCAATTTCGAGAGACCGCCTGGCGGAGATTTCGGGAAGAATCAGTTCTTGATTCTAGGTGCTTAATTTCTTTCATATTCCCGCAGGCTTTACAATGTTCTCTCAAATCGCGAACAGTGTAGGGTGAGGGTGCATCTCGGGCAATATGAAAACTGCGTTTTAGAGGAAATTTTCATCTTCCTCATACAGCATCCTACTTTCTGGAGTGTTGGTCCCCGGTGCAGCGGTACAAAGTCTGGTTTCGGGCCATCGCAAAACAGTGTAGAGGGTGCCAGACACTGTTGCGGAACGGAGCGAGTGCGAGTGAAAAAGGCAAAAACAACGATGAGGCCGGGCCGATTGCGAATCATTGCCGGTTTTTTAAAGGGGCGTTGGCTCGAACTGGATGCGGGCGATGCGGTTCGTCCTACCTCAAATCGTGTCCGGGAGGCGTTGTTTTCAAGGCTCGGTGATCTTGGTGAAAAGCGGATTCTCGATTTATACGCTGGAAGCGGAGCGCTGGGCATCGAGGCGCTGTCGCGCGGTGCGGCCCACGCGACGTTTGTCGATTGCTCGCCCAAGGTCGTTGCGTTATTGAAAAAAAATCTGGCGACTTTGGGTCTTGTCGATCATTCCGAGGTTTTTTTGGGGGAAGCACTTAAAATTTTGCCGCGACTTGGCCGAGACAGAGTGCAGTTCGATCTCGTTTTTCTCGATCCTCCGTATGCGGGCGATGAGTTGCGACGAATTTTGTCGGCGCTGATGGAGGCAAAAATCCTTGCGCTTGGCGCACAGGTCGTGCTGGAGAGCGCGCGTCCAGCGATACGCAAAACGGCGACGGACGCTGCGAAGATTGAGATTCCTGATCAGTTTTTGTTTTTGGATTCACACGTCTATGGCGATACGGTGCTGACCAGGTTTCGTTTCGCTCTGGTTTGCGCCACGGCATTGGATGAAGACGCGAAATGAACGAGTCACAAAAGGAGTGATGAGGAGATGATGGCACAAGATTCTCGCAGAGCACTTTTTCCGGCGAGTTTCGATCCAGTGACGAATGGACATTTGGACGTGATTCAACGGGCGGCCGAGGTGTTTCCGGACTTGATCGTGGCGGTAGCGACGAATGTCGGCAAAGCGCCGCTTTTTTCTGTTGAAGAGCGCATTGCCATGCTCGAAGAGGCCTTGTGCGGGCATCGCGGTATTCGGGTGACGAAGTTCGAGGGATTGCTGGTGAACTTTGCGCGTGAAATTGGGGCGAAGGTCGTGATTCGTGGTCTGCGCGCGGTGTCGGATTTCGAGTACGAGTTTGAAATGGCGCTCATGAATAAACATCTGCATCCCGAGATCGAGACACTCTTCATGATGACGAGTCAGCAGTATTTCTACGTGAGTTCATCGCGGCTCAAAGAGCTGGTGCGTTTTGGCGGGGAAGTGACGGACTTCGTTCCTCCCGCCGTGCTTGCGCGACTCAAAAAGAAGCTTGGATAAGAATGCCCCACTCCGCGTCTTTGCGTCGGTGTGCATCGAAAAAGGTTCAGGGCAACCCATGAAACGCAATTCTTTCACCGAGACGGCGCCACTGCGCTTTGGCACGAGCGGTTGGCGCGGTGTGCTTGGCAGTGAAATCACTTGGCCACGTTTGCAGGCCGTGCTCGTCGGGATTGGACGTTGGATCGAAGCGCAGGGTGCGCAAGGAGAATCGATCCTCATTGCGCACGATCGGCGTTTTTTTGGCGATGCGTTTGCGCGTGAAGCGATGCGTATTTTTCGCGAAATGGGTTTACGCCCACAGTGTGCGGCACAACCGCTACCGACACCGGTGCTGACACGTACGCTCGCTCGCGAAGGAATGGCGTTTGGGATTTGTTTCACGGCGAGCCACAATCCGTCGGAGTATCACGGTGTTAAAGTTTTTGTCGCGGGAGGCGCTTCGGCGCCGAGCGATGAGACACGAAAGATCGAAACTTTTGCCAACTCTGAATCGTGTAGGATGCGCAGAGGAGGAATCCGCCCACCGACGAAATCTTTGTGCTCTGCATCGCGCACGGATTTGACGGAGCGCTATCTCGAAGATCTGTTTCAGTTTCTCGATCGCGGTGTCTTTGTGCGCCGTCGCGTGCATGTCGTTTACGATGCGATGCACGGCGCCGGCACGGGAGTGCTCGATGCATTGTTGACACGGATCGGTGTCGATGTGCAAGGTCTGCACCTTGGTTTTGATCCTCGCTTCGGTGGCCTTGTGCCCGAGCCGTCGCCCACGCGCTTGCGTGCGCTTTCGCAGCGCGTATGCAACCAACGCAAATTTGTGTTGGGTCTTGCAACCGATGGCGATGCCGATCGCTATGGAGCCGTCGATTCGCGCGGAGAGTTCCTGCTTCCGACGCAAGCGCTCGCTATTCTCGTCGATCACTTGGTGCGTACCGGGCGTGTAACGACGGGGATTTCGGTCTCTGTGGCTCTGGGCTCGCTCGTTGAGCGCGTTGCGGCTGGTTACGGGCTTCCGGTTCTGCGCCGCCCGATTGGTTTCAAATATATGGCGGCCGATTTTGCAGCCGGCCGTTCCGATCTTGCCGGCGAAGAGAGTGGCGGTTTTGCGCTTGCTGCCTGGAGTCGCGACAAAGATGGAATTCTCGCTGGCGCATTGCTTGCAGAAGTTGTGGCTACTTCCGGAGGCTGCTTGCGCACGAAGCTTCGCGATATCGAGGCAAGGCACGGCAAGCGTGTGTGTAGTCGCAAATCGGTGTCGATTTGCGAGAGGATTCGCGAGCGCTTGCGACAGCTCGAACAAGCGCCGCCGGGTCGATTCGAGGGTGCGCGCGTGCGTGCAATCGAAACCTTGGATGGCATCCGCTTTGATCTCGACGATGGTTTCTTGATGTTTCGCGCCTCGGGTACTGAGCCGTTGCTGCGCATTTATGCCGAAGCGCCGTCGAAGCGTGCGCTAGATCGGCGCTTTGCAGCCGGAGCACATGCGCTTGGAATCGAGCGCTTGCACGCCGACTAAAGCACGGGTGCGCGCAGCTTGGCGAGGTGACGCGCTTTGTTGATGGATTTCCACGCGTGACAGTTTTGAAGCGTGAGTTTTGAAGACTCAGCGCACGCAATGAAAAATTTTGAAAATTGTGAAGGGAATGAAGTCAGTGCGAAAATGGACGCAGAGTTGCATCCTGTGTAACTTTGCTTCGTTCGTAGCGCCGGTGCATTCTCAGCGAAAGTTCAGGTTGGCCGTTCGGATTGGCCGTTCGGATTGGCCGTTTGGATTGGCTGTTTGGCTGTTTGGCTGTTTGGCCGTGCGTCGGAGTTTTACTTCGTGTTTCTATTTTGCTTTGCGCTTTGCTTTGATTTTTGAAAGGGGAAAGCGTGGCCCAAAATCGCATCGTGCTCGCTGTGTCGGGCGGCATCGCAGCCTATAAAATTCCCGAACTCGTGCGCGTGCTTCGCAAAGAAGGACACGAGGTGCGCTGCGTGCTGACGGCCTCTGCGGCCGAATTTGTAAGTCCCCTGGTTTTGCAAACACTTTCTGGCCATGCGGTGCGCACGAATCTTTTCGATCCCGAAGAAGAAGGCCGCATCGATCATATTGCGTTGGCGGACTGGGCCGAAGTCGTGTGCGTCGCGCCGGCGACTGCAAACTTGATTGCAAAACTTGCGTATGGCATCGCCGACGATCTTGTGACGACCCTTGTGCTCGCGACACGCGCAAAATTGCTCGTCGCTCCGGCGATGAACGTGAATATGTGGAACAATCAGCCAACACAAGAAAATGTTGGCCGTTTGCGTGCGCGCGGCGTGCAGTTCGTGGGGCCCGAGGCGGGCTTTTTGGCCTGTGGCTGGCAAGGCGAGGGTCGAATGTCGGAAGTCGCCACGCTTGCAGAGGCCATTGAATCTGCGCTCGCGCCGCAGTCGCTGGCCGGAGAAGTCGTGCTCGTGACGGCGGGTGGCACGCAAGAACCAATCGATGCCGTGCGTGTGATCGCGAATCGCTCGTCGGGGAAAATGGGCTATGCGATTGCGGCCGAAGCCGCGCGTCGCGGCGCGGAAGTGCAGTTGGTGAGCGGCCCCACGGCATTGCCGACACCGATTGGTGTTGAACGCACTCCTGTGTGTACTGCGCTGGAGATGCGCGATGCGGTGAAGAAGCATTTCTTGCGCGCAAGCATCGTGATTCAGGCCGCGGCGGTGGCGGATTTTCGTGCGGAAACGGTTTGCGAACGCAAGATCAAAAAAGAAGAACTTGCCGACGGAGAAGGCTTGCCGCTCCGACTCGTGCGCAATCCCGATATTTTGGCAGAGATTTGTCAGCAGAATCGCGCAGAAAATTTTGCCGATGCGAACGAAGAACATTCGACACGCCCTGGTGTTGGCTCCAAGGCGGGGCGTAGAACAGCGCGACGGATCATTGTTGGGTTTGCGGCCGAGAGTCACGATGTGGTGGCGTCGGCAAGACGTAAGCTTGAACGCAAAGGTTGCGATTTGATCGTGGCCAACGACATTTCGCGCCAAGATGCCGGTTTCGAGGTCGATCAAAACGCTGTCGTGTTGGTGAACGCCGACGGTGAGGCCGAAGAGTGGCCGCTGCTTGCGAAGCGCGAGGTTGCAGTACGGCTCTGGGACCGTATTGAAAAGCTCAAAGGAGCCAAGCCTTGAACGGTAGGCTGCAAAATCAGCGCAGTGCACAGCACGGGGCACGTGCGAAAAGTTGTACCCTACACAATATTTTGTTTTTATTTTTTGCAGCCTGGGCTCTTCTGGCTAGCGGCGTGGCGCACTCCGACGGAAAAATATACGTCGCCACATTTTCAGGATCGATCAATCCTGCTTCTTCGGATTATTTGCAGCAAGCCATCTTGCAGAGCGCGGCCGACGGCGCCGAGTTGTTGATTGTCGAACTGGATACGCCGGGCGGGTTGGTGGCATCGACGAAGGATCTTTTGCAGGCGATGTTGAATTCGCCAGTACCCATCGTGGTGTATGTGTCGCCGCAAGGTGGTTGGGCGGCTTCGGCGGGGACGTTTATTACGGTGGCTGCGCATGTGGCGGCGATGGCACCTGGCACAACGATTGGTGCGGCGCATCCCGTCGGTGTTGGCGACGGAGCTGCGCGCAAGGAAGGCCTCGAAGAGAAGGCCCGCGATTATGCGATGGAGAAGGCCGAGAACTTTCTTGCTTCCTACATCGAGTCGATTGCCAAGCAGCGCGAGCGCAACGTCGAATGGGCGGTGAAGGCCGTGCGTGAATCGGTCGCGATCGGAGAGGAAGAGGCTCTGAAGCTTGGCGTGATTGATCTCGTTGCGGCCAATCGTGCGGCGTTGCTCGAAGCACTCGATGGTCGCGAAGTCAAAATCAAGGGCGAGGGGCGTGTCTTACACACAAAAGAGAAGATCGTGCAGCCGATTGAGATGACGTGGGTGACGCGTTTCTTCAGTGTGCTCGCGAGTCCTGACATCGCTGTGATTTTGCTCATGGCAGGACTCATGGGTCTGTACATCGAGTTTCAAACGCCGGGCGTCGGTTTGGCGGGTGTTGCGGGCTTTGTTTGCCTGATTCTTGGTGCGATCTCTTTGCAAATTTTACCCTTCGACTGGCTTGGACTTTTCCTTTTGCTCATGGGTGTGGGATGCTTGATTGCTGAAATTTACGTTACGTCGTATGGGCTACTCACGGTGACCGGCATCGCCTTTTTTCTCGCCGGTGGTTCCATGGTTTTTGATGTACCGGAGGCGAGTGATTTGACGGTTTCGTTTTGGAGAGTTTTGGTGCCCGTCGCCGTTGGCTTTACTTCGTTTTCGCTTCTGGTGGCTGCTGCGGTGGGAAAGACGCTTTCACGCAAACAAGTTTCGGGTATCGATGAATTGATTGGAATGACGGGCAAAGTCGTGCGACCGCTTGCGCTCAACGGAGTGGTGTTCGTGCGCGGCGAGTACTGGGCGGCGTATGCCGATGAACCCATTGAGGCGCAGGCACAGATCGAAGTCGTGGCTCTTGAGCAACAAAATTTTGTGTTGCATGTGCGACGCGCGCGCGTCGCACGAAATTTGGCGCAAGTCTGACGGATCAAAAATCAAGGAGGAGGAGAAATGGGAGTCGGGATCATCGCGATGCTTGTGCTTGGATTCATTATTCTTTGGATGGGATTCAATGTTTTGCAGGAATACGAGCGTGGCGTGTTGTTTCGCCTTGGCCGTTTTGTCGGCGTGCGCAACGCAGGCTTGCAGTGGATCATTCCGGGCATTGACCGTTTGGTGCGCGTGAGTTTGCGCGAAGTCGTGATGGATGTTCCGGCCCAGGAGGTCATTACACGCGACAATGTCACAGTGCGCGTCAATGCAGTGCTCTACTTTCGCGTGTTGCGCCCCGAGCGTGCCGTGATTCAGGTCGAAAATTATTTATATGGCACATCGCAAATCGCGCAAACGACTCTTCGAAGTGTATGCGGTCAAGCCGAGCTCGATGATCTACTCACCGAGCGCGAGCACATCAATTTGCGACTCACCGAGATTATTGATACGCAGACGGATCCGTGGGGCGTAAAAGTGCGCGCAGTCGAGATGAAAGAAATCGATTTGCCGGAATCCATGCAGCGCGCGATGGCACGACAGGCCGAGGCCGAGCGCGAGCGCCGCTCGAAGCAAATTCATGCCGACGGTGAATTGCAGGCTTCGCAAAAGTTGAGTGAGGCGGCGCGGGTCATGGCGGCCGATCCCATTGCATTGCAGTTGCGCTATTTGCAAACCCTGTCGGAGATCGCCTCGGAAAACAATTCGACGACGATCTTTCCGATTCCGATCGATCTCATCAAGCCGTTTTATGAAATGGCAAAGAAAGTGAATGAAAAGGCATGAGTCAGCACAATCGCATATCAAACTGGTGGTCGGTGGTACGACGGAGAAGCGAAAGTGGCCGCGTGCTTGTGAACCTTTTGCTCGGAGCGTTTGGGGTGGCTGCGCTGGGAGTGTGGTTGGCACAAGGAGTGTATCGCATTGCGCCCGGCGAGAATGCAGCCATATTACGCATTGGTGTGTATCATCGCGCCGAAACGGCGGCGGGATGGCATTGGCACTGGCCTGCACCGCTTGAAGCGCATCGAATTGCCAATTTGCAGCAAGTGCATCGCGAAGTCTTTGGGCCGCAGGAACCAGCGCCGTCGCTGCGCACAATCGAACCAAAGGCGACGGTTGAGCCGAGCGCGAGTGCGGCGTCGACGGAGTCTGGCGTTGGGTCCACGGCTGCGGCTTTGGACGCGCCTTCCCCTGCCGCAGAGCAGGATGTTGCAATCGATGCCGAACAGAGCGATGTGCGCGCGAAAGATCGCCAAGCGGCTTATTCTGCCGATGAACGACACTGGCGAGAAGTGGCGATGCAAACCAACGATCACAATATTGTGTACGTTCCCTTTGTGATGCAGTATCGAATTCGCGATCTTGCGGTTTTTGTCCAACGTTTGCATTGGACGTCCGATTTCGTGCGCGATGTGGCGCAGGCCGCGCTGCGCGAAGAAATCTCGCGACTCACGCTTGAGCAGTTATTCGAAGATCGCATTCGCGCGCAGGATGCGGCGCAGCGCGCTTTGCAGACTGCACTAGATCGTTACGCGGGAAAAGCTTCGGCGCTCGAAGTGCAGTCGTTGCAAATTCATGATCTGGTTTTGCCCGAGGCTGCGCGCGAAGCGGGCGAAGGAGTGCGTGCTGCGCGGCAGTGGAAAGAGCAGCAGCTTGCCGAAGCCAAGCAATATGAGACGGAACAACGTTATCGCGCCAAGCAGTATGCAACGCAGCTCGCAGAGTCGACGACCGCGTATGCCGTTGAACGCGTGGCGCAGGCTGAAGCGAGCCGCACCGAATTTTTGCAACTCTTGCCGGTGTATCGTGCAGCTCCCGAAGTGACTCGCCGCCGTCTGTATCTCGAAATGATGGAAGAAGTTTTGGCGAAGGCGCACACAGTCGTGATTGAGAAAGGACTACCCAGTGTGCCGTCATTGTCGCCGCGCATTGAGATGCCGTCGGCGGTGAAGCCCGAAGCGAAATAAAACGTACGAATGCATCAGACACTTTAGGGTGTCATCATGCAGGAGTTGAGAATCGTGAAAAAAATTGGAATTGCTTTGTTTGGATTGATCGTGTTGTTGGCGGGATTTGGCTGGCTTGGAGAGCGCGACTATGGCCCGGTCGTCGTGACGCACGAAGGTGAAGCCAAGCTGATTTTGCGGAAATTTCATTTTCCGTTTGGCAATACGCTACGCGTTGTAGAGAAGCCAGGCTTGTCGCTGCGCTTACCTGCGCTGACTTTGCTTGTTCCTCTGGATCGACGCATTCAACACACACACGTGTCGGACATTGCTGTAGATGTCAAGCCGCCGGAGAGTGATGCGTTCGAGATCGATTGTGCCTTGCTTTGGCGCATCCAAGACCCGGTAAAATTTCATGAGACATTTGGGCTTGATGCGACGAGCGGCCTGCCGGATTTGCTTGCGGCGGAGCAGCGTCTTTCTGCCGAGCTTCGCGAAAATGTGTCGTCCGAGGTGTCACGCCATGCTTTTGTAGATCTCCTTGCGGGTGGACGTTCGGCGGTCGAGATGGCGATCCGTGAACGTAGCTATGCGGTAGCGGCGGCGATGGGTATCGAAATTGTTGCGATTCGCTTTACGCGTCTCGAAGAATCGCTGGAGGCACGCGAAGTTGTGTATGAGCGTATGCGGAGTTATCAAGCGCAGCTCGCAGCGGATTTTCGAGAGCAGGCGGCGAGCGATGCCGAGCAGATTCGCGCGAAGGCAGACGCAACTTTGCGTCGCACCGTCGCCGAAGCCGAAAAGCAAGCTGCGCTTACCAAGGCGACTGCCGAGGCGGATGCTGCGCGGATTTATGCTGAGGCTTACGAGCAAGACCGCGAGTTTTTTCGTTTCTTGCGCAGTCTCGCGGCGTATCGAAAGGCGCTCGATGCGGATACGACGATCATGGTTGCGCCGGATAACGTGTTCTTCGAGTACTTCAATTCGGATGCGAAGCGCGGCAAGTAGTGCGTAGGGCAAACGCAGAGTAAAAATTAAATGCGTTCAGCAAGGTGCCTTGCGAAGGCGCCAGATTGCATAGGCTGCAAATGCAATCAACAGACTCCAAAGCGTGGCACCGGCAGGAAGTGCGCCGCGTGTTGCAAGATCAATCGAAAGATTTTCGAGAAACCAGTACAGCGTGATGAAAGCAATTCCTTGCAAGGCCGGTGTGGCCAGAGTCTTTGCGGCTTCAACGCGAAGCGCGAGTGGTAACGCCAGTATCGCGAAGAGGAGAACGGCGAAAGGCCGCGTAACACGCTGATGGAATGAAGCGCGCGAGACGAGAGCGGGCTCGCCAAGACGTTGGCTGTCACGAATTTGTGTAAAGAGTTCGGGCAGCGAAAGATTGTCCGCAGTGGCTTTGAGCAGAACTTGTCGCGGATCGTCCGGCAGTTCGAGATTCATCGTTGGAAGAAAGTCAGTTTGTATTGGTGCGGCGGGATCAGTGGGATCGAAGCCGCGCACGATCGCTTGTTCCAAAATCCAGTTTTCTTCATCGACTGAGGCGGTCTTGGCGGTGATGGTGCGTACGAGTCGGCCTTGCGCGTTGCGTTCGTAGATCGTGACATCCTGTAAGATGCGCTGTGCCACATCGGCGTTTCGCAGGCGATAGATCGTGTCGCCTCGACGGTGCCAGAACGCGCCGCCGCGAAAGACCATTCCGTCGCCTTCCATGGCCTCTCCTTCAAAAACAGCGACGATGCGTACGCATTCTCGCGCAACGATTTCGTTGAAAAAAAGGGTTGCGAAACTCAAGATCCCGATTGCGCCGAGGAGCGGTAGCGCGGCGTGAAGCGGCGAAATCCCACCGGCCTTCATGGCGACGAGTTCGTTGGAGCGAGCTGCAAAACCGAATGTGAGAAAAATGGCAGCGAAGGCGGAGACAGGAATCAAAAATTGAAAATACGAACCAATCACGAGTGCCATGAGATATTGTGCGATCGATAAAACGCCTGTGCTTTGAGCAATGAAATCATTGATGTTCAACATCAGCTCGGCAATGGTAATGGCCGCGCTCGCGATTCCGAGAGTCGCAAGAAAGTTGAACAGCGATTGCTTGAGTAGAAGGCGCGAGAGAATTTTCACGCGCGGAGTCTAGCATTGCAGGTCATACAAGGTAGCGAGAACTTGCGATGTGAGGGTGCGCGTCCGGTGCTGACGATCGGCAACTTTGACGGCGTGCACCGTGGCCACCAGCGCATTATGCAGACGGTGATCGAGCGCGCTGCGTTGCATGCGACGCAGTCGGCTGTGCTCACGTTTGATCCGCATCCGCGAATTTTTTTGCAACGCGGCAATGTGCCCAAGCTCTTGATGACCCTCGAACAGAAGCTCGAGTTTTTAGAGCACTGCGGCGTCGACTTTGTGATCGTTGAGCCGTTTTCGCAGGCGTATGCGGATATGTCGCCCGAAAGTTTTGTGAAACAAGTGATTTGGGAGCGTATTCATCCGCTCGAGGTGTATGTGGGTTATGACTTTCATTTTGGCCGTGATCGTGCAGGTTCGATGCAAACGCTGACCGAGCTTGGGCCGCAGCTTGGTTTTGCGGTGACGATCATTCCCGAAGTGCAGATCGACGCACGCGATGTGAGTTCGACCCGGATTCGCGAGCTACTCACCGCCGGCGATGCGGCCCAGGCGGCGCTTTTGTTGGGTCGGCCTTACGGAGTGCGCGGGCGCGTCGTGCCGGGCGCGCAGCAAGGGCGCTTACTCGGGTTTCCGACATTAAACTTATCTCCCGAAAATGCAGTGCTGCCGGCACCCGGTGTCTACGCGGGAGTCGTACGCTTTTTGGTGTCAGATCAAGATGGAATTCTGACGCAATCCGTGCCGAAGACCCACGAATTTTTATTCAATGAGACATTTCAAAGTGTCGTCAATATTGGCTATCGTCCAACGTTGCAGCAGTCCTCGTCCCTTGTGATCGAGGCGCATCTGTTTGATTTTCATGCTGACGTCTATGGGCGCCGCATCGAAATTGGTTTTGTCGATCGCTTGCGTGAAGAACGAAAGTTTCCGAATGCGGATGCGCTACGACACCAAATCGCACTGGATGCCGCTGAAGCGAAGCGCCGACTCGCGATGCAAACGCATTTTACCGACGGAGCGCACTGGGCGCAGCGGTTTTCGCCGTGCGATTGAAAGACCCGCGCGTTGGTCTTGGTTTGCTTGTGGCGGCCGCTTGCCTTGTGTGGGCGTTTCGAGACGTGCCGCTACAAGACCTCGTGCGTGTACTGCGTGCCTCGCAGTGGTGGCTTGTTTTTGTCTTGGCAGTTCCGTTTCAGCTTTTGGCGATGTTGGTGCGCGCATGGCGTTGGCGCCATCTCATCAATCCGCTCGCGCCCGTATCACGCACTTCAGTGTTGAGGGCAACACTTGTCGGTTTCATGGTCAATAATATCTTCCCGTTGCGCGCCGGTGAATTCGTGCGCGCTTGGCACCTCGCCAAAGAGACGTCGGGGAGCACTGCGTCGATTCTTGGCACTGTGGTGCTCGAACGCGTGATCGATGCGCTCGTTTTCGTTTTGCTTGTTTTGGTGGTCGTTGGTTTGCACGGCGCCTCGGGGAACGGAATGCAAACCGGGCAGGTTATTCTTACGACGAGTTTTGTGGCCGTGGTTTTGATCTCAGGCGTGCTTGCTCTGCGCTTTGTGCCGGAGTTTACGATTCGCAGCGTGCTTTTTTTCTTGCGACCGCTGCCGGAAAAACATCGCTTGCTTCTCGCGGGAGTGCTTCGGCAACTTGCAGCAGGTTTTTCCTCCCTTCGGGGTGGATCTCATCTTTTTTGGATCGTTCTGCATAGCGTTGTTCTTTGGTTGGTCGTGGCTCCGGCGCCGTATGCAGTGGCGATTTTGGCAGTCGGAGTCGAATTTGCAGATTGGTCGCAGCTCGTCCTTGCGTCGTATGTCTCGCTCGCCTGGGTGGGTGTGATGATTGCACTTCCCAATGCGCCGGGTTTTTTGGGTACGCATCAGCTGGGTTGCGTGATCGCGCTCACGACTTTTGGAGTTGCAAAAGATCTCGGGCTTGCGATGGGTTGGCTGACTTGGGTTTCGTTTTGGGTGCCGATCACGCTGAGTGGTGCACTGGTTTTGTTTTTGCGGCATACCTCGCTCGCCGAACTCGATTCGGTGATTGAAGGTCGACGGTAAAGATCCTGCGTCGGAAGGCCGATAATCGAGCCAGTTTCTAGTAGTTGACGGTGCGCATTGCACCTCGTGTCCGAGAGCATGCTTTTCTTTCGCGTCACAGCGCGAAGACACAGAGACAGCACCGAGCGGCAAGACGCGAAGCGGCAAGCAAGGCAATCAAGAAAATCAGCGCAGCAAGAGAAGAAGAGGAAGGGTTTCTGTGAACGAGCGGATTGGTGAGCTTCTCGTAAAAGAAAATTTGCTCAGTGCGGAGCAGTTGCGAAAGGCGCGTGACGAAGCCAAGAGCAGCGGTGGGCGCATCGGTGCTCAAATTACGAAGATGGGTTTCCTTGAGGAAACCGAGTTGGTCGATTTCGTTGCGAAACAATACGGTGTTCCTTCGATTGATTTGAGCGAATTTGAAATTGATCGCGACGTGATTTCGTTGATTCCAGAAGAAGTGGCGTTAAAGCACAACGTGCTCCCGGTCAATCGCGCGGGTTCGACGCTGATTCTTGCAACCGCCGATCCGTCGAACATTTTTGCGATCGACGACATCAAGTTTTTGACGGGCTACAACGTGGAAGTCGTGGTCGCAGCGGAAGCGGCGATCAAGAAGGCGATTGATCGTTATTACGATAAAGCTTCCGATCTCATGGACGTAATGGCGGGTTTTGATGACGAGGACATCGATCTCGTCGAGGGTGCAGAAGACGAGGATATTGCAACGCTCGGGAAGGCCGCCGAAGAAGCCCCCGTCGTGAAGCTCGTGAATCTGATTTTGACCGACGCCATCAAGAAAAATGCTTCGGATATTCACGTCGAGCCGTATGAAAAAGAATTTCGCGTGCGTTATCGCATCGACGGTGTGCTTTATGAAGTGATGCGTCCACCGATGAAGCTTCGCAACGCTCTGACCTCGCGCCTCAAAATCATGTCCGAACTCGACATCGCAGAGCGACGGCTGCCGCAAGACGGACGCATCAAGTTGAAGCTTGGACGCAACAAAGAAATGGATTATCGCGTTTCGGTGTTGCCGACACTTTTTGGTGAGAAAACTTGTTTGCGTCTTCTCGACAAAGGCAACTTGCAACTCGACATGACCAAGCTCGGCTTTGAGCAGAAGCAGCTCGATATTTTCAAAGGCTGTATTCATCGCCCTTACGGGATGGTGCTCGTGACGGGACCGACGGGTTCGGGCAAAACCACGACGTTGTATTCCGCGCTCGCAGAACTCAATCAAACTACCGAGAATCTGTGTACCGCCGAAGATCCGGTGGAGTTCAACTTGGCGGGCATCAATCAAGTGCAAATGCACGACGACATCGGTCTTAACTTTGCCGCCGCGCTGCGTTCGTTCTTGCGCCAAGATCCAGACATCATCATGGTCGGTGAGATTCGCGACTTTGAAACGGCCGAAATTGCAATCAAGGCCGCGCTCACGGGCCACATGGTGCTTTCAACGCTACACACAAATGATGCGCCTTCGACGGTGAACCGCTTGCTCAACATGGGTATTGAACCGTTCTTGGTGTCATCGGCCGTGAACTGCATCGTGGCGCAGCGTCTTGCGCGCCGCATTTGTGCGGAATGCAAAGAACCCGATCCAGAAGTTTCGAAGGATGCTCTACTGCATGCAGGTCTAGCTCCCGAAGAGATTGGCACCTTTACGCCGATGAAAGGCCGGGGGTGTGCGAACTGCAACGAAACCGGCTTCAAGGGCCGCGTTGCAGTTTACGAAGTGATGGAATTGGTGGACGAACTCAAAGAGTTCGTGCTCAATGGTGCTTCGGCGATCGAACTCAAGCGCGAAGCGATTCGCTTGGGGTTCATGACACTTCGACGTTCGGTATTGAACAAGCTCAAAGAAGGAGTGACGACTTTGAGTGAAGTGCATCGCACTTCGTCGGCGGACAATAACTAAGCGTTTTCGTAGGAGGCATAAAGGCGCGTGGCGAATCTTCACCAACTACTCAAGGCGATGATTGAAAAAGGCGGAAGCGATCTGCACATCACGACGCAGAGCCCGCCGCAGCTTCGCATCGACGGAAAACTCGTTCCGCTCAAAATGCCGCCGCTTTCTGCGCCGGAAACGCGACAACTTTGTTACTCGGTGCTGACTGACGCGCAGAAACACAAATTTGAAGAAACGAATGAGCTTGATCTTTCGTTTGGCGTACGCGGATTGTCGCGTTTTCGTGCAAACGTCTTTGTGCAGCGCGGCGCCGTGGCGGGGGCGTTTCGTGCAATTCCGTTCAAGATCAAAACCTTCGATGAGTTGGGTCTTCCGGCGGTGATCAAAGGCTTTTCGGATCGCCCGCGTGGCCTCGTGCTCGTAACGGGGCCGACGGGTTCCGGCAAGACGACGACGCTGGCGGCGATGATTGATCGTATCAATACCGAGCGAAACGAACACATCGTGACGATCGAGGATCCGATCGAATACTTGCATCCCCACAAAGGTTGTTTGGTGAATCAGCGCGAAGTCGGTGCCGACACCAAGAGTTTCAAAAACGCATTGCGCGGTATTTTGCGTCAGGATCCAGACGTAGTGCTCGTCGGTGAGTTGCGCGACCTTGAGACGATCGAGTCGGCGCTCACGCTTTCGGAAACGGGTCACCTTTGCTTTGCAACCCTACACACAAATGGAGCAGTGCAAACGATCAATCGCGTGGTTGACGTGTTTCCGCCGTATCAACAGTCGCAGATTCGCGCGCAGCTTTCGTTCGTACTCGAAGGCGTGGTGTCGCAGGCGCTGATGCCGCGCGCGAACGGCCCAGGTCGCGTGATGGCGATGGAAGTGATGGTGCCCAATCCTGCGATTCGCAACTTGATCCGTGAAGACAAGATTCATCAGATTTATTCGCAGATGCAGGTGGGTCAGGGAAAATTTGGAATGCAGACGATGAATCAATCGCTTTATGATTTGTATTCGCGCCGTTTGATTACGATGGAAGATGCACTGGGCCGCAGCAGTGACACCGAAGAGTTAAAGACCATGATTGCAACCGGTGTGGGCAATGTCCAAGGTGGCGCGCAAGGCGGGAAAGCGGCGGGACAAAGAGCGTAGAGAGAGTTGGATTTCTTGCTCGAGATCGCATTGAAAAGAGGGGGAGGGTTCTCAAATGGCAGTCTTCGTTTGGGAAGGTAGGACGCGACAGGGTACGGTGAAGAAAGGCGTGATGGAGGCGGAAGATACCGCTGCCGTCATGGCCACACTGCGTAGTCAGATGATCATTCCGGTGACGGTGCGCGCGAAGTCGAGAGATATCGAACTCGCATTCTTGCAACCGAAGATCAAGACTCGCGATCTCGTGATCTTCACGCGGCAGTTTGCGACGATGATCGACGCAGGTTTGCCCCTCGTGCAGTGCTTGGAAATTCTCGGTAGCCAACAAGAAAATCCGACGTTCAAAAAAGTTCTGCAAGCCGTGAAGAGCGACGTTGAGCAGGGGTCGACGTTTGCGGATGCGCTCGGAAAACATTCTCCCAATCCGTTCGATCATCTTTTCGTGAACTTGGTCGCAGCCGGCGAGGTCGGCGGTATTTTGGACACGATCATGCAGCGCCTCGCGGCATATCTCGAAAAAGCCGACAAGCTGCGTCAGCAAATTAAGAGCGCGATGAATTATCCGCTGACAGTGGTTGTGATTGCGGCTGGCGTGATGGTTTTGCTCATGGTGAAGGTGATTCCAGTCTTTGAAAAGATGTTCAAAGATTTCGGCGGTGAGCTTCCGGGCCCGACACAAGTGGTGGTCAATATGAGCCACTGGATGCAGGCCAAATGGTGGATTTTGCTTTTGATCGTGGTTGCAATTTGGCAAGGCTTCAAGGTTGGGCGGCGCAATCCAAAGTTCCACTATCAAACCGATTGGCTTGCCTTGAAGCTTCCTATCTTTGGCGATCTCATTCGTAAGGTTGCTGTGGCGCGCTTCTCGCGCACGATGAGCACGATGCTCTCGAGTGGTGTGCCGATTCTCGATGCGTTGGAAATCGTGGCAAGGACAGCCGGCAACGACATCATTCAAGAAGGTCTGATGAAAGTTCGCGAGGCCATCAAAGAGGGCAAGACGGTGGCCGAGCCTCTTGCAGCGACGGGAGTATTTCCGGGGATGGTGGTGCAGATGGTGGCCGTCGGAGAGCAGACGGGTGCCATGGATACCATGCTTGGCAAAGTTGCCGACTTCTATGAAGACGAAGTCGATGCAGCGGTCGCAGGTCTGACCTCGATGCTCGAACCCTTGATCATGGTTTTCCTCGGTGGCGGCGTCGGCGGTATTTTGATTGCGATGTATCTACCGATCTTCAAGATCGCTGAAGCCATTAAATAAAAGCATTGTTCGACGCACGTGAGCGATGCAGCGTTGCGAGGTAAGTAGTGGCGGGGCGTGTCTTCAAGCATACACAGTCCTGGGTCGCGCAGCGTCTGACTTGGATGCTTGGTGCGCGCATCATTTTGACGATGCTCGTGCTTGGCCTTGCGCTCTCCATCATGGGCGTCGAGGGACAGATCAGCCAAGAGGCCTACGATGGTCTTTATCGCACGGTTGCTGTCGCTTTTTCGCTAACAGCCATTTACGCAGCAGCGTTTCGCTATGTGCAGCGCTATCGCGTTTTTGCTCTTTTGCAAATCGTGACAGATTTGCTGATCGTATCGAGCCTGGTGCATTTTTCGGGAGGGCATGATTCGTTTTTTGGCTTCATGTATCTGCCAATTACGATTTTTGGCGCGATTCTCTTTCCGCGTATTGGTGCGATGGGCGTTGCTCTCGCCTCGGCGACAACGTACGGTGTACTACTCCTTCTTGAAAAACAAGGCGTTATTGCAGACTTCGCTGTGGGTAGCTCTCCGCCGCTGTCCGCGTTGGCGTTTGCCTGGGCCGGCAACGCAGGAGCTATTTTTCTCGTTGCATTTCTTACGAATCACTTGGTTCGCGAGCTGACACAAACGGGCGATGCTCTCGCGCAGCGTACGAGCGATCTACTCCACCTGGAAGATATCCATGCACGTACGGTTGAAAGCTTGTCGAGCGGCTTGCTCACGACAGATCTTCAGGGACACATCCTTTCTTTCAATCGAGAAGCAGAGCGTATTACACAAATTTCTGTTGAGAAGGCCATGGGATGTCACTTGGATCAAGTGATTCCGGGGAGTAGCGCCGAGATGCTTTTGCCGCTGGATGCTGTGGCGGGAAAGCGAAGTCGCACGCGCATTGAATTCATCGATACGCATGGCGAGCGACGTTATCTCGGTCTTGCGTCTTCGATTTTGCGTAACGAAGAAGGAATGGCGAGTGGTTACGTTGTGATTTTTCAGGACGTGACACGCATTGTGGAACTTGAGGAGGCGGTGCGCTTGCGCGACCGCCTTGCGGCACTGGGCGGATTTGCGACGGACATTGCGCACGAAGTACGCAATCCGCTTGCTGCGATTTCGGGATCACTCGAGATGCTGCGCTCGAATCTTTCCGACGAAGCTACCGATTTAGAACAAAGACGTTTGATGGATATTGTGCTGCGCGAGACCGATCGCTTGAATGCCTTGATTTCGGATTTTCTTGAGTATGCGCGTCCAGCGCAGGCGCGGGTTGCACCGACGGTCATTGCGGAAGTCGTTACGGAAGTGCAAGTGCTGTTTCGCAACACTGCACATCCGGGAACTGAAATCGTGTGCGCGGTGCCGGAAGCTCTCTCCATTCTTGTTGACAAGGCACAGTTTCGGCAAGTGCTCTGGAATTTAGTGATCAACGCGCAACAGGCCATGCCCGACGGAGGCATCGTGCGGATTGTGGCCGAGGAAGTCGAGGGCAAGCAGGTCGCCGAGGCGTTGCGCGATCTTGACGGGCCGATCGTGCCGCCGGTGAGTGATGCGAATGCTTTGCAGGTCACAAAGGCTACGCAGGAAAATTTTATACGCATTTCGGTGTCGGATACGGGTATCGGCATTGCGCCCGAATTGCGAAAACGTGCTTTCGATCCGTTTTTTACGACGAAGAAAAAAGGTTCGGGGCTTGGGCTTGCCATCGTGCATCGCATCGTTGAAGCCAACGGTGGGCGCGTGCGCTTGCAAAGTGAACTTGGCCAAGGTACGAAAGTTGAACTTTGGTTTCGCAGGGCATGAGCAGAGGAGATGGCGTGAGCGCACGAATTTTGATCGTCGATGATGAACAGAGCATGCGAGAATTTCTCGAGATTTTCTTTCGTCGCCAGGGCTATGAAGTAGCGACGGCTGCTTCCGTCGACGAAGCGCTGGCGGAGATCAATGGTCGCGATTTCGACTTGGTGATTAGTGACATCCAGATGCCGGGACGTACTGGTATCGAACTGTTGAAGATTTTGCGCAGAGATTTCCCCGACATTCTCGTGATCATGATTACGGCTTTTGGCACGACCGAGACTGCGATCGAAGCCATGAAGGACGGCGCTTACGACTACATCACGAAGCCGTTCAAAGTCGATGAGATTCGCCTCGTCGTCGAAAAAGCACTTGAAAAAAAGATGCTCTACACAGAAAACCGTAGGCTGCGCAAAGAGCTGCAGACGCAGAAACGTTCGCGCGCGTTGATTGGCAACAGTGCAAGCATGTTGCATGTCTTAGATCTCATTCAGCAAGTTGCTTCGACGAAGACGAATGTGCTGATTACGGGGGCGAGCGGTACCGGAAAAGAGTTGGTGGCGCGCGCCGTGCATGATCAAAGCGACCGTCGCGAAGGGCCGTTCGTGGCGATCAACTGTGCGGCGATTCCGGAAAATTTGCTCGAATCGGAGCTCTTCGGTCATGTGAAGGGCGCTTTTACAGGAGCGGTGCAAAACAAGGCAGGTTTGTTTGAAGAGGCGCACCAAGGATCGGTGTTTCTCGACGAAGTGGGCGAGCTGCCGCAGTCGCTGCAAGTGAAACTTCTTCGTGTCATACAAGAGCGAGTAATTCGACGCGTTGGCGCAACCGCAGATCGCGAGGTGGATGTGAGAATTCTCGCAGCGACAAATCGCAATCTCGAAGACGAGGTGCGTGCCGGACGTTTTCGCGAAGACTTATATTATCGTTTGAATGTAATTCAAATTGCTTTGCCGTCACTCTACGAACGCATCGATGATGTTCCGCTCTTGGCACAACACTTTTTAGAGAAATACGCGAAGGGGCTCGGCAAAAACGTGCAGGAGATCAGCAAAGAGGCGATGGCCAAACTGCTTGCATATCACTATCCCGGAAACGTGCGCGAGCTTGAAAACATCATCGAGCGTGCTGTGGCACTTTCGCGCGGAACACGCATTGAAGTGGAGGCGTTGCCGCCGACGGTGTTGTATCCGACACGAAACAATGTCAACATTTCACGCATTCCGCGTAGCGGAGCCAACCTCGAACAGATGGTCGCTGATTACGAGCGCGGAATCTTGCTTGAAGCGCTGGCCCAGACAAAAGGGGTCAAGAAGAAAGCGGCCCAACTCTTGGGTGTGTCATTCCGTTCGTTCCGCTATCGCTTGGAAAAGCTTGGTCTCGACGACGGATCTTCCGAATTGGAATAACACGAGTATGCAGCGTCGCACGAGTTTGCAAACGGAGATCTTGACGAGCTTGGTGCTCATCATGTTCGTTGCAACGGGAGTGCTTTCGCTTTTGCTGGTTTTTTCGCTGACGAGTCTGCACAGCTTGCGAGACGAACGCGATTCGAGGTGGTTGATCAATGCTTTGCTCGTAGAAGCGCAGTCTTTGCATTTGACCGCGCCGGTGGCTACGCCGGTTTTTCCTGGAATTGTGTGGTGGCGCGCTCCGTTCGCGGTTGCACCGACGGAGCGAAACCCGCTTCGCTCAGAGCGAGAACAATCGTCGGAAACATGGGAAATGCTCGGAGGAGCGCGCGTTGCACCCGATGCCGAAGCGCGAGCGATTTGCGCCGAAGCGCAGCGCGAAGGGCGCCCGCTTTTGTCGAATGCCTTGCCTTGGGAGCCCGTTTATTTTGCGGCTCCGAGTTTTCAAAACAATTTTGTGTTGGTCGCGCGCTTGCCGGCGAGTCTTGAAGACAGTCCCTTTTTTGCCTCGCGTACGTTTCTGCTTTTGCTCTTTGCTGCCGACACGGCGATTTTTATCGGCTTTGGATTTTATCTTTTGCGTCGCCGCGTTGTGCTGCCGCTGCGCAATCTTGCGCGCGCGGCGCGCACTGTGGCCGACGGAGAACTCGACACGCGCGTACCCGAAGTCGGTTCCCTGGAAACCGTCGAGGTTGCGCAGGCATTTAACGCGATGACGAATGCCTTGGCGCGTCGAAGTGCAGCACTGGAAGAAGCGGTGCAAAATTTGACGCATACGAACGAAGCCCTGCGCACGACGCAAGTTGGTCTCGAGCGCGCCGAGCGCTTGGCAGCCGTCGGTAAACTGGCTGCCGGCGTTGCACACGAAATGGGCAATCCGATTGGTGCTTTGCTGGCTTTTCTCGACCTTGCGCGGCGCGATCCGGGCATTTCGGAAACGACGCGCGAGCAATTGCAACGTGCGGGTCGCGAAGGCGAGCGTGTGCGTCGCATTTTGCGCCAGCTCCTCGACTTTGCACGCCCTGCACGGTACTTGCCGCAGGCGGTCGATGTGGCCGCCGTTGTGCGAGAAATGATGGAACTCATCGCAACACAGAAAAGTTTCGAAAAAAATGCACTGACTTTGCACGTTGAAGGCGCTTTGCAGCCTGCTTTGGGAGATCCTGCACTTGTTGCGCAAATCGTTTTGAATTTGCTCGTGAATGCCGCAGATGCCGTGCGTGCATGTGTCCAGCCAAAGATCGATATACGCATTCGCGTGTCGGATGCGAATGCTGCGCTACGCACGGGAGAGGGCGTGGCTGCGTTCGAGGCGCCCAGCGCTTGGGTCGAGTGCGAAGTGGCCGACAATGGTCCGGGTGTGCCGGAAGAATTACGGGAACGGATTTTCGATCTTTTCTTTACGACGAAAGACCCCGGTCAAGGCACCGGGATTGGGCTTGCTAATAGCGCGCGTTTTGCGGAAGAAATGAATGGGGAACTCGTGCTCGTTTCAAGCGAGGCAGGTGCCTGCTTCGTTTTGCGCCTTCCGGTGTTTCGCGCTGCGGCGGATGCTTCCGGATCTTCTGCGTAGGCACACGAAACCCGCGCATTGCGAAAGCAAGAATGCCGGATGAGCACGGGGTGCGAAGAAAATTGCGAGGCTATGAAGCCTTTTTCAGAGAAGACGGCTGCTTTTCTGAGGAAATTTTTCTGTTCCTTACAGAAAAACTCAAATAGAATCAGTGACTTAACATATCACTGCAAAGTTATTTCAAAACCGGCACAGAGCTTGCTCTAGCCAGGCTTGGTGTCATCGGACGAGGATTCTGTGCATGCAGAAAGATTTCTACAGATCACGATTCTGGGTCGCGCGCGGTGTGCGCGGGGCCGGATTTACGTTGATCGAGATCATGGTGGTGGTGGCGATTATCGGGATCGTCGCGGCCCTCGCGGTGCCCGGTATCAGCGCAACGATGCGAGCTTCGCGCGCGTCGGGAGCTGCGCGGGACATGGCCGATTTGATTGGTTTTGCTCGCTCGGAAGCAATCCGCGACGGCGTCAATCAGGTTGTGGTTTTCAACGTCGCAGCGCTCGCAAGTGTCGGTGATATGCCGGTGAGCGCAGCTGGCAATCTCGCAAATCCGGCCGGGGCCGGAGAAGAGATGATGGCCATGCGCTTTCGCGATGCAAACGGAGACGGAGTTCCATCGGGCGGAGAGGTGCGCGGCGAGGTTCCGTTCAACGCAGATCTCGTTTTTGGAGCCGCCAGCGTGGGGGGCGTGTCAGCGCCTTACGATATTGGAAACACGTCCAGCTTTGCGGCGAATGGCACCTCCTTTGTCGATGCGAGCGGCGGCGAGAATTGGATTGGCTTTGTGTTTTTGCCGGACGGTTTGCCGCGCAGTTTTTCCATTAATGGCGCAGGCACGCCGGCGACAATCGGCGGTGTCGGAACTGGCGGTGGCGCTGTGTATTTCGAACTTGCTGATCCGCCGCGCAGTTATGCCATCCAGGTTTCTGCGGGTGGCGCGGTTGTGGTGAGTCGATACGGCGGAGGAGCTTGGAAATGAGAAGGCCAATGCGCCAACGGGGATTTTCTTTGCTGGAAGTGTTGATCGCGCTGGCGGTGATGGGGATCGGCATGCTTGGAGTGGCGATGCTGCTTACGCGCTCGATGTCGAATATGCGCTCTTCGCGAGGTTCATCGACGGGAAATGCGATCATTCAACAAGTGACCGAACAAGCGCAGCGCCAGCCGTGGGCCACGTTTAATACGGCAGTAACGAATTGGACGGCACCGACTTGGTATGTCACGGAGAACCAGGCGGCGTGCGGTGGTCCGTGCCCAGTGGGCCAAGTGGTCGTGACGACTCGGCAGCACGTCGGCGGAAGCTCACAGACGATCGTGCAAGATGTGTATCAGGTGAGCTGGAAGAATGTGATTGGGTCGGCAACGTCGTCCGAGGGCGTTCCGGCCAATGTGGTGCGTGTCGATTTGCGTGTGCAGTGGACGGATCGCGGTCGCGCCGTGGCGCAAAATCGCGAGATGTACGCAACTTTTTACAAATACAACTGGGATCAGTGATGGACAAAGTGTGTAACAGAGTAAAAGGCGGTTTTACGCTGGTCGAACTGGTGGTGGCGATTGGCATCATGGGAATCGTCGTGGCGTTGATCATGCAGGCCTTTACGGCGCAGCAACGCGCTTACTTTGCCGTGGAAGATCTTTCGGAGACGCAGCAAAACAGCAGCATCGTGCAAACGGTGCTCGACACAGAGTTGCGTCACGCTGGCTTTTTGGTTCCCAAAGCGGCTGCCGTCTGTGCCATCGATAACGTGGGTGGGGGAACGCAGGT
>CAYRID010000007.1:29510-44776 GCA_964424225.1 uncultured Geobacter sp.
TCGCATTTCGGTCCCCCCAGCGGGCCCCGTCTCGGCCATCGATCCCGGGGGGCCGCGCCCGCCGCTCGGCCGGGATGATGTTCCTCCGGGAACAGATATCCTCTGGGTTTCGGCATCGGGACTCGATGTCATTGACCCCATCGACACATTATTGACGCGTCAAGCACCCAGTGGCGAGCCTCTCATTAGCATTGATTTGGGTGCGCGCTTAACCAGCACGTACGCACATAGCACGGGTTCGAAGACGTTAAACGTGAATTCGCTTTCCATTGATAATCCGACGAATACCTCGGCTGCACGGGACTTTGCGGAGGGACAAGGGGTCATTCTTGTTCGCGAGAGAGGAAACTCGGTGCTTGCGTGTGGACAAATCACGGGAGCCGTGACTGGCTTGACGATTCCCGTCAATATTCTCGCTGTGGCGGGTACGGATAACGTCGGTGCGGGAGGAGTCATCGTCGTTCCGGCACATATCTACTACGTCGCTTCTCCGTCGGCCGCGAATGGCAATCAGCCAACTTTGATGCGCGACGGTGTTGCTTTTGTGCCCGGGCTTGAAGATTTGCAAGTGGCGGTGTTCGTGGATCGCAATGCGAATCGCGTTGTGGATACAGGAGAATACGTCGGTGGTTCACTCAGCAGTTATTACACCTTCTTTGATTCAACCGCCGCGGGCTATGTCGTGGTGGATCAAGTGCGCGAAGTGCGCGTTTCGGTGGTGACGCGTTCGCTAGCAGAATCGAGCAAGGAAGGCGAAGCGACGGGCTATCGACAGATTCTTGAAAATCACACTCCGTCGGGGCCGTTTGATCGTTTCGTGCGGCGCGTGGTGTCGACGACGGCGTGGCTACGCAATGTTGCGGAGCGCGTTTAGGATGCAAGCGATGGTGAAAACAATGGCGAAGCGAAAACGTGAGACCGGTGCAGCCCTACTCTTGGCGGTGTTGCTGACGGTCTTGATTGGCATGATTGGTATTTATGCGATGCAAACGGCGTCGATGAATTCGCAGCTCAGCGGCAATCAAATTCGCAAAGCGGCGTCGGTATATGCAGCGGATGCTGCGGTGTCGCATGCGATGAGTGTCATTCGTGGTCTTGGTGCAGCGGGCGTTGGATCGACGGCCGTAAATCCGTCGACAGGTTGTATTACGAATTCGAAAACAGCCGTGCATCCGAAGGATGGCAAGTTCGGAGATTCTGCGAGTTACACCGGAGGGCCACAGCCGACGTATGGGCTCGACAGCGATGTGTGTTACATCGGCGACACGCCCGAGCCGTGCGAGTCGGAGATGAGCATGGAAGTCGGTGCGGTGCCGCTACGGCGCGCGCTTTGGGTGATCAATGCGACGGGATCCACCGCGGGCATGGAGCCCGGCGGAATTACCGCGCGGCTCACAGCGATTGTCAGCATTTGTGGTGCGTATTAGGCCACGTGCTTGATTGGCGAGAAGAAAAGGCATTCTTTCGTAGCGAGCCGGTCTCGCTTCGGGGTTGTGAAACAAGGGGGTCAAAATGAAACGGTCACTCCAAATTCTTCAATATGGGGTTTTTGCGCTTCTAACTCTTTTCTGTGTCCTGCACGCAGACCATGCCTTTGCTTCGCTCGCCGATGACACCAGTTTCTTTACCACGAGCGTGCCGCCGAATGTGTTGGTCGTCGTCGATAACTCGGGTTCGATGAACGAAGTCGTTTGGCATCCGCTGTATCACCCCAATGCGGTGTACAACACAACGACTTGTCCGTATGTCCCCTATGCAAACTGGGAATTTGATGAAAACGGGAAACCGAAGCAGGAGTATTGGAAGTGTCTCAAAGCTCCGCTTTGCAATGTGCCGATCGATAGTGCCTGGCGAAACAGAACCTCTGACACGAATGCTACTATCAACACGACGACATACCCAAATTGCGTGTCAGGGCGCAAGATCTTCTATGACACTGAGGTGAACGCTGCGGGGAACGATACGCGTTGGTCCGACGCGTATCTCCGGTGGTACTTGAGCAAGAATGCGTCTGAACTCGACGTTTTGCGCGATCCCGTGACGGGCGAATTTGTGCTCGATGCCAGCGGTAAGGCGCAAAACGCGACGAAAACGATTTACAGTAACATTATCACCATAAACAACGGAACTCGCTCGAGCTGTCTCGGCGGAGGGACGTATGCGCTTTACAAGCGCGCGCGCGTCACGGCGGTGAAACACGTTTTGCGCGACATCATTTGCCAGGCCAATCAAACCGGCAAAGTGCGCTTTGGTTTGGCGAAGTTCGACTTGCAGAATACCGATCCCTGGGGCGGCTTCATCACCGTGCCCGTCGACGACTACACTTCGACGCAGGCGACGGCTCTCGAAAATCAAATCAAGGCAATCAAAGGGGAGACCTGGACGCCGCTTGCCGAGACACTTTATTATGTCTATCGCTATTTCATGGGGCGCACGAATGCCTCGATCCCCTTCGGTGCGAATGGAACCACACGCTTTCCGGTGTATGATCGCAACACATCAGGCACGACGAGTGGCACAATACCTGGAAGCCCAATCCAATACACTTGTCAGCGTAGCTTTGTGATTTATCTGACGGACGGCGAGCCGACCAACGATCACTTCGGTGGAACTTCCGACTCCAGATTCACTACGTTCAAAAACTTGATCGGTGATTACAACGCGAACAATACTTATCCCGAAAAAGCGCCTTCCTCCCGCGCGGCGTCGGCGGCCAACTATCAGCGCGAACTGTGGAAAGAGGGCAGCAATGAATATTGTGCGACGGGATACACCGGAGGATGTACGTCAGTCGCGTGGTTCATGGATGACGTGGCCATGTTCATGCAAGAAAACGACGCGCGTCCCGATCTTACGGGGGTGCAAAACGTCGAAACCTACACCGTAGGCTTTACCACGACGGCTTGGGCCAATGCGATTTTGCAAAAGACGGCGGAGGGCCCGTATCAACGTGATCTGAACGGAGACGGCGATTTCGACGATGTCGTCAATGGCAAGGAAGAGACGGTTCCGGGCAATGGCAAGTTCTTTTATAGCAACAATGCCGAAGAGCTAACGGATGCGATCAATAAGGCGCTCGCCGATATTCTCAATAAGACGCAGTTCTTTACCGCTGCGACGGTGCCGGCTACGCGTACGACAGCGAACAATAACTTCTATGCAAGTTTCTTTAAGCCACGCAAAGATACACAGTTCTGGGAAGGGCATGTCGTCAACTACTCGCTCTATCTCGATGGTTCCATTCTGGACAAAGACAACAATTGCGCGTTGTTAGATGAAGACGGCAATCCCTACCCGGTGGCCGAATACGATGCAGACGGAAATCTGATTCCCGGCACGCTTTGCAGCGAGCGAGACGGTTATTTACCGACGGAAAATTGGAACAATGCGTGGTGGGATGCGGGTGCCGTGCTCAAGCTCAGTAGCCCCGACCCTGCGGCTTCGGACGTCGCAACGCGTCGTACACTTTACTACGTACCCAAGGCAGGTTTAAGCTTTGGGGCTACGCCTTCGCTCTTTGTTGAGGGCACGGTGACGGCAACGGATCTTGGTCTTTCGGCGATGACGGCTGCCGAGGCAACGACTTATCAAAATGCGGGAAGCGAAATTACCGGAACGACTTCTTCGGACATCACGAAGGTCGTTGCGGAACTCGTTTGGCATATGCGCGGTTGCACTTTCCGTACGGCGCGCAGCAAAGCATCGTGTACCAAGCGTGAAAACATGCTTGGCGACGTCTTCCACGCAAATCCGCTTTTGGTGGGTCCGCCGTCTTCTCCGATTACGGACATTTCGTACAAAGAGTTTCGAGCGGATTATAAGAGTCGCTACGATCGCCTCTTTGTCGCTTCCAACGACGGTTTTTTACATGCTTTCGATGCAGGCCCGTCGGACGACACGGGTTTTGCGATCGATAACCCGGTTGGGCACGGAACGGGCAAAGAGCTTTGGGGCTTCATGCCGTATGAAGCGCGAGCTCGCGTCAAGACGATCCCGGGCATTGGTCTTGCCAACACTTCGGCGCGTTCGGGAGTCTCGGATGCCGGGGTAGCGGAATACTTTGTCGATGGTTCTCCACAGGCCTCGGATGTCTGGATGTATTCGTCGCCCAACGATACGACGAAAGATAAAACAGAGTGGATGTCGATGTTGATGGGCGGCATGCGCCAGGGCGGGCGATCTTACTATGCGCTCGATATTACCAACGACACACCGAAGTATATGTGGTCGTTTCCGGCAGAGGGTGCTGTGTCTTCGATGCCGGGCCCGCAAGTTGGCCACATGGGTGAGAGTTGGTCCGAACCGGTGATTACACGGATTCGTGTTAAATACGGAACGACCAACAATGGCCTTGGCTCGACGGGGAAGGGGTATGAACGCTGGGTTGCGATCTTTGGTGGTGGCTACTCGGTCAAGAGTGATCCCAACCATATTTCCTATGACGCCAATTCGACGGAGGGTCGTGCAATCTTCGTCGTCGATGTGAAGTCAGGGCAAGTGCTGGCTCAGAAATACTTCAAAGCAAGCCCGACGACAGCAGATATTGCAAACGGTGCGGTAGCCGAAATGCAGTATGGCTTTGCTTCGCGTCCGGCGGTGTTCGATATCAACTTCGACGGCTTTGCCGACGTGATTTATATCGGAGATCTGGGTGGCAACATTTGGAAATGGATTATGGATCTCGACTGCACGACGACGCTCGATCAATGTATTGGTGTCGATACACTAAATCAGGTTGGCGAGAACCTTGGACAGCCCGATTGGAAGTTCGAGCTCTTCTTCCAGGCTCCGATTTATAGCGTCGATAGCAGCCTTGCGACGAGGAGCGATAACTCGTATCGAAGCTTCTACGAGCCGGTGACGGGTGCGTTCATCAATCGCAAAGTGCATCTGGTGGCGGGAACGGGCAATCGCGCGAACCTTGGCCAGAATGATCTGAGTGCAACCAGTGCAGACAACCAACGCTTGTATGTGTTCATTGATGATGCGCCGCGTTTGCAGGACTACGTGCGTACGTCTCCGGCGATAGCAACTTCGGTTCCGGCGATTTTCGGCAATAACACGATTGTGGGTCAGCCCGCTCCGTACAGCGGATACAATGTTCGTTTGGGCGGTCCGGTTTGGCTTATGCAACCTTGGGATGTGTTGTCTGCTGGGACGACAGCAATTTGTGGCGGCAGCCTCGCGAGTGCTTATGCGGGCTATTACATCACCGGTGAAGAAAACGAGCGCTTCATTACCAACCCCGTGATTGCACTGGGGCGGGTCATGATTGGTTCGTATGTGCCGGCGGCAGCAAGTCTGGCCGACCCCTGTCTGACGAGCGGCTCTGCCTATCTTTGGGCGTTCGACGTCGATTGCGGAAAAACGGATCTCAAAGACGAGGACGGCAACCCGACGAACAAGCAGTTTGTCGGCGGTGGTGTTTCGTCGGATATCGTGATCTCGACCGGCCCCGACAAGAAGCCCGATTGCAGCGATTTGACAGGCAATTTGAAGAAACTCTGCGAAGGTTTCAATGAAGAGTGTCAGGTGAAGGAGTACATGGTGTCGGGTAGCGGTGGTTTGCATAACAACTGCCGCTCTGGCCGGCTCGATAACAAGCCACGCTTCAAAGCTTGGCGTGTTGAACAATAAGGAAGGAGTGCACCATGAAGAAACAGATTTATATCGCTTTGGGGTTGGTATGGAGCTTGTTCTTTGGCGTTAGCATGGCCAACGCGGGAGAGCTGCAACGCGGAGAGCTTCACTCGAAGAATCTTGTGAATTCAACGGTGACGATTGGCTTGCAAGTTTATGCTGTGACGGAGGCGACGGAAATTACGGATTCAGAGGGTAAGCTACTCACGCTTCACTCCATCGCTGTGAGCACAGAGCCCGATTCGGGAAAGACTTTGTTTGCAGAGTTTGTGGCGTCGGGAAATGAACTTGAGCGTCTCAAGGTGCTGCCGCTACCGCAGTAACGATTGAGACTTAGAGCGCAATGAACTGCCCGTTTCTCGCAAGAGGAGCGGGCAGTTTCCGTTGGGTGCAAAGTGCATTGTGACGGAATTGATTTTTTGTGAGATGTTTCGTGGCGCGTGATTGGGTGCATTCGTTTTTAGATGAGGAGCAAGTGATTCATTATGTCCGTCGGTGCGGAATCTGCGGAAGAGCAAGGCTCGAACTTCATTCGCGAAATCGTCGAACGCGATCTTGCGCAGGGCAAGAACGAGGGGCGATTGATGACGCGTTTCCCGCCGGAGCCAAACGGCTATCTCCACATTGGTCATGCAAAGTCGATTTGTTTGAACTTCGGCATCGCGCAGGCGTATGCAGGTGCGGTTTGCAACCTGCGCTTCGATGATACAAACCCCGCTGCGGAAGATGTCGAGTATGTCGAGTCAATAAAAGAAGATGTGCGCTGGCTCGGTTTTAATTGGGAAACGCGCGAATACTATGCGTCGGATTATTTCGAGCAGTTGTATGCGTTTGCCGTGCAGTTGATTAAGCAAGGCCAAGCGTATGTGGACAGTCAAACGCAAGAACAGATTCGCGAGATGCGCGGCGATTTTTATCGCAAGGGCACGAATAGTCCGTATCGTGAGCGTTCGATCGAAGAGAATTTAGATTTGTTTGCGCGAATGCGCGCCGGTGAATTTTCCGACGGTGAGCATGTGCTGCGCGCAAAGATCGACATGGAATCGCCCGATTTGAATTTGCGCGATCCGCTGATGTATCGGATCCGCAAGATCGCGCATCATCGCACGGGCACGCAGTGGTGCATTTATCCAATCTACGATTTTGCACACGGGCTTTGCGATGCGATCGAGGGTGTGACGCATTCGATTTGCACGCTTGAGTTTCGCGATCATCGTGCGCTTTATGATTGGTTCATCGCGGCGGTAAAGCCGAAGTTTCGCCCGATTCAATATGAGTTTGCACGCCTTAATTTGACCTACACAGTATTGAGTAAGAGGCGGTTGCAAGAGCTTGTAAAAGGTGGGCATGTGAGTGGATGGGATGATCCACGTATGCCGACTCTTTCGGGAATGCGCCGTCGTGGTTTTACACCGAAAGCGATTCGTGATTTTTGTGAACAAATCGGCGTGACGAAGCGCGACACGATCGTTGACGTGGCCTTGCTCGAACATCGGCTGCGCGAAGATTTGAATGCGACGGCGCCGCGTGTCATGGGTGTGCTGCAACCGCTGCGTGTCGTGATTGAAAATTTTCCGAAAGACCAAATCGAAGAATTCGACGCTCCGTATCACCCGCAAGATCCAAGCTTTGGCTCGCGCAAACTGTCGCTATCGCGTGTAGTGTATATCGAGCGTGAAGATTTCAGCGAGAATCCGCCGCCGAAATGGCAGCGCCTTGCTCCGGGAAGAGAAGTGCGGCTGCGCTATGCCGGTTTGATTACATGTCGCGAAGTGATTAAAGATGCAAGCGGCGAAATCGTAGAGCTGCGTTGTGTATGGGATCCGCAGTCGCGTGGTGGAATGCCCAGCGACGGAAGAAAGGTGAAAGGGACCTTGCACTGGGTGTCGGCGGAGCACGGCTTGCCGGCCCAGGTGCGCCTCTACGATCGACTTTTCCGTGTAGAAAACCCAATGGATGTGGCAGAGGGTGAAACTTTTTTGAGTATGCTGAACCCCAACTCACTTGAAGTGTTGGCGCAAGCGTATGTCGAGCCGAGTCTTGCGACGGCCACTCCGGGAACTTGCTTTCAATTCGAACGACTTGGTTACTTCAATTGCGATCCAGTTGTTTCGCAACCGAGCGCACTCGTCTTCAATCGCACAATTACGCTTCGTGATACTTGGGCGAAACAAAAAAGTGACGCCTAGTCGAGTGTGCGCTGGCGTTCGATGAGCTGTTTTTCGGCTGTTTGCATCATTGCGCGCACGCGTTTTTCGTCGCGCCGATACGCATCGGAAAGTGGTGCAGACTGCACCTCACCGTCGGGCGCAACGGTATATCCCCGTGTTTCGTTGTTTTCGGCCAGCACCGTGAGCCGGTTTGCACTGCGTACGCCGTAGAGACGTTTGCGATAAATCATTGGGGCAAAACCTTCTCCCTCGCGTGCGCGCAGTACATCTTCACCAAAGAACGGGCTCTTGTACTTCCCACCAAGAATTCCCAGGATCGTCGGTGCGAGATCGAGCTGACTCGTGACGCGTTCAATCCGTTCGGGAGTAAGATGTTTGGGAGCCAGGAAGAGTGCGGGGACTTGATATTCTTCCGACGGAATCAAGTCGCGCCTGCGCAGGTGAACGCCGTGATCGCCGACAAAAACAAAGAGCGTGTCGTCGAAGTAGGAGAGCTTTTTGGCGTCGCGAATAAATTTTCCGATCGTGTAATCGGCATACCGAAAATTGTTTAACTCTGCATATTCATAGCCGGCAGGCACTTCAAAGTTTTTCGGTAGTGCTGCAATGCGTCCATCGGGATATTCCCAGGGCGAATGCAGCGAGACCGTTAGCAAGCTTGCAAAAAACGGTTTGCCTTCGGCATGAAATTTTTCAAATTCGGCATTGGCCTTTGCGAAGAGATCTTCGTCGGAGACACCCCATTTGCTGACGAAAACAGGATCCTTGAAATCTGCTTCTTCAATGAAATCTTGGAATCCGTTATTTTGAAAGAAACCGCGCATTTGATCGAAGAGGCCATCACCGCCGTAATAGAAACGCGTTGTGTAGCCGCGTTTTTCGAGTACATGTCCGAGTGTGGCAAAGCCTCCAGCAGCCGCTTCGGGGCGACGCACGATGCTGACACCCGGAAGTGGCGGGAAGGAAGTGAGACTGGCTTCGAGACCTTGTACGGTGCGTTCGCCCGTGGCGTAGCAATTGACGAATAGAATTCCTTCTTTAGCGAGAGCATCGAACTCCGGTGCAAGATCGTATTTTCCACCGACGGATTTCACCAAAAATCCGGTGAAACTTTCCATGACGACGAAGACAACATTGAGTGGTTTTTCGCGCGGTGGATTTTCGATTTCACGCAAAAGTGAGTTCTTTGCGCCGGGCACGAAGTTTCCTTGCGAGACGAGAAGATCTTGCGTTTCTCGGAGCGCTTCTTCCTCGGGTAGCGGCGTGTACAGGGATGCAACACTGACGTAGGACTCTTTGAGCTGTTGCTGAGATTCGTAAATCAAGTTGAATACACCCGAGCCGGTGATTTCGTTGATGACGCGATCTGGACTCACTGCTGCGAGGCTTGGGTTGATGCCGCGATGACCGAGCGTGCCGCGCACGCCGAGCACAAGCAATGGCAGCCAGAGCCAAGGCACAAGCCAGCGTCGTAAAAACGGACGAACACGAATTGGTGTCGGAATGCTTGCGTGCAAGCCGCGTTCGAAAAGACGGAAGATTCCGTATGCACCTGCGGTGACGACGATGCTGCCGAGCAAGATGCGCACGACCGGAAAATCAGCCCAGATGGTTCGAAGAACTTCGGGGTCGGTTCCGTGCTCGAGCACGAGGTAATTCAAGCGAAAGTCGTAATAGTCGAAGAAAGAAATTCCAGCCAGTTCGCTTAGGGCAATGACGAAAAGAATGCTGGTCACATAGATATGGCTTGTGCGTTGCACCCATCGCTCGGGCGAGACGAAAATCCATAACCAAAGCAAGATGCAAAAAATCGATACGACCGAGATGTCGAAGCGCAGCCCCGTGCTGAACATGGGCAAGAGCCATTCGTTGTGCGCGGTTAGGTTTTCGATGCGATGGAAGAATAGTGCCGCGCGAAACAGCGAAAAAAGGAGAATCCCCGTCGCGAAAAGTGCAAGCAGTGCGCTTGAGCGCGGGCGTGTCTCTACATTGATTTGTGTCGGATCGGACATGCGTGAGTTCCTGTTCAAGGCATGATGGTTTGCGTAGGCAAACTATTTCTGGAGGAGTGCTTCATTTAGAGGAGGAAGGGGATCAATACTTTTCGCTCGCCCGGATAGTCTTTGAATTTCTCGTGATACCAACGATGCGTGGCAAACGCGCGCGGCACCAAATTGGCGATGCTGATGGCGAGCACGAACACGGCACCGAGCGACCAAGTGCAAATTGCAAAACCTGTCCACGCGATGAGTTCGCCAAAATAGCTTGGACAAGTGACGTACTTGAAAAGGCCGCCGTAGGGAATGCGATAGTTTTTTGCGCCGGCTGCAATTTCTTCTTTGCTGCGCAAGTTGCGAACGATGGCGTCGGAATGCACGTTGATTAAAAAACCCGTGTAATAAATCGCGACTCCGAGGAGAAAGCGCGGATCGGTCAGCCAGTCGCGCGTGTACTGCGTACTTAAATTAGAAATAAATGTGGCATTGAGATAGCCGTGCAGCGAGGTGGCGATCCAGCCGAAGAGCACGACCGCGAGATTGAAACTCGCTTGCGCGCCTTTGGCGGTGCGGATCAAATATGGAAAGAGAAAACCGCGGTTGCCGTAATGAATCAACCAAATGGCAAGAAAGATCAGCGGAACGAGTTCGCCGCGGTTCTTGCCTTGGCTGTAAAAATAAAGAAAAGAGAGCGTGGCTGGGAGTTCCATCAAGAACCAACCCCAGCGCGGATTTAGGCGGATGCCCATTTTGTCTGTGCCGAAGCGCCCGTATGGCGTGTCGATGAAAGGCGCGCTGATCGCAACGAGCAGAACATAGACAAAGGCGCCAAGGAGAACGCTGTCGTAAGTGGGGTTTCCGGTGTACCAGGTCATGGCTTCGCAGTGTAACTTTGCGAAAGCCTTGAACAATGCACGCAGAGTTTGATTCCTTGGATATGAAGAAGAATTAATTTTGCAGGGAGAAGAATTGTATGAAGAACCGGTGCTGGGCTGTTCTCGTTTTTGCGTTGCTCAGTTTACCGCTGGTGAGTAAAGCGGAGCGCAAGGCGCTCACGCTTGCGTCGAAAGACGGTCTTCCGATTACGGCGGATCTCTACTTGGCGGAGGACTCCACGACGCAGCCACTTCTTGTGCTTTTCCACCAAGCCGGCTCGAGCCGAGGTGAGTATCTCGAAATTGCGGCGCGCTTGAGCAAGCGCGGCTTTCCATGCTTGGCGGTCGATTTGCGTTCGGGGCGCGATGCGAATGGCGTCGAGAACGAAACGGCGAAACAAGCGCTTCTCAAAAATTTGAAAACGACGTATTTGGATGCTTTGCCCGACGTCGAGGCCTCGCTTGAGTTTGCACGCACAAAATTTCCTCAACACAAAATTGTGGCGTGGGGAAGTTCGTATTCGGCTTCGCTCGTACTCGAAGTGGCGGGGCGCCGACCGGAGCTTGTGGATGGAGTCGTTGCCTTTTCGCCCGGGGAATACTTTGGTGATCTCGGCAAGCCCAAGGACTGGATCAAGACGGCCGCCGCAGGCATCCAGTGCCCGGTTTTCATTACTTCTGCTCAGGGCGAACAAGAATTGTGGTCTTCTATTTTTCGCGCGATCCATGTGACGAACAAAGTGGCGTTTTTGCCAGCGACGGCGGGCGAACACGGTGCGCGCGCGCTTTGGAAGAGTGCGGTGGGCAGCGAGGAGTATTGGTCGGCCGTATCGAACTTCTTGGCGACTACTTATCCAGCTTATTAGGCCAAACTTGATCCGCCTGCGAAGTGGATAGAAAGCTCGCTGGGTGGAGAGTTCTCGGTCCTGGGGCGCTGGGCGGGACTGTGCCGATTTGTCCAAAAATGTCATGGCTGCCAAGGGTCAAAAACGCTTGGGCTGCGTTATGATTCGCCTCGCCCGGGTTTGATGACGATGCAGACCGCCGCACACAGGTATGCCGCCGACAGCACGGCATACGGCCCAGGCACAATACCGATCCTTGATTGAAAGAGAGGGGCTCGACGTGGCTGACGAGAAGCTGAACGCTTATTTCGAAGATTGGGCGCAACGAGAACGAATTGCCGAATCGATGGTTCCGGTCCTAGGCCGGTTGTATCGCGAACACGGTGTCATCACCAAGGTGTTTGGCGTATCGCTGGTGCACAAGACGCCGATCGACATCATCAAAGCGCATCGCTACACACGAAAGATGCTTGGTACCGATTTATCGGTGGTAGAAACTTTTCCGCTTTTGCAAGCAATCGCCGCTCTCGATCTGTCACCGGTTCGTGTAGATCTCGGGAAACTCGCTATGCGCTATCGCGAGTGCGCGAACAAAGTTTCCGTCGAAAATTTTATTTACGACACCTTTGCGAAAGTGGCGACGGGCCATAAGCCGCTGCGTTCGGAACCGCAAGATGTGGTGCTCTATGGCTTTGGTCGCATTGGGCGTTTGATTGCGCGAATTTTGATCGGTATGGCGGGCGGCGGAGATAATTTTCGTTTGCGTGCGGTCGTTGTGCGCCCGACGGCAGAAGAAGATTTGCGCAAGCGTGCCAGTTTGCTGCGACGCGACTCCGTGCACGGACACTTCGAGGGTACGATCGCGCTCGATCATGAAGAAAATGCGCTCGTTGCCAATGGCAATATGATTCGCTTGCTCTATGCCAACACTCCTGAAGAAGTCGATTACAAGCGATACGGCATCAAAGACGCACTTCTCGTAGATAACACCGGAAAGTGGCGCGACCGCGAAGGTTTGAGCCGTCACCTGAAGGCGCCCGGAATTTCGACGGTGGTGCTGACGGCGCCGGGCAAGGGGGATATTCCCAATATTGTGTATGGCGTGAATCATCAAGGTGCGCGCGATGCGGGGCCGATTCTTTCGGCCGCGAGCTGTACCACGAATGCGATCGTGCCGATTTTGAAAGTTGTGCATGAGAAGTACGGCATCGTGCACGGGCATGTGGAAAGTTGTCATGCCTATACGAATGATCAAAATTTAATCGACAATTATCATAAGAAGCCGCGTCGTGGTCGTAGCGCCGCACTCAATATGGTGGTGACGGAGACGGGCGCGGCCAAAGCGGTAGCGAAGGCGATCCCGGAACTCACCGACAAGATTACAGGCAATGCGATTCGCGTTCCGACGCCGAATGTCTCGCTTGCGATTTTGAATTTGCAGCTCGAACGTGAAGTTTCGCGTGACGAGATCAATGACTTCTTGCGCAAAATCTCGCTCGATTCGCCGTACCAGAATCAGATTGATTACACGGCTTCGAATGAAGTCGTATCGACGGACATCGTCGGCAATCGCCATGCGGGCGTCGTCGATTCGGTGGCCACGATCGCTTCGGGCAAGCACGTTGTGCTTTATGTTTGGTACGACAACGAATACGGATACAGCCGCCAAGTCGTGCGATTGATGGAAGAGATCGCCGGGTTGCAGCTTCCGAATATTCCATGACGTAAATGAGTGTAGATGGCTTTGGTCGCCGTGAGGAGGTCGAAGCCGATTTGTATTGGTGCTTAATCATTCAGGAAGGAAAGACAGGATCATGCCAACGACAACGAATCAAAAGCTCTTGAAGTGGGTGGAAGAAATGGCTGCGTTGACTCAGCCGCAGGCTGTTCATTGGTGCGACGGATCGAAACAAGAGTTTGAGCAATTGATGGGGTTGCTTTTGAAGTCCGGGTCGGCGATCCAGCTCGATTCGAAGTTGCGCCCGGATTCTTATCTCGTGCGCTCGGATCCGGCGGACGTGGCGCGCGTGGAAGATCGCACTTTCATTTGTTCGAAAAACGCCATCGATGCGGGACCGACGAACAACTGGATCGATCCGACACAAATGCGCGACACCTTGCAGAAGCTTTTTCACGGCTGCATGAAGGGTCGCACGTTGTATGTAATTCCGTTTAGCATGGGTCCGGTGGGTTCTCCCATTGCACACATTGGTGTCGAGCTGACCGATTCGCCGTACGTCGCTGCGAGCATGCATGTCATGACGCGCGTTGGAAAGAAAGTGCTCGATGTGCTCGGTGCAAACGGTGAGTTCGTGCCGTGTATGCATTCCGTCGGTGCGCCACTCGAAAACGGCAAAGCAGATGTGCCGTGGCCGTGCAATCCCGAGAATCGCTATATCGTTCATTTTCCCGAAACACGTGAGATTTGGTCGTTTGGCTCGGGCTATGGCGGCAATGCACTGCTTGGCAAAAAGTGCTTTGCACTGCGCATCGCTTCGGCGATGGCGCGCGATCAGGGTTGGCTCGCCGAGCATATGCTGATTTTGAAAATCACGAATCCGACGGGAGTTGCGCGCTACATCTGCGCGGCCTATCCGAGTGCGTGTGGCAAAACCAATTTGGCGATGCTCACACCGACGATTCCGGGTTGGAAGGTCGAGACGATCGGTGACGACATTGCTTGGATGAAGTTTGGCAAGGATGGTCGGCTGTATGCGATCAATCCGGAAGCCGGCTTCTTTGGCGTTGCGCCAGGTACAAGTTTCGAGTCGAACCCGAATGCTCTGCGCACGGTGAGCAAGAATACGGTTTTCACCAATGTGGGACTCACCGAGGAAGGCGACGTGTGGTGGGAAGATATGACGAAGACACCACCGGCGAAGCTCACGGATTGGAAGGGCAAGCCGTGGACGCCGCAAACGGGAACGCCTGCTGCGCATCCCAATGCGCGTTTTACGGTGAGCGCGGCGCAGTGTCCGGTGATTGCGCCGGAGTGGGAAGATCCAAACGGCGTGCCGATCAGTGCGATTTTGTTTGGCGGTCGCCGCGCCACCGTGGTGCCGCTCGTCAACGAAGCGCGCGACTGGGTGCAGGGCACGTTCTTTGGTTCGATCATCAGTAGCGAAAAGACGGCAGCCGCTGCGGGTACCGTTGGAGAACTGCGTCGTGATCCGATGGCGATGCTTCCGTTCTGCGGTTACAACATGGCCGACTATTGGGGGCACTGGATCAAAACGGGCGAGCGGGCGGGCGCGAAGCTGCCCAAGATTTTCTACACCAATTGGTTTCGCAAGGGAAGCAATGGTCGTTTCTTGTGGCCCGGGTTTGGAGAAAACAGCCGCGTGTTGAAGTGGGTCTTTGAGCGCTGCGAAGGCACGGCGAAGGCCATTGAAACGCCGATTGGAAATCTGCCGAGTGAAGAGGCGCTTGATCTCGATGGGCTTGATGTGCCGAAGGCGGCGCTCGCGGAGCTTTTGCACGTCGATGTTCAAGGTTGGCTAAACGAGATTCCGCTGATCGAGAAGTATTACGATCAATTTGGCGATCGTGTGCCCAAGGCGCTGCGCAAGGAACTGGCCGAGTTGAGGCAACGACTCGAAGCGTCGCGTTGAGGGTGCTGTAAACACTTTTTGGTGTCGATGACGGGCATGCAACCGATGAGTTGCGTGCCCGTTCTTTTGCGACTCGGCGATGTGTTTTCGAGAACGAATTGGCTGTGTGAATTTTTGCAATGCGCAA
>CAYRID010000008.1:0-44567 GCA_964424225.1 uncultured Geobacter sp.
TTCAATCCACGACATGGGCATGACGGCGAGCAAGAGGCCGATGATGGCAAGGCCAACGATTCCGCCAAACGTGCGTCGATCACGCGGGCGATGTGCGAACTCCGTCGATAAACCGTGCAGGCAAAGTGGGCATGCGCTCTTGAGAGGAAACTTCAATCCGTGTGTTGAGCAATGAGCCAGTGAAGGTTTGTCGGCGAGATGTTTGGATGCTTCGGTTTGCATGGGTGCAAGGCAACGGTCGGAGGAAATGTCGAACGGCTTGTTTCGTCGCTCAGAATATCGCGCTTGCTGGACGTGAGCTCCGATTTTTTTCTGGCAGGTGCGGTGACTTGCGGTGCTGCCCTGGTTTTGCCGTAAAGTTGCGTATCGCAGTGCGGGCGCACTTTGGTCGAGGGAGATTTTAGAGCATTGCTTTTCGTCGGTTGCGACAAGACTAAAGGGCGGCTTCCTGCGAAACGATGAGAAGGGGACGGTGCGCTTCGCCAGATGGTGCAGGTGCGCGCACGCTTCATCGCCAGGGATTGGGGTGCGCAACCGGAAGTAAAGTCGGGAGTCCGTTTTTGACGACGCAAGGTGACCATACACTTGTTCGCTTGTTTCATCGTGCAGAGCAGCCGACGGAAGAAACGCGTACGGCGGTGCTCTTCGTCATTCATGGGAAAGAACTTGGCAAACGTTATCTCTTGAATGAAGACGGTCTTGTGCTTGGGCGTAGTGCCACTCGTGCGACGCTCGTGATTTCCGATCAAGCGGTTTCGAGTATTCATGCGCGCATTCATGTGGACTCGGAGAATCATTCGTTTTCGATTGAAGACCTTGGCAGTCGCAACGGTACTTACGTGAACGCCAAGCTCGCCAAGTCGGCGCTACTCAGTGAGGGCGACAAGATTTTTCTTGGTGACACAATTTTGAAATTTACATTTCTTGATGCGATTGAAGAAAAATACCATCACGAAATTGACCGTTTGATGAATGTTGATGCGCTGACGGGCTTGCTGGTGAAGCGTTCGTTCGATCTCGAGTATGCGCAGGTTTTTGCCGAAGCGCGCAAAGATAAAAAATCACTTTGTGTATTGATGATGGATATGGACGGGTTGAAGAGCCTCAACGATAGCTATGGCCATCAAATGGGGTCGTATTGCATTGCCGAAGTTGGTTCGGTGATTCGTGGATTGCTTGCGCAGAATGGCTTTGGTTGCCGTTTTGGTGGGGATGAGTTTGTCGTTTGCTTGCCGGAGTTCGATCTTACGGTGGCATGCGATTTTGCAGAACGAGTTCGCAAGACGATCATGCAGCATGAGTTTTGCAAGGATGGAGTTCGTGTGGAGCCGACGTTGAGTATTGGCGTTGCGGAAATTGGAGACAGTGCAAAAACGCCCGAGGGTTTGTTGCGTCTTGCAGACGATGCGCTTTATCGTGCAAAACGCGCCGGACGCAATGCTGTTTGTTGTGGATGAATTTTTGAAATGGTGCCGCTGCGATTTTGCCTCGTTGGAAATGATGCGTAGCGTTTTTTTGCCAAGAACCAAGAAGACGGGAAGTCTATGTCGATCAATGCTCAAGCTGAAGCACTGCTTGGAAAGCTTGCAGTGCATTACAAGCTGATTACTGCCGAACAGCACACTCACGCGATGCAACTTTTCCAAAGTTACCAAGGCAGTGTCGAGATGGGCGATATTCTTTTGCAGCAAGGATGGATTGATCCAAATCAACTGCGTCGTTTGCATCAAATTCGCAAGCAAGTGCTCGATCAACAACGCAATATTGCGTCATCGTCAGCGCAGGAAAATGCGGCGGCCCCTGCGGCAGCGCCAACGGGATCGCCACAAACTGCGCCGTTCCCGCCGCAAGCAGTTGCTTCGCCTGCGCCGACAACCCAAGCGAGTGCTGCGGAAAGTCTCTTTGGTGATGCCGAGGATTCTCCGTTACGAAAATCGGAAACCTCACAAACGACTACAGCGCAAGCGGCAGAATTGGTGAAGCCCATTTCCGTATCGGGTCGTCAACTTGATGCGTATCTTGCGCGGGCTGCAGAAATCAGAGCGAGTGATTTGCATATTCATAGTGGTGCGCCACTGCGAATGCGCATCACAGGCAACTTCATTGACCAAAGTTCCGAAGCGATCTCATGTGCGCAAGCAGAGGCCATGATTCGTGAGATCTTGACCGCGGAGCAGACGCAACAGTTGGATGAATTTGGAGAAGTCGATTTCGCATATACCATCGACGGTGTTGGACGCTTTCGCGCCAATGCGTATCGTCAACAACGCGGTTTCGATGCGACGTTTCGTGTAATTCCACCGAACCCTCCGACACTTGCAGAGTTGAATTTGCCTCCGACACTAGAGCGTTTCACGGAATTTCATCAAGGGATGGTTTTACTTACGGGTCCGATGGGTTGCGGCAAATCAGCGACGATGGCGGCGCTTGTGAATCTCATCAATGAAAAGCGAGCTGACCACATACTCACCGTCGAAGATCCAATTGAATATCTATACACTTCAAAGATGGCGACGGTGAATCAGCGCGAAGCGGGCAAGCACACCGGTTCGTTTGCGCGCGCACTGCGCGCAGCATTGCGCGAAGATCCCGATGTGATTGTGATTGGTGAACTTCGCGATCTCGAAACGATTTCGCTTGCGATCAGTGCCGCAGAGACAGGTCATTTCGTACTTGGCACTTTGCATACAAACAATGCGATTCGCACCATCAATCGCTTGATTGGCGCTTTTCCGCCGGATCAACAAAGTCAGATTCGCATGATGATTTCGGAATCGCTGCGCGCCGTGATTTCGCAGCGTTTGATTCCGACGGCGGACAAGAAGGCGCGTGTGCCGGCACTTGAAACGCTGGTTGTGACCAAGGCTGTTGGGAATTTGATTCGCGAAAACAAGACGTTTCAAATTGGATCGATTTTGCAAACGGGCGCTTCGCAAGGCATGGGACTTCTCGACGAATCCCTCGCGAAGCTCGTGGCAAGCGGCACGATTACGAAAGAAGAAGCGCTCAAGCATTGCGAAGACCCAAAGAAGCTGGGAGGAGCGTGAGCATGGGCTTGATCAATGAACTGCTGGCGCAGCTCAAAACCGAGGGCGGTTCCGACTTGCATTTTACGACGGGACTCGAACCGCGAATGCGCCGAGCGGGAATCGTCGGCGCAGTAGTTGGACAACCGGTGCTGACACGCGAAAGTGCCGCGCAGGCGATGCGCGAAGTAGCAAATGACGAGCAGTGGGCTGAGTTTGAGAAGACGGGTGATCTCGATTTTGCGTATGCGATCGAAGGGCTGGCCCGTTTTCGTGTGAACTTTTTCATGCAGGAAAAAGGCCCTGGCACGGTGATGCGCATCATTCCGGAGCAAATCGTCCCTCTCGATAAGCTCGGTGCTCCGGATGCACTCTACAAGCTGGCCAACCTTACTTCGGGGCTCGTACTCGTGACGGGTCCGACAGGATCTGGGAAATCGACGACACTTGCTGGTGTTATCAATTACATCAACGAAAATCAGTCGAAACATATTGTTACGATTGAAGAGCCCGTTGAATTCGTGCACCAAAATAAGAAGAGTATTTTTTCGCATCGCGAAGTGGGACATCACACAAAGTCGTTTGCCAATGCACTGCGCGCGGCGATTCGCCAAGATCCAGATGTGGTCTTGGTCGGCGAAATGCGCGATTACGAAACGATTTCGCTTGCGATGACTGCGGCCGAGATGGGTGCGCTCGTTTTTGGAACGTTGCATACGAACAATGCTGCGAAAACGATTGATCGTATTATCGATGCCTTTCCGGTGGCCGAGCAAGCGCAGGCACGCACGATGCTTTCGGAATCATTACAGGCCGTAGTGTCACAACTTCTTTTGCGAACTTCCGACGGAAAAGGGCGCTGTGCTGCACATGAAATTCTTTTGCGCACTTCGGGACTTCCCAATTTGATTCGCGAAGGAAATATTCCGATGATTCCGTCGCTGATCCAAGCGGGTAAGCGTGATGGCATGCAAGCGATGGATGATTGTCTCGCAACTTTCGTGCAATCGGGCAAGATCACGCGCGAGGCTGCGCTGCATGTTGCGATGGATAAGTCGCGTTTTGAATCGGGTGCAGTGCGCTAACTCGAGCAACGATTTCACGCTCTGAAAATTGACGCACTTTTAGGTTTCATTCACCATTTCGATTGACAAGCCAGTCGCGAAGCTGTGGTACGGCGCGCCGACGGAGTGCGGTGTTGAGCCGGAAGCGCTCAAGCGCTTGGCGCAGTGCTCGTTCTCCCGTCGGTGCAGGATGAGTCTTGAAAAATGTCGTGACTTCTTTTTGATGTGCAGCCGTTTGCAATGCGGGCGTAGCCTCGATGAGGCGTGCGACCATCATCGGTGTGAGGCGCTTTGAAACGCGCGGCCAGCGAGCTTGAATAAACTTCCACGTCGCTTCCCGCGCAAATTCATTTTGGAACAAACGTACGAGAAGCATTGCAACGTCTTGCGTCGGAACGGCGTCAGTGAGTGCCATGCGCAAGGTCTGCGCTATGAGTTTTGCGTCTTGTGGCGCAGCAAGCGCGAGCAAAAAACGCTTGCGCTCTTGTGGTGTCCTGGCAGATTGCATGTTTTCGTAAAGCTTTGCGTAGAGTACGGCATCGGCTGTGCTTGCAGCGATATGGACGACTGCATCGACGAGGTTGGCTTCGAGTACTGCATGATCGTCGAGATATTTTTCGCACTGCTCGCGTGCTACACGAGTACAAGCTTCCCAGCGTAAAGTTTCGCCGAGAATGGCGACGATTGTGCTTCGACGCACTTTTGTGTCAAGTGATTCTTCCGTGTCAGGCACCCAGCCTAGCTCGAGCAATTGTTCGCCAAAGATCTCGATCAGTCGATTTCGAAAGCGATGTCGAATGTCGGCTCCGGACGCAGCTGCAACTTGCTCGTCGAGAAACATCAATGGCGCACGTAACGTCTTGAGAACGTCGGGATCTTTCTCCGTGCGGGTCGCTGGCAACAAATCAAGAAATGCAGCGAGCGGTACATAGCCCGCTCGCACCTGCGCCCAGGTATGACTTAGAAGCCCCATCCGTTCGATTGTCGAAAGCGCCGCAAAGTTTTCGATGAGTGCACGATGGTTTTCGGGGGCATGCAGTGGACGAAAAAAACCGGCCTCTTCGGAATTGCCGTAGAGCAGACTTACCTTGCCAATATTTTCGTGTGTGCCGCGAGCTTGCGTCAGGAGAAATTTGGTGTCGCGTGATTGTCGCGAATTTGTGTAGATCTTTCCAACCCAAGGAATGGGCCAGCGCATTTTCTGGATTTTCGTCGATCGGATCGTATCGGCGCAGAAACGCTCTTGCCGCAATTCCAAAGAGCTTTTGCCATTTTTTTCAAGAGGTCGGATTCGAAGCAGCGGAAATCCTTCTTGTGTAATCCAGGCCTGCGCAATCTTTTCTACCGGCTCTCCCGAGGCTGCGGAAAGCGCTGCCCAGAGATCTGCTGCGACGGTATTGCCTTCACGGTGTTTGCAGATGTAGGCGCGTATGCCACGGCGAAATTTTTCTCCGCCCAAATAGTGTTCGAGCATCCGCAACACCGAAGCACCTTTTTCATATGTAATCAAATCAAAGTTTTGCGTGGCCTCTTCTGGTCGACTTACTTTTGTGTAGATCGCATGGGTGTTGCTCAGAGCGTCGAGATCGAGTGCGGCTGTGCGGTAGTGCTGAAAGTCGTTCCACATCTTCCATTCGGGTTTCCAATCCGCGACGATATAAAACGCCATCCAGGTCGCGAAGGCTTCGTTCAGCCAGAGATCGTCCCACCACTTCATCGTGACGAGATTTCCGTACCACATATGGGCAATCTCATGGCAAATCACCTCGGCGAGTCGTTTCTTCTCGGAGAGCGTTGAGGTATTGGGATCACAAAGCAAAAGCGTTTCCCGAAAAAAAACGGCTCCCACATTTTCCATTGCACCGAATTCAAAATCCGGAACGGCTACGAGATCGAGTTTGGTATAGGGGTAGGCGAGATCAAAGTACTTTTCCAAACGCAGGAGAGTTTCTCGGGCTGCTTCGAGCCCAAACTTGGTGAGTGCACCTTTTCCCGGAACGTACCAAATGCGAATTTCGGTTTTGCCGGCTTTTACGGGCTTTGAACTTTCGAATTCACCGACGGCAAGTGCATAGAGATAGCTTGAGATTTTGGGTGTGGTTTTGAAATGGACGCACTTCTTTCCGTTGGAGAGTGGAGTCGTATTTTCAACCGGCGCGTTAGCAATTACACTGTTTTTTGTCGCTGTGACGACGCTTAGAGTGAGACACGCCTTTTTGTCAGGTTCATCAAAGCACGGAAAGAAGCAGCGAGCATCCGTCGCTTCGAGCTGCGTGACGGCATACTTGCGCTGGCCCGAAGCGGCGGCATACAAGCCACGCAGATCCGAGCGCAGTTTTCCCGTGAAATGCAGTTCGAGCATGGCAGTGCCTTTTGCGATGACATTCGAAAATGCAATACGAATTGTTTCGCGCCTGGGTTGAGGCGTAATTTTTCCGACGAGAGTTTTTTCGCCAATTTGCAGTTTGGGCTCTGTTACGTGGAGATCTCGTGCATGCAACTCGATTGCACGTTGTGGCGTGTCGAGTGCAAGTTCGATGCGTACACTGCCGCGGTACTGACTGCTGCACGCTGGATCCACTTCGACTTCCAGTGCATAGTGAAGTGGGCGTACGTTTTGTGTGAGGCGTAGCGAGTTTTTCGTTAAGGATTTCTTCTTTTCTAGAGATGCCATGCCTTTCCTCCTTCGTACAAGATTTATTCGATCAAGCCAGCGCGGCGACTGACGGAGAGTGCTTGGATGGTATCTGTGCGGTGTAAGACATCGCGAATTTCTTTTGCAAATTGAGTGCGTCGTGCAGCGATGTCGGTAGATGTCGTGAGCAGGTTGCGATTGCGCGCCAAATCGAGCGCCGTGGCAAAAAGTACTTTCGAGAGTGACTCCGAACTGCGTATGCGTTGTTGCAGACGATATTGTTTCCCGAGCGCGAGACAGCTTGCCAAGAAATTTTCTTCATCGATTTTGGTGCGGATCTCGTGCTTTTCCAGTGCATCTCCGACGATGCGATAGGCGGCAAAGAACGGGCGCAAAACAAGATGAGCTTTCAAGGGTCGAATGCGCTGCAAAAGAGTCCGCACGCCTTCTGCGCCTTGACGAAGCAAATTTTCCCAATGCGAGTCGAGCAAAAGAAGTTCGCTACGGATTTCACGATGAAACGATTCTTTGTCGGCGAAGAAAAATTCAAATTTCAAAAGATCGCGGATGGCGAGTGTTTCAGACCAAAAGCGAGTGACTGGATCTTCTTTCGTTTTTCGCATTGCGCCCAGCAGCGCGAGCTCGAGAATGGCGCCCGTTAAGAAGAAATGAATGATCGTATTGCGATAGTACGCCGCACTGAGATAAGCACCCGCCTCAATAGCATACACATTTTCTTGTCCTTCGGAAAAGCAAGTCACAATTCCGTTGCGGATCAAGGGTTGCAAAATTTCGCAAATACTCGCTTCAGAGTGAAGCTGCAAAGGTATAGTGGTCGGAAGATTGCGCTGTGCAACATAGGTGAGGATGTCGCACAGTTCGAGCCGAATTTCCTCAAGAGAGAGTGCGCGGTCATCGGCGCTGAGCAGAGAGAGTGTGACGAGAGAGATGGGCGTAATGGGGGTCACGCGATTGATCCTCACGCAGACCTCAAAGCCGAGTTTTTGAATTCCAAGATCGGGAGAATCGCCGTGAGTCTCGCTGCACACCGACGGAGATCCGAGGTGTTCACGCAGCGAGATCGGTGCTGCAAATCGCAAATGAATTTCGCCGTTTTTCTGACGCAGGGTGCGCAGAGCGCGTACGAACCAACCCAAATTTTCTTTTTGTTTTTTTGCGCCGCGCTGCTCCTCAGTGTAGTCGCAGACGTCTGGAATTTGATCGTAGGCAATGGATACGGGCACGAGAATGACGTCTTCGCTTCGTCCGCAGCGATAGGCATCGACGACATAAGCGAGCATGCCAAAGCGCGGCGGCAAAAGTTTTCCGGAACGTGAGCGTCCTCCTTCGATATACCATTCGAGTGGAAAACGATTTTCGATCAAGTATTCGACGTACTGGCGTAACACAAATTTGTAAATGTAGTTATTGCGAAAACTGCGGCGGATGAAAAAGGTCCCACTGCGGCGCAGCAAAGCCCCGATAGGGAAAAAATTCATGTTGATACCGCCGGCCGTGTGGTTGGGCGGGTGTCCATTCTCGTAGAGTACGTATTGTAAGACGAGGTGATCGAGATTCGACTTGTGCGACGGTAAAAAAATTACAGGACGTCGCTGGGCCAGTGCGTAAATTTTGCTAAGACCTTCTTGGTCGTAACTCAGATTTGAGTAACTTCGCGTATGCAACCAGCGAATCAAGCGCGCGGCGAGATCAATCACAAAGGGGCTGTGGGTGGCAGCGATTTCTTTGAGATAGCGTTTGGCATCGCGCAGTGCGCGCGTTTCACTTTTTCCATGTTCGCGACAAATGCTGGAAAGTCCGGAGCGAAAGCGTGCACTGCCCAGCAGATCTTCGTGTATGAAACGCGGCACTTTATAGCGCATACCGCGCAATTGTCGCTCGGCGCGCTCGAGGGCGAGTCCAGCTTGTAGAGCAACAAAGTAAATAAAATTACGCATCGAAGTGTCAGGTGTTGCGTTGGTTTCAAGCCAACGTCGATTCAATTCGGAGAGGGGCGCCGGCTGTCCACAGACAATGCGGCAGCGATCGGGTTGAAAACGCAACGTCCATTTTTCGCGAATCCAACTTGGATCACGCGGATCGCGAAACGTCAGAAGATCGCGAAAACGTACTTTGCGCGCGCCAGCGACTTCTTTTGGTAACCAAGCAATGCGCAGCGGGGCCAGCAGCGGATCGTCGTCGGCGTGCAGTGCCATTTCGAGTTTTGCAGCAAAGTTGGGATTTTTTTTGCGTCGCCGCGACGGCGGAAGGGGAGCGGTATCGACGCGTAGCGTCTTATTGAGTGCGCAGTTTTGTGCAATCCATCGCTGTAAGATTGTGGCTTCCGTTGCACTCGAAGTGTCGAGCAGAAACACGATGCGGCGCCCGCCCGCATTGGGCCATTCGGGTACAACGGGAAGGATTGAAATCGCTGAGCGATCGATTGCATCGTGGCTCATGATTTGTTCCTTCCGGGCGTACATTCAAGTTTTGCGGTGGATGTTGCGATGGCAGAATCGAAATATGTTTCGGTGTAACCCTAGCATCCTGCGGCGTGTGCGCCGAGTGCACGAGCTTTGTTTGAATGGCTGTACGCAAAATTGTACGAAGAAATTGCGCAGCGAAGTCGATAGGTAGAGATGCTAGGATGTCGCTCTACGCGTGAAGAACTCGAGCGCCGTTGTTTGGCGATTGGGGCGATTTCAAATTCGTCTTTGCATCAAGCTTTCATCGAGCGAAATCAAGCGAAAGGGAATGAGCATGAACGAGCAACCGCGCTGGCCGCTGCAAGCGGTGGTTCCAATCATCGCAGGCTTGGCTTGGCTATTCATGGCGCAGCGCGGCGTGGGCGCATTCTTGGTGGCAGGCTTACCGGGGATGCTTTTGCTTTCAAGTGGAGTTGCGCTGCTCTTGTGGTCGGGCGATCGGCGCATCGTGCAGTTCATGAGCCTTGGCGCATTGCTTGGAATTTTGCTTTGGATTCCGGCGTGGATTGCGTTTGGTTTTTTCGTTTCGCTTGGCTTGTTGTCGGTGACGATTGGTGCGTGGTTTGCGGCAGGAATGACTTCCGTCGTGCAAACACCGACGGAACCGGACGTACCAGACCCCAAGCTTTCGCCTGCACTCGCCGCCAAGGTTGTCTTCGACGATGCGCTGCTTGCCGGCATGCAGCTCTTTGTGCCGATGCCCGAGGGAGATCACTGGCGGCGCATTGCAAACGAAGTCGATGTGGCGCTCGCTTATTTTCACGAACAAGGTTTTGATAAAGATCCGGCTGCATATCATTTCGAACCGCCGTTGCTAAAATCGTATGACTCAAAATGGTGTACTGTGCGTGGCATTGCGTACCAGCATCTTTCGTTTGCTAGCGAGTACGAGCCGCGCATGGGTGAGCCGGGTCGCGAACGCTGGCTTTCGTATTCAGCCAACCGCACAGCGCATGCTTGGGTGTTAAGGACGACCGAGCCCAATGCGCCTTGGCTCGTCTGCGTGCACGGCTATCAAATGGGTTTTCCGCTGATGGATCTTGGACTTTTTCGTCCTGAGTGGTTGCAAAAAAAACTGGGCTTCAACCTCGTGATTCCGACGCTGCCACTGCATGGCCATCGCAAAATTGGGCGACTGAGTGGCGACGGTTATCTCGCGGGTGACGTGCTCGACACTCTGCATGCGGAGGCGCAGGCAATTTGGGATTTGCGGCGAATTCTTGGCTGGGTGCGTACGCAAGGCGATGGACCGGTTTCGGTGTATGGCATTTCGCTCGGGGGCTACACCGCAGCGCTGCTTTCGGGTTTCGATCCAAAACTTCACGCAGTCGTTTCGGGCGTGCCGGTCACAGACTTTGCGGAGCTTCTCGAATTGCACAGCCCAACATTCGTCGCACAAGCGCAGAAATCTGTCGGGCTTCGCATCGAAAAGATGCAACAAGCTTATCGTGTTATTTCACCATTCTGTGTTATGCCGACGCCGCCGGTAGAGCGGCGCGTTTTATTTGCCGGAATTTCGGATCGCCTCGCTCCTGCGCGTCACGTCCACGCCCTCTGGAAGCACTGGCAAGAGCCGCAAATTTTCTGGTATCAAGGCGCGCATGTTTCGTTTATGTGGGATCGAAATGTCGTCCGGTTTCTCGACGGTGCCTTCCGTCGCTGCGGTTTGCTCGATTTGAAGTAATTTTCGCACCCGATTTTTTATTCGATGATTTTTTCATCTTTGCGTTGTGATCGCATTTCCAGCGCACGCAAAATTTCTGCGTGTGCTTGTGCGCTGAGTGGGTAGGAAGCGGCGATCCAGGCTGCGAGGGCTAGCAGCGCCGCCGGTGCAAGACTCGTGAGTGCACGAATTGCAAAGATTGCAGAAGCAGGTTGCTGTGCCGAGCCTTCGAGGAAAGACGTTGCGCCGAGGATGAGGCCGATCAAAAACACGGCAAGCCCTCCACCGAGTTTGCGTACGAACGTGAACACGCCCGAGTAAAGGCCTTCGCGTCGCTCGCCCGAGCGAAGTTCATCTTCGTCGATAACATCGCCGAGCATCGACCATGGCATCATGTCGGCGACGGCATAGCCAGCACCGCTTGCTGCAGCGAGCGCATACAATGTCCAGCGTGGCCATTCGGGTGTCGCAAAAAAGAGTAGGATTAAAATGACGACCCACCACGAAACGCCGCACAAGAACAAAGTGCGTTTGCCCATTTGCTGTGAAATTTTTAGCCAGATGGGCAAAGAAGCGACGACGCAGACAAGAAGCGTAGCGAGGGTTGATGGCAGATCTTCCGGGCGTGCGAGCCAGTACGCGAAATAAAATACGAAGATGCTGCCCGTGAGATCGACGGCCATTCGCGCGAAGAGATAAATGCCGACGAGCTTTTGATACGAGCGATGCGTGACGAGCGCGCGGAGTCCACTCGCAATTTCGGAGGACGTCGTGGATGCTGCATTCTCGCTGCGGCATGCCACCGATGCAGCAGTCGGAGTGCGGGCATTGGCTGCAAAGCGTTCGTAGGTCGTAAAGAAAACGAGAATCCAGGGTGCGGCGAGCCAGATGCCGAACACGATGCCCATGTCGCGATAGCCACGTGTTCCATCACCAAAAAGTGTTACTAGCCAGAGTGTGGCGACGGCGGCAAGTAATGTGCCGAGTACGGAGCCAATGGAGCGATAGGTGCTGAGTGTGGTGCGCTCATGATATTGCTGAGCGAGTTCAGGCAAAAGCGCGAGGTAGGGGACGGCCAGGATTGTCGAGGCAACGCTAAAAAAAATATAAATTCCGCAATAGACAATAAATTGTGTAGTCTGCGATTCGACGCTGAAAGATTGCCACAAGAGCGCAAAGCTGAGTCCGAAGGGAATCGCGCCAATTAAAAAATAGGGGCGGCGTCGGCCCGCTTTCCACGGCGTGGCGTCAGAAATTTTGCCCATGATCGGATCGGTAATGGCATCGACGAAGCGACCGACCAGGAAAATCGTGCCGGCCAGTCGCACATCGAGAGCAACCGTTTCGGTGAGAAATTTGAGATAAAAAAGTGTGAGCACCGAGAGGGAAAGATTGAGCGTGTGGTCGCCAAAGGCGTAACCGACTTTGGTGGCAAGTGAGAGTGTCGACGGCGCAGATGTAGTAGATTTGTGATTCACGCTGCGATTCTAGCGGGAAATGCCTTCGAAAGTGTAGTCTTGGTTTCGATCTGCTCTTCAGTCTGCTCTGTATTTGGAATGACGCGAGACACCGCAATGCAACTCAAAACAATTCGCGCCAATGGAATCGACTTCGCGTATCTCACGCAAGGCGAAGGCCCGCTCGTACTTTGCCTGCACGGCTTTCCCGACACCGCGTATTCGTATCGCGCACTTCTGCCACGCCTTGCGCAAGCGGGCTATTGCGTGGTGGCGCCATTCTTGCGCGGCTACTTTCCGACGAGTCTTGCCTCCGACGGTGATTATTCGGTGACGGCGCTTGCACGCGACGCGATCGCTCTCATCGATGCACTGGGTTTTGAGCGTGCCTTCGTGATCGGGCACGACTGGGGAGCGTATGCGGCTTACCTCGCAGCCAATCTTGCGCCTGCACACATTGAAAAACTTGTCGTGGGTTGTGTGCCGCATTTGCATGATGCGCCATTTCGATGGAGACAACTTCGCCGTTCGTGGTACGTGATTTTCTTTCAACTGCCGAAGCTTGCTGAAGCATTTGCGCGCCGACACGATTTTGCGTTGATTGAAAAACTTTATGCCGATTGGTCGCCACACTGGCGCCCGGCCCAAGAAGACCTCGAAGTACTAAAAGCCGGCCTGCGCGAACCCGGTCGGCTTGCCGCAGCGATCGGTTATTACCGTGCATTTGCACGTCAGTCGCGCGAGCAATTTGAAAATCTTTCCCAGGTGACCACCGTACCGACTCTTTTCTTTGTCGGAAGGGAAGATGGCGCCGTCGGTATCGATCTTTTTACGAATATCGAAAAATGCTTTTTGAATCTCTACGCATTTCGTATTTTTGAAAATGTGGGACATTTTCCGCACCGTGAAATGCCGGAAGAATTTGCACGGGATGTGTTGGCGTTTTTGCGCGCTTCGCTGTAGGGCGAAGGCATCAACTTTCGAAAGGCGTAGGATCGCCTTTGCCTTTGCGCAAAACCTGCGGCGCCTCTCCGGTTAAGTCAACAATCGTAGTAGGCTCGCTGCCACAAAATCCACCGTCGAGCATCAAGTCGACATGCTTTTCAAGTCGTTGATGAATTTCATCCGGATCTTGCAGCGGCAGATCGTCGCCGGGCAAGAGCAAGGTCGTCGAAAGCAGCGGTGCACCGAAACGTTCGAGCAGCATTTGCGTGATGCGATGTTCGGGAACGCGCAGACCGATGGTTTTCTTTTTCGGATGAAAAACGCGACGTGGGACTTCTTTCGTGGCCGTAAGCAAAAAAGTGTAGGGTCCCGGTGTGTGCACTTTGAGCAAACGGAAAGTAGGGGTGTCGAAGCGTGCATAGGTCGATAGTTCAGATAAATCTCGACACATTAAAGTGAAATTGTGTTTTTCGTCGAGATTGCGAATGCGGCGAATGCGTTCAAGGGCATCTTTGTCGCCGAGATGGCATCCCAGCGCGTAAGCGGAATCGGTCGGGTATACGATGACACCGCCTTCCTTTAAAATTTCCGCTGTACGGTCGAGTAGGCGCAATTGTGGATTTTCCGGATGAATTGAAAAAAACTGCATGGTCTCCTCGTGTCACTTTTTTGCGCTGCGCTCCGTGAAGCACGCAAATCCTAAAGCACGTATCGTTGATTTGCATGAAATTTCGCGCGTCTTAGCACGACATGCGATGGTTGATTTTTTGAGTGAAGAGCGTGAGTTGTGTCATGATGCAAGGCGTTGGCCAAGAGAATTGCCGCATGCTCGCGCAATGAGTTGTGCCGTGCAGGATCGGCAAAAGGAGGACGGATGAAGAAGACAGCGACTTTGTTTTTGCTCTGCTTTTCGATTGCAGCCTGCGCGGCGACGCTGGCCATGGAGCGACGCGATTACATCTTGGCGCATCCGCACGGTTGGGTGGAAGTTTCCATCGTGGACAAAAATATTCCGCTGATTCCAAATTTCGATGAAGAATCGAAGAAAGAGCGGGGAGCCTGGGTAAAACCCGAGCGCTGCTCTGTGCGCATTCAGCTCAATGAAGAAGATTTCGTATACGACTCTGTGTATCCGCTCGGTGCCGAACCACCGTTCGAAGTGACGAGTGGCTTTCGCTTCCCAGCACCCGTCGGTGCTGCACTTCTCAAACTCACCTATGGCGGTTGTCGAGTCGAAGGTGAGAAAGAAAAGAGTGTCGAGATGGCGGCGATGATCAGCGTCGAAGAAAGTATGACACTCGAAATTCACTTCGACGGCGCGGAACTTGTTTTTGATGCTCCACGACCCGATCGTGTCGTGACACTGGAAGATGTCTACGAAGCCATCACTGGCAATCGTGAGGTGAAGAAATAGGAATCACGAAAAAGTGTCGAGTGTTTTATTTTGCGCAGCGTGTGATGTCTTTTTGTAGGTCCGCGATGCCTTTGTTGAACGTGTTGCGCCAAGCCCCCGTTGTGGCGGCCTGCGTCGCAAGGCGAACATGGCCTTGGCAAATCTGACCATTCTCGAACGGCGCAATGGGGCCGACGATTTTGATTTGTGCTTCGAATTCGAGATGGGCAGCCCAGAATCCCGGCGTAAACCATGCCCAAAACTTTTCGATATCGACTTCGAGCGGGGTCGCTGGCTCGGTATTGGCTGGATTCGCTTCGATTACGCGATAGCCTGCTTGGCGCAGGCTTTGCGTCACAATATTGAGTATGAGAGTTTCGACATCGCTCCCGTCTTCCAAAACGATATCACCCAGAGCCATGCCGTAGCCGTTGCGTTTGCGTGCAATCGCGCGCACTGTGAGCGCTTCGTCGTGAATTTGATTGCCTCGAAGCGATGGCGTCGCGGGGCTGGAGGGTTTGATTTCAAACTTACGCTGATCCTTGACCGAAACGATTTGCACCGTTGCACCCAACTCTGGATTTGCCGTTTGCTGCACATCGAGTGCAAGCTCTCCCCGTGAAGTCGCGCACCCCGTTACTGCCGGCAGTGCCACCCAAATCATTGCTAAGAAAACCAACCGAAACATTTTTGTGTGGAATATCATTTTGCTTTCCTCCCAAAAGACGAATGATCAAGGTTGGCATGCGTTGCGTGCGAAGCGGTACGCTTTTTCCGGATTTAGTCGATCACATGGCACTTGGCATTTTGCGGATTTCCTACTCGCAGCACGGCGACGACGGATTGACCAAACACAGGAAAGCGTCGGATGAAGCGCTTCCAGATTCGCGAGAGAATCGGGCGCCAGCGCGCACCGGCGAGAGGGTCGGTATAGCCGACTTTTTCGAGAACGAAACCGGAGCGTGATGCCAAGTGGGCCAGCGTTTTGGCCGAGAAATAGAAGCAGTGATCTTTGTGTACGACTTCGCGGCCACGAAGTAAGTGAAAAATACGAAAGATGTTAAACGCATTGGGTACGGTAATTAGAATGGCTCCGCCAGGTGTAAGGCAGCGAGCGGCTTCTTCGAAGAAAAGCCCGGGGTTCGAGAGATGCTCGATCACTTCACCGGCGACAAGCAGATCAAATTTTTCTTGGACGGTTTTCGATAGTTGGCAGGCGTCGCCTTCGATGAGATTTGTAAAACCTGTTTGGCGCATGGCTTGTAGTGCTTCTTGCGAGGCGTCAAGTCCTACACAATATTGCGCTGCATCACATAAGCGCCGGTGCAAAAAATCAGGATTGGTCATTCGTTCTATGGTTAGCGGATAATCGGCACAGCCAATGTGCAACACGCGACGACCTGCGACACTACGGCAGAGAAAGTCTGTCCGTTCGACGATGCCAAGCGTAGGCTCCAGTGAAAAAAGAGGAATGTGGATGGAAGTGTTTTGATCCATTTTTGTGTCGGGCCTCATGATCAAAATAGGTTTGCTGACCTCTGTATTTTGGGCGGCGAACCAATGCATATGCTCTCAAAACACCATCGTTCGGAGTGCGCTCTGCATTCCTTGAACGGAAAAACAAAAAGACACGCAGGGAGAAAGAAATTCGACTCGAAATCAGCGCATCGCTGCGGCGTTGGAGTGCTCGGCCATGGAGAGTACCTTTCCTGCTTTGCGCGCCAGGGCTGCGGTGTTGGCTGTTGCCGGAGTTCGGCGATTTTGTGTGGGATTACGTCTTCGGCGTTGGTGCGGGTGGTGAGATTTGAAATGGAGCCGACGATCGGATTTGAACCGATGACCTGCTCATTACGAATGAGCTGCTCTACCAGCTGAGCTACGTCGGCAAGAAGACTTGCGATTTGGGGACCCGAAGCATGGGGCCCGCCGCGTCGCATTTTAACGCGCTTCATGCGGTCTGCCATTCCTGTTGTTTTGGCTTTGCGAGATTCTTCACGCGCCTTGGTGTGTGCTTCGCGCGTGGTACATTCCCGCCGCATTTTGGGTGCGTGCCCGGCCGATTCGCGGCCATGATGCGTAGCAGTAGTTTGCGGATTGGTCCCCGAGCCATGCTACGAACGCAGACATCCGACCGCGCAACGCATCGACGGTGCAATAAGCAGGGCGAGCGCGGAAAATAGGCGAGAAAATGAGCAAGTAGGCTGGCGAAAACGAAGTGCGGGGCGAGTAAAGAGAGGGAAGTGATGACGGCGCGAAAAATTTGGATTGATGGAGCACTCGTGGACTGGGACAAGGCGCAGGTGCATTTGCTTTCGCACAGTCTGCAGCGTGGCTCGCTCGTTTTCGATTATATGAAGGTGAATCCGACGCCAAAGGGGCCGGCGGTGTTTCGCTTGAAAGAACATCTCGAACGTTTTTTGCAATCGGCGGAGTTGATCGGCTTGCCGGTGCCGCTTGGACGCGAGGCGCTTGAGGCTGCAGTGCTCGCAGCGTTGCGGGCCAACGTGGGTGCGAAGAATGTAAAAATCTGCGCGTACATTCCTTCGATCGAAGTCGAAGTGGTGCCGATGGATGCGCGCGTGGCAGTAGCCGTGGCAGCCTATGACCCGGAGATCGACATTGTACAAAAAAGTGTAGGCAAGCCGCATCGTGCACCGACGCTGCGCGTGCGCATTGCACGCGAGCGCGATAAGCCGCGTCCGAAGTCCATGCCGCCGCATGCGAAAGCTGCTGCATCGTATCTTTCGCCGATGACGGCGAAATGGCGCGCGCGCAAGGAAGGCTTTGACGAAGTTTTGCTTCTCGACGAAAACGAGAATCTCGCTGAAGGGCCGACGAGCAATGTGTTCTTGGTCGATCGCGAAGGCAACGTGCTCACCCCGTCGCTGCAATACGTGCTTTCGGGCATTACGCGCCGCTCGATCATTGAGATCGCGCGCGATGCGGGGCGGCAAGTTTTCGAGACCGAGATTGCGCCTGCACGAATTTTCGAGATGGCCGAAGTGTTTTTGACGACGACGACGCAAGGTGTGTGGCCGGTGGTTGAAGTCGATGGTCAAAAAATCGGCGACGGCACACCGGGGCCAGTCAGCCAAGATTTGCTCAAGCGCTATCAAGATGCGGTGTATGGCCGTGACTTGTGCTTCGAGCACTGGCTTACCTACGTGGACGCACCGAAATAACGAGAGCGAAAGGGAACAAACGATGCGAGTGCTTTCGGGAACACAACCTTCGGGCGAGCTGCACATCGGAAACTACTTCGGCGCGCTGCGTCAATATCTTGCCTTGCAAGAACAACACTCAGAAGTGTTATATTTTATTGCAGATTATCACTCGATGACGTCGGTGCGCGACGCGGCGCTACGCGCGAAACTTTGCCGTGGTGTAGCCCTCGATTATCTTGCATGTGGACTCGATCCGCAGCGCGCGATTTTGTATCGCCAATCCGATTTGCCAGAGGTTTGCGAGCTCGCTTGGATTTTAAGCACGATCACTCCGATGGGTTTGCTCGAGCGCTGCGTGTCATACAAAGACAAAGTTGGGCAGGGCATTGCGGCCGATCATGGTTTGTTTGCATATCCGGTGCTGATGGCAGCGGATATTTTGATTTTTAACGCGGATCTGGTTCCAGTTGGCAAGGATCAAAAACAACACTTAGAAGTGGCGCGCGATATAGCGCAGCGTTTCAATCATGCATATTCCGAAGTGTTCAAGTTGCCGGAGCCATACACACTTGACGATGTGGCCGTAGTGCCTGGCACCGACGGACGCAAGATGAGCAAGTCTTACGCGAATACGATTCCGATGTTCGGCGTACCGGGTGCAATCAAAAAAGCCGTGATGGGTATCGTGACGGATTCGACGCCCGTCGAAGGTTCGAAATCAACCGACACATCTCTGTTTCAGATTTGGTCGTTGTTTGCGACGCCGGAGGAGCGCCGAGAGATGTTTGCGCGCGCACAAGCCGGCGGGCTGGGTTACGGCGACGTGAAGAAGGATTTGCTCGCGCGGCTTACCGATTATTTTGCACCGATGCGTGCGCGTCGTGAAGACTGGGAGAAGCGCCCGAACGATCTCGAAGACGTACTGCGCGACGGAGCAAAACGCGCACGCAATATCGCTGCACCGATTCTCGATGCAGCACGCAAGGCCGCTGGTCTGGGTACCTCGCCCTAAACATTTTTGTGTCAGGTGCGCTTTGTGCGATATGCATGCTTTGCGTGACGTCCAAACCCGCTACTCGAACTGCGGTTTTGTGGTGTAATGGATGGTACGCGGTGGATGCGCTTGTGCGAAGCGGGCGAGCGATGAGCGTTACGCGCTTGCGAAGCTCAGCGCATCGCCGCGTGCGACCACTCCCACTTGCACGCGATTTCCATCGCGAATTTTCCCCTCGAGAATCTGCATGGCGAGCGGGTCTTGCAGGCTGCGCTGAATCACGCGCTTGAGCGGGCGTGCGCCGTACTGCGGATCAAAACCTTTTTCCGCGAGCCAGGCCACCGCCTCCGGCGAAACGTCGAGTGTGATATGGCGATCACCGAGCAGCGCGCGCACACGGTCGAGTTGCAGCGTGACGATATGCCCGATTTGTTCGCGTCCAAGTTGGCGAAAGATAATTGTGTCATCGATTCGATTCAAAAACTCAGGCCGGAAGTGCGCGCGCAGTGCATCAAGCACGCGTCGTTCGATTTCCGCGTCTTGGCCTTCGCCAAGCTCGATGATGTACTGACTTCCGATGTTTGAAGTCATGATCAAAACACAGTTACGGAAATCGACCGTGCGGCCTTGTCCGTCGGTGAGGCGTCCGTCATCAAGCACTTGCAACAAAACATTGAAGACATCGGGATGTGCTTTTTCGATCTCGTCGAAGAGAAGCACGCTATACGGTCGGCGCCGCACGGCTTCGGTGAGCGTGCCACCTTCTTCGTAGCCGACGTAACCTGGCGGCGCGCCGATCAAACGCGAGACGGAATGCTTTTCCATGAACTCGCTCATGTCGATGCGCACCAGGGCTTGCTCATCATCGAAGAGAAACTCGGCGAGCGCGCGAGCAGTTTCGGTTTTGCCGACACCTGTCGGGCCCAGGAAGATAAACGAACCGATCGGACGGTTGGGATCTTGCAAGCCGGCGCGTGCGCGACGCACCGCATTCGACACTGTCGTCAGCGCTTGATCTTGGCCAACCACGCGCGAGCGAAGTTTTGTTTCCATCTGCAAAAGTTTGTCGAGTTCTCCTTCGAGCATTTTGCTGACTGGGATGCCCGTCCATTTTGAAACGATCTCGGCAATTTCTTCACTCGTCACTTCTTCGCGTAACAAAGATCCGTGTTCGTGCAATGCGGAAAGTTTTTGCGCTTCGTTTTGAATATCTTTCTCGATTTGCACAAGCTCGCCGTAACGAATTTCTGCTGCACGTTCGAGGTTGGCGGCACGCTCGGCGCGCTTTAGTTCGGCGTTGAGTTCTTCGCGTCGTTCTTTGAGCTCGCGGTGATGCGCGATCGCGCGTTTTTCGTTTTCCCAGCGTGCTTTCATGGCGTCGCTTGCGCTGCGCAATTCGGCGATCTCGCGCTCGACTTTTTCAAGTCGCGTTGCACTCGCCGCATCGCTTTCTTTCTTGAGAGCTTGACGCTCGATTTCGAGTTGAGTGCGCTTGCGTTCAAGTTGATCGAGATCTTCGGGCATGGAGTCGATTTGTACCCGTACGCGGCTCGCGGCTTCGTCGACGAGATCAATGGCTTTGTCGGGCAAGAAGCGATCTGTGAGATAGCGATTCGATAAGGTCGCGGCCGAAACGAGCGCGGAATCTTGGATGCGCACACCGTGGTGCACTTCGTAACGTTCTTTGAGTCCGCGCAAAATTGAAATCGTATCTTCGACGTTCGGCTCACCGACGAAAACAGGCTGAAAGCGGCGTTCGAGAGCGGCGTCTTTTTCAACGTGTTTGCGGTATTCGTCGAGAGTGGTTGCGCCAATGCAGCGAAGTTCGCCGCGTGCAAGTGCGGGCTTGAGCATGTTGGCCGCGTCGGCTGCGCCTTCGGCAGCTCCCGCACCGACGATCGTGTGCAATTCATCGATGAACAAAATCACGGCCCCAGCGGCTTCCGATACTTCGCGCAACACAGCTTTGAGTCGGTCTTCAAACTCCCCGCGATATTTGGCACCGGCGAGCATGGCACCGATATCGAGCGAGATCACGCGTCGATCTTTCAACGACTCCGGCACATCGCCTGCGACCACGCGTTGAGCAAGCCCCTCGACGATCGCCGTTTTGCCGACGCCGGGTTCACCGATCAAAACCGGATTGTTTTTGGTGCGTCGCGATAGCACTTGGATCACGCGGCGAATTTCTTCGTCGCGTCCGACGACGGGATCGACTTTGCCTTGGCGCGCTACCTCGGTGAGATCGCGTCCATATTTGGATAAAGCCTGGTACTTTGATTCGGGGTCTTGGTCGGTCACGCGTGCACTCCCTCGGATAGAACGTAAAGCTTGCAAAATCGCATCGCGACTGACACCCATGTCGCGAAGGAGACGTCCCATGGGATCGTCTTTTTCCGAAGCCATGGCGATTAAGAGATGCTCGGTCGAGACATACTCGTCTTTCATCGCCGTGGCTTCACGGGCACTGGCTTCGAGAATTTTTAGCAACCGCTGACTTAGATTGGTTTGTGCACCTGACACTTTCGGGTGTTGGGAAAGCGCTTTTTCGACGCGCGCTTTGAGAGAATCGATCGTGACACCAAGCTTTTGCAAAATCGGCAGTGTGCTGCCTTCGGGTTGCGCAAGCAGTGCATGCAAAAGATGTGCAGACTCGATCGTGCCATGGCTAAGGGCCGTGGCATTTGACTGTGCCTCGCTCAATGCTTCTTGGCTTTTGATCGTGAATTTGTCAAATCGCATGGACCGTGAAATAAGATCACGCGTTTTGCTGTCAAGCAAAAATATGCGGGCCCTCGAAGGGAGGGCCCGCAGTCGTTTCCATGTCGTTGCTTGCCGCGCTTTACTCCTTACTCGCCACAGGCACGAAGAGCGTGGCGTCTCCACGTCGAATGAGGAGAAGCACTTGATCTGTGGCCTTCGCAAGCTGCTCTTTTAGCGCTTTTACATTTTTTACTGCTGCGCGATCGACTTCGAGAATGACATCGCCACGTTGCAATCCTGCGCTTTGGGCGGCACTTCCTGGTGTCACCGCTGTGATCACGACGCCCCCGTCGGCAGGAATCTGCAATTGTTCCGCGAGTTGTTCGGTTAAGTCTTGTACGCGCACACCAAGCTTGAAGCCTCCTCTGGCTTCTTCTTGAGCCGGAGTGGCATCCGCAATTTCGGGTTCTTGCAAGGTGCCGACTTTGACCGCAAGGGTCTTCTCCTTGCCGTCACGCAGTACGACCAGATCCACTTTTTTACCGATCGACGAGCGGGCGACGAGACGCGGGAGATCTTCCATCTTTGTGACCGCTTCACCGTCGAAACGGATGATCACATCGCCGTGTCTCACACCCGCTTTGGCAGCCGGTCCCTCGGGATCGACTTTCGAGACCAATGCTCCTTCTTTCGACGGTAGCTTGAAGGATTTTTGCAGAGCATCGGTGATGGGCTGAATCACTACACCGAGCCAGCCACGCGTGACATGTCCTTGTGCTTTGAGCTGCGGCAACACTTCTTTCACCATATTGATCGGCACTGTGAATCCGATGGTGTTGGCGCGTGGATTGATTGCGGTGTTCATGCCGATTACTTCGCCTTTGAGATTGATCAAAGGGCCACCCGAATTGCCGGGGTTGATTGCGGCATCCGTTTGGATGAAGTCGTCGTAGGGCCCAAGTCCGATGGCGCGTCCTTTGGCGCTGACGATGCCTGCGGTGACTGTATGTGCAAGACCGAAGGGATTTCCGACGGCAAGCACCCAGTCGCCCGGACGTACGGCGTCGGAGTCACCGAGCGGTAGAGAGGGCAGCTTCGTTTTTGTGGTGACGCGAATCAGTGCAATATCGGTCTTGGGGTCGCGACCAATGATTTTTGCGGGGAGTTCCGAACCATCCAGGAACACGACGCTGATGCTATCGACTTCTTCGACGACGTGATTGTTGGTCACGATGTAGCCGTCTTCGGAAATTACGAAGCCCGTACCGAGAGCTGGGACTTCGCGGTTCCCATCGTTTCCCCCGAAAAGGTCGCCGAAGGGGCTATTGGGGCCCTGCCCAAAGGGATTCCCCTGAAAAGGATTGACACCAAATTGTTTCACAGTGCGCAAAGTTTGAATGTTGACGACACCGGGCGAAACTTTTTCAGCGAGATCCGCGAAACTGACGGGCACGAGCTGTGCTGAAGCAGTGTTGTCGGCGCTGGTTTCTTTCCAGAATGGGCGAGCCTCCGGTGTCGATTCTTGCGTAGCGCTTGCGATGTCTTCGTTCTTATCGAAGACGCCAGCGCCAGCATCATTGTACTTCCAATTGAGTTCGAGTTTGCCGCTGGCGACGAGAATGCCGACGACGAGAGCGCTAAGGAGAACGAGAAATCCAATTCGACGCATTTTTGTGAACCTCACTTTGAGAGAAAAAGAAGCTTGGCGAATTTGACCAAGCGTTTATTGCAAAGGCAATGTGACATGGTATTGACCGTTTCCGCGTTGCACGATCAAGCGCACATAGCTCGCACCGCGAAGATCAACGAGAGCGTTGCGTAGAAGCACTTGACTCTTTAAGCGACGTCCATTGATTGCAAGAAGACGATCGCGTTTTTGCATGCCGATCTGCTGTGCAGGACTTGCGGCGCGTATATTCGTTACCTCGAAATATTCGCCGCGTGCGCCCGGCCCAAGCTCGATACCGAGGATCGACCACGCTAGCGCATCGATGGCTTCGGGTTTGAGTTCTTCGGCGCGGAGCACGAGCCGGCGTTTGCTTTGTCCCGACCAGACTTCAAGCGGAATTTCTTGGTCGCGGGTCGATCGACGCATAAGTGCGTCGATGTCATTTGCGGTTTCGATCGCTTGTCCATCGAATCTCGTGATGATGTCGCCGCGTTGCAAGCCTCCTTTTGCTGCCGGACCGGCGGGATCGATGCGGTTGACGACGGCTCCAGTGATTTTGTTCGAAACTTGCAGAGCGCGACGTAATTCGGGTGTGAGATCTTGCGCACTAAAGCCAAGCCAGACCGGTGCAATTTCACCGTGTGTGATCAATTCTCCAACGATGCGCTGCGCAACGTCGATGGGGATTGCAAAACCGATTCCCTCGGCACCGTTGTAGATGGCCGTATTGATGCCGATCAACGTACCTTCGGCGTTCAGGAGTGGCCCGCCCGAGTTGCCGGGGTTGATCGAAGCATCGGTTTGCAAGAAGCCATGAAACGTTCCGGTGTTGGTGCGAAGCGAGCGGCCCATGGCCGAGAGCACGCCGGTCGTGACCGTGTTCGAAAGACCAAAGGGATTACCAATCGCGATGACGGGTTCACCGACGAGAAGATCTTTGGCTGTGCCCATCGGCGTCCACGGAATCGTGTCACTTGTTTTGATTTGCAACACCGCAATGTCGTTGTTGGGATCTGCGCCGATGAGTTCCGCTTCGTATTCACGCCCGTCGGAGAGCGTGACAAAAATGCGGCTTGCGTTGTGGATGACATGTTCGTTCGTGAGGACGCGCCGCTCGGCGTCGATCAGTACGCCGGACCCCGCACTTTGCGCGGTTTGCGTGCGTGGGCGGCGTGGTTCAAAGAAGTCGCGGAAGAATTCGTCCATGCCCGGGTCGCCAAAGGGCGAACGAAATGGGCTTTGTTGTACGACCACTTCGGTGGTGATGTTGACGACTGCGGGCCCGACTTTTTCGACGACGCGCACCGTGGCGGTACGGCGTAAAAACGGATCGTCGGCGTGAGTCGAGAAAGCCGTGAACGTGGCGATGCTCACGGCGAGAAAAAGAATTGCGATCGTTGGTCGCTGAAGTGGTTTCACGATGCTCCCAAATGCCGGTTCAAGACGCTCTACTCAAAATTGATATTCAGCGAAAAGTGCGCTTGCAAGAGAGGTATTTTTCGACGCGCTTGAACGTAGAGTGCGCGGCGGAGTGCGGCCAGGGGGCGGCATCGAGCACTCGGCGCAGTGCGCGACAGACTTCGTACGGCGCTGTGCTGAGTAGGATTTCGCCTGTCACGGCGACGCCGCTTGCACCGGCTGCGATGGCGGCTCCGGCATTTTCGGGCGTAATGCCACCTTGCGCGATCACGGGAATGTCTGCGTGACTCGCGGCTTCGAGCACACTCAGTCCAAGAGGTGGTGCGTGTGTGGCTTTGCTCCGCGGTGCAAAAATCGGGGCAAGATGCACATAGTCAGCGCCGCTTGCCGCTGCGCTTTGTACTTCCGCCAAACTATGTGCGGCGCAGCCAAGGATGAAGTGAGTCGGCAGCAGGCTTCGAGCTTCACGAAGGTTCAGAGCATTTCCACCAAGGTGCGCTCCGTCGGTGCCAAGCGCGAGGGCGACATCGAGGCGACGGTTGATCAAAATTTTTGTGGGTTTTTCCGTCGCAGCGCCGCGGTCTTGTTCGCGTGCGAGGCGTTGCAATGCTTCTGCCAGGTCGCAAAGCGCCTGCGCATCGAGGTCGCGCTCGCGCAGCTGGATCCAATCAACACCGGCGGCGAGTACCTGTGTGACAACTTCAAAAAACGGCAAATGAGATATTTTTCGATCCGTCACAAAAATGAGTAGTGGCTTGGTGCATTCAATGCGTCGCCATGCCGTACCAGATTTTTCCGTCGGTGAAGTTGCAGGACTGTCCACGCTAAAGCGTTGCGATTCCATCGAGCGGGCTCGAAGCCGAGGCATAGAGCCGGCGCGGCATGCGACCTGCCTCATAGGCTAAGCGTCCCGCCACGATTGCGTGTCGCATGGCTTCGGCCATCTTGACGGGATCCTTTGCACCGGCGATGCCGGTGTTCATGAGTACGGCGGTGGCACCAAGTTCCATGGCGACGGCGGCGTCGCTGGCGGTGCCCACGCCCGCATCGACGATCACGGGCACTTTGGCTTGTTCGATGATGATCATGAGATTGGCGGGGTTCCGGATGCCGAGCCCGGAACCAATCGGTGCGGCGAGCGGCATGACGGCTGCGCATCCCAGTTCTTCGAGGCGTTTGCAGGCCACTGGATCGTCGGTGATATAGGGCAGCACCGTGAAGCCGTCTTGGATCAATACCTTTGCTGCCTCGATCGTCGCCGGCACATCGGGGAAGAGTGTTTTTTGATCGCCAATCACTTCGAGTTTAATGAGATCGGTTTCGAGCGCCTCACGTGCGAGATTGGCGGTCGTAATCGCTTCTTGTGCAGTGTAACACCCAGCGGTGTTAGGCAGAATCACCACGCGTTTTGGTGAAATTACGTCGAGCAGGCCTTCGCCTTTGGGATTCGTGAGTTCGACGCGTCGAAGAGCCACGGTCAGCATTTCGGCGCCGCTGGCTTCGAGGCACGCGAGATTTTCTTGATACGACTTGTATTTTCCCGAGCCGATGATCAAGCGTGAAGTAAAGCGGTGTCTCCCAAGTGTGTAGGCCTGATTCATGGCTTCATCCTCCTCCTACTGCATGCAGGATTTCGACGCGATCGCCTTCGGCGAGTTGGTGTTGATCGAAGGTCGAGCGTGGCACAACGTGGGCATTGACCGCGACGGCGATTCGAGGTTGGTCGAGGTCGAACATCCGCAGTAGCTGTTTTATGCTGAACTCCGGCGGAATATCGTGGTTTTTCCCGTTGACTGATATTTTCATTTTTCTTGTATCGCACCCGGAACAAGCTCGAAAAAGCAGTGGGCAAAACCTACCGAAGAGGCTCTTGGAGTGTCAAACTGCCGTCGCGCTGCATTCTTGTGCAAAAAGTGTAACTCAAGCCACGCTCACACATTCCAAAGTCAGCGAGGAAATAAAAATGGTGCAGATGGTGCATAGCGGTCGGCCTACGGTGGCTCGAATCAATCGCGCCGCTTTGCGCGAAAACTTTGGAAAGATTCAATATCTCGCGGGCGATCGCGAAGTCATCGCCGTTGTGAAGGCCAATGCGTATGGACACGGAGTCTTGCCTGTAGCGGAGACTCTCGTGGCGGCGGGTTGTCCGCGTCTGGCAGTGGTGAGCGTCGAAGAGGGCGCTGAGCTTCGCAAAGCTGGTATCAAAGTTCCGATTCTCGTGATGGGCGGCGTACACAGCGCCGCCGATGCGCGCGAAGCAGCGCGCTTGCAACTCGTGGTGGTGATTCACCACGCAGGGCACGTCGCGCTGCTGGCTGGCGCAGGTCAAGATCTTGGCGTTTCCGTCGGAGTGCAAGTCGAAGTTGACACAGGAATGAGTCGGATGGGAATTTCGGCACCGCGCGCTGCCGAGTTGCTCGAGTTTGTTGTGAGTGAGCGCGCACTGACACTGGAAGGTGTTTATACGCATTTTGCGCGTGCCGACGAAAAGGATCTGACTTCGACCCGCGAGCAAATCGTCAAGTTCAAGGAAGTGCTGCAGGCTGCGCGGCTGCGCGAGGTGAAGCCTGGCTTGGTGCACGCAGCAAATTCGGCGGCCGTGCTTTCCTCGGAGCTTGAGCTAGAACTTGATTTTACGAATGCCGTGCGGGTGGGGCTTGCTTTGTACGGCGTGCTGCCCGCACCGCATTTCGATTTGCAATTGAAACCCGTGATGACGTTTGCAACGCGCGTCGTGCAAGTGCGGCGCGTGCGAGCTGGGCAAGGAGTTGGTTACGGCGGTACGTATTGCCCCGAAAAGGACACGATCATTGCGACTTTGCCCGTCGGGTACGCCGACGGACTGCCGCGTTGTTTAGGCAATCGCGGTGAAGTGACGCTGCGCGGGCGCATGCATCCAATCGTTGGGCGTGTTTCGATGGACTACATCACGATCGATGCCGGCGATGGACCGATCGCGATCGGCGACGAGGCCATTCTTTTTGGTGAGACGGTGACTGGCGGCGTGCGCGTCGAAAAAGTTGCCGAAACTGCCGACACGATTGCTTATGAGTTGCTCACGCGGATTGGATCACGCGTGCCGCGTCTTTGCATTTAATGCTCTTTCTTGGTTTGACTTCGTAGATTGCCATCGGTAAACCTGAACCGTTCTTGGGTGCGCCGTGCAAGGGTGCCAACACGCTTGCAATGTTGCGCATTTTTTCGTCGGTGAGCGGTAGGACACCGACGAAAAATTCATGGCGTTGCGGGCGGACGGCGACGCGATCACCGACGATGAAAATCGCCAACGAAGAAAATAGGAGAATAGGAATGACCACCGGATCCACGCGTGTGGAGCGTGCCTTGCTTTCGGTTTCGGACAAAACCGGTCTCGTCGCTTTTGCAAAGGGGCTCGCGAAACTGGGCATAGAACTCGTTGCCTCCGGCGGAACTGCGACGGCGCTGCGCGAAGCGGGCTTGTTGGTTGTCGATGTGGCGGAGCTGACGGGCAGCCCCGAAATGCTCGGCGGGCGCGTGAAGACCCTACACCCAAAAGTGCATGGTGGAATTTTGAATCGACGCGATTTTGAGGCAGATCGAAACGATGTGCGTGAGCAGGGGATTCGCAACCTCGATCTCGTCGTGGTGAATTTGTATCCCTTTGAAGCGACAGTGTCGCAACCTGGTGTTACCCGCGCACAAGCCATCGAAAAAATTGATATTGGTGGCCCGTCAATGATCCGATCGGCGGCGAAGAATCACGCTTTCGTCGCTGTGGCCGTTGATCCTGGGGATTACGCGACGATTCTCGCCGAGCTTGAGACAAACGAATGTGCGCTTAGCGAAGCGACGCGGCGACGGCTTGCGGTGAAGGCCTTCGAGCGCACGGCGGCTTACGATGCCGCGATTCATGCGCATCTTTCGAAGCTCGAACAAAGCGAAGAGGATATTTTTCCGCCGCGACTTGCGCTTGATTTCGCGAAAGCGGCCACGCTGCGCTACGGCGAAAACCCGCACCAACGCGCGGCGCTCTATGGACGTTTCTACGACTTTGTAAAACAGCTTCACGGCAAAGAACTTTCCTTTAATAACTTGGTCGATATTCAAGCGGCGTTGGAATTGATTCTCGAGTTTGATCCGTCGGAGTCTGTCGCGGCAGCAATTCTAAAACATAATACACCTTGCGGTGTCGGATGTGGTGCTTCGGCACTGGATGCGTATCGCAATGCGTTTGCCACCGATCCGGATTCACCGTTTGGCGGCATCATCATCGTGAATCGCGCTTTTGATCTTGCGCTTGCGCAAGAAGTCGATCAGATCTTCACAGAGGTTTTGATCGCGCCATCTTTCACCGACGAAGCACTTGAGCTTTTGCAGAGAAAGAAGCAGCGCCGTTTGATGACGTTCGATGCTGCGGCGATTCCACGCAGCGAATTCAATTGGAAGCGCGTATATGGCGGCGTGCTTTTGCAAGAACCGGATTTGACACTCGAAGATGTAACAACGGGACGCGTCGTTACGGCACGCAAGCCGACGGAAAGTGAGCTGCGTGCGCTGCAATTCGCCTGGAAGGTTGTGAAGCATGTGAAGAGCAACGCGATCGTGTTTGCAAAAGAAAACCGCACGCTCGCCGTGGGTGGAGGCGCGACTTCGCGCGTCGATCCCGTGCACGCGGCGCGCGATAAAGCCGGGCGTGTTGGCGTTTTGCTTCCAGGCAGCGTGCTCGCAAGCGATGCATTTTTTCCATTTCCCGACGGACTGGAGACGGCGATCGCGGCTGGCACGACGGCGGTCGTGCAACCCGGCGGTTCGACGCGTGACGAAGAGGTGATTGCGGCGGCGGATCGGCTTGGCATTGCCATGGTTTTCACCGGCAATCGCCACTTCAAACACTAGGAGACACCGATGCGTGTATTGGTGATTGGTGCGGGTGGGCGTGAGCATGCGCTGGCTTGGAAAATCGCGCAGAGCCCGCTTGTCGAAGTGGTGTTGGCGGCCCCGGGCAGTGCAGGGATGAGCCGCGACGCCCAGTGCTTTCCGTCGGTAACCGGAGAAGATTTTGCTGCTGTCCTCAATTTGTGTCGTGCACAAAATGTCGATTTGGTCGTGATTGGACCCGAGCAGCCGCTCGTTGCCGGGTTGGCTGACGCGCTGCGTGCTGCGGGCATAGCTGTTTTTGGTCCGTCGGCCAGTGCGGCGCGCCTGGAAGGCAGCAAGAGTTTCGCGAAGGAATTTATGCAGCGCCATCGCATCCCGACGGCGAAGTTTGAAACTTTTTCAGACCTTACGAAAGCGCGCGAATACGTCGAAAAACTTGCAGGTCCGTGCGTGGTGAAGGCCGATGGCCTTGCGGCTGGCAAGGGCGTTGCGGTTTGTGACGACGCCGTGCAAGCGCTCGCGGCGCTCGACGAAATCATGGGCGCCCGACGCTTTGGCGAAGCGGGCGACACGGTCGTGATTGAAGAGCGACTCGTCGGAGAAGAAGTCTCGTACTACGCAATTACCGACGGAGAGCGCATCGTGACGCTCGCAGCAGCACAGGATCACAAACGTGTGTCGGATGGCGATCAGGGAGAAAATACGGGAGGAATGGGCGCCTACTCGCCGACGCCAGTACTTTCGGTGGAAAGCGAAAAGCGCGTACGCGAAGAGATCGTGTATCCGACGATCGCAGGCATGGCGCGTGAGAACAATCCTTTCGTCGGTGTGCTCTTTGTGGGATTGATGATTGCAGCGGACGGTACGCCGCGTGTCATCGAGTACAATGTGCGCTTTGGAGACCCGGAAACGCAGCCGTTGATGGTGCGAATGCACGGCGATCTCGTGCCGCTACTCGACGGTGCAGCACGTGGGAAGCTGGACCCGACGCGAGTGCTCGATTGGTACGACGCTTCTGTGTGTATCGTGCTCGCTTCGCGGGGTTATCCGCGTTCGGCTTCTAAGGGAGATCGCATTTACGGGCTTGATGAAGCGGCGGCGATCGACGGTGGTGTCGTGATTTTTCATTCGGGAACGAAGCAAGAGGAAAGCGGTGCGTTCGTGACGAACGGAGGTCGCGTGCTTGCCGTGACAGCGCGTGGCCGTGATGTGGCGCAAGCGCAGAAGCGCGCGTATGCGGCCGTGGCGTGCATTCGTTTCGACGGAATGCACTATCGCCGCGACATCGCGAAGCGAGCACTGGGATCGTGAGCGTGCGCGCTAACGTCGCCGAAGGCGCTGCGCTGGATTGTGCCGTGGCGCAGCTCGCTGCGCACAAGCTCGTTGCGTATCCGACGGAAACCGTGTGGGGACTTGCGGTGGATTCGCGCTCGGAGCTAGCGCTGCAGGCTCTGCGGCGCTGGAAGGGACGCACCGGGACGCAGCGCGAGGCGCAACCGATTTCGATCCTCGTGCCTGATGCGGCGGTACTCGACACGCTCGGTTTTGTGCTTTCGCCGGCGGCGCAGAGGCTCGTAGAAAAATTTTGGCCGGGACCACTTACATTGATTTTGCCGTGTTGCAAAGCCTTTGCGCAAGGCATTGCGCGCGACGACGGTGCCGTCGGTGTGCGCTGTTCTTCGCATCCCGTCGCGCGAGCGCTGGCGCAGGCGGCGCTTGCAGCGGGGTTGGGTCCGATTACCACAACTTCGTTCAACCGCAGTGGTGCTTCGCCGTTGCAAACTCTCGACGAGGTGCGCGAACTTTGCGCGCGGGAGGCGGACGGTGCGGAACTTTTCGTGCTCGCACTCGACCGGGCGTTGGGTGCAGAATCGTTTGCAGATTTTCAAGGCAACGGAGCACCCAGCACGGTGCTTGATCTTGCTTCGCCAAGCCCCAAAGTATTGCGCTCGGGTGCGATTTCCGAAGAAGCAATTCGACAAACGCTTGATATGCGATAAACACTATAAAGTGTAGAAAGTAGAAAACTGAAATGACCGAGATTCGTCCGTTCCCAGCGCTGCGTTACAACACGAATCGCGTAGATCTTTCGAAGGTGGTGGTGCCGCCGTACGACGTGCTCACCCCCGAAGATCGCGTGATGTTTTATGAGCGTGATCCCCATAACGCCATTCGTCTTGAACTCACCAAGGATGTGAAAGATGAAGCGCATACCGATTATGCCGAAGTGCGTGAAACGCTCGATGCTTGGAAGAAGTCGGGAATTTTCGTACAGGATAAAAAGCCGTGCTTGTATGGCCTTCGGCAAACTTTCGTAGCACCCGACGGACAAACCTACACACGAGAAGGTTTTTTCGCGGCGCTGAAACTTGAAGATTACGATCGGCGCATCGTGCGTCCGCACGAAAGAACGCTGGCAGGCCCCAAGGCCGACCGTTTGAAAATTCTGCGCGCGACACAGGCCAATCTATCGAGCGTGTTCTTTTTGTATGAAGATCAAGAACGCGCGCTCGATAGCACGCTTGCACAAGTCTTTGCGAAAAAACCCGATGCCGTGGCAACGGATCAAGCGGGCATCGAACATGCACTCTTCGTGATTTGCGACGAACAAATTATCACAAAAGTGTGTCAATTTTTGTCGTCGCGTCCTGTGGTGATTGCCGACGGACATCATCGCTATGAAACGGCGCTCAACTACCGCAATGAAAAACGCCAAGCGCAGGGCGGAGAAAACCCCGAGGCGCCCTATGAATTCACGCTCGGTTATTTTGCGAACGCCTTTGCGCCGGGCAATCTTTTGCTTCCCATCCATCGTGTGATTTTGCAAGGCCAAGTGCCAAGCGAGGCCCAGTGGCGCGAGCGTTTGCCGGGCTGGCAACAAAAGACGGTAGCGATCCCGGATGTGGCGCAAATCGGGAAGGTGCTCGAAGAAAATCTCGCGCCGCTTTCCAATCAGCATGCGTTTGCCGCCGACGACGGCTCTGGCACTTTGCGAATTTTTTGGCGTGAAGCCAAGGACGGCGCGCTCACGATCCGCGTGATTCACGCAGAAATTGTCGAAGGCGTGTTCGGACTCACGCCCGAAGCGGTGCGCGACGGTGCGGTAGCGTATCCAAAATCGGCCGAGCGTGCGGCCTTTGAGGTGCGCCAGAGCGGCGGTGTTGTGACGTTGTATTTGAACCCGCTTCATCCGGGGGATGTCTTCGAAGTGACGGGCCGCGGCGAGATTTTGCCGCAGAAATCGACTTTCTACTTACCCAAACTTCCGTCGGGGCTTGTGTTTCGGGAGCACACCGGCGTATGAAGAAGCCGCAGCGCAAGCGCGGTGCCGTCGCCGTCGGTGCGATGCTCCCAAAGATTTTGGCAGACTTAGGTTTGCGCGGCGTAGCGAGCACGGCGGCCTTGGCTGAGCGTTGGGAAGAAATCGTCGGGCCAACGGTTGCGGCGCATTGTCAGCCCGTGCTCGTTCACAATGGAGTGCTTGAAGCCCGGGTGGATTCGAGTGTGTGGTGCCAGCAGCTGCAACTGCAACGCGGCGAGATTCTCGAAGCACTACGTCATGCTCTGGGCCCGAGCGCACCTACAGACCTTCGGCTTCGAGTAGGTTAGAATCTGCGCCCATGACGACCAAAGCTTCGAGCCAAGATCAAAAAACAACCGGTTTGCAACGCTGTGATTTTTGTGGAGAAACGGTGCCCTCGGTGCGCCGTGTGGCCCTGGATGGGTCGTACGAGCGTCTGCGCACGCCACATAAAGTGCAGTACGCCTGCCCGGCTTGTTCCGAGAAAAAAGAAAAAGAGCGGACGGGAACGAAGCGCTAGAGCCAAAGCTTTTTGGCGCCGTGCTTGACCGTTAACCGCGATTTTCCTAGATTTCGCGCGCTTTTATGCCCGAGTGCCGCCAATGGGATTTCGTGCATTGATGCTGCATTCGTGATTCGCACTTTCGTCATTTGCGAGCGCAAAACAAAAACATTGCGGTTGATCCGCATTCGACAGAGGACCTCAAGCATGGTCAAGATCCGACTTTCTCGTCTCGGCACTAAGGGCCGACCTTTCTATCGCATCGTTGCGATTGATGAGCGTGACAAGCGCGAAGGGCGCCCGCTCGAATACCTCGGGACGTACGATCCCAAAGCCAATCCTGCGCGCATCGATGTGAAACTTGATCGTGTACAGGCTTGGGTGAAGCAGGGTGCGCAGCTCTCTGAAACCGTGCATTCGATCGTGGAACGCGCGACGCAGGGGGCAGCGTAAGCATGGCGGAAGAGACCGATGCCGCAAAGCTCATCGCGTATATCGCACGTGCGATCGTGACGGAGCCGGATGAAGTCGAGGTCGAAGAGGCCGACGACGGCGTCGTAGAACTGGAAACTTCCGAGAAAGATCGCGGGCGCGTGATTGGTCGGCATGGTCGTGTTGCAAAGGCGATGCGCACGGTGTTGGCTGCTGCGTTCGGCAATGAAGTTGGGCTTGAAATCCTCGACTGAATCCGAGGTCCCGCTCGTTGCACTTGGCAAAGTGACTGGTGCGCACGGGTTGCGCGGGTCGCTTCGGGTGTATGGCTTCAGTGACGACGCGAAGAATCTTCTGCAGTCGACACATGTTTTTGTCAGTCGCCACGAAGCCGGTCGAGAGGCCAAGCGTTACGAGGTCTTGGATGCGACGGTGAGTCGTGGTCGCGAAGTACGGATCCGGCTTGAGGGTGTGAGCGATCGAAATGCGGCGGAGCTTTTGCGCGGCGCATTTGTTTTTGCGGAGCGCCAGGCCCTGCAGAAGCTTGGTCCCGGTGAGTATTACTGGCATGAGTTGCTCGGTTGCCGGGTCGAAGACGAGCAGGGCGTAGAAATTGGAGTGGTGGAGTCACTGCTCGAAACCGGCGCTCACGACGTGTTGGTAGTTCGCGCTAGCGCGAAGGATGCAGCGGGGCTCTCTGGCGATGATCGAGGTGGCAAACGCACTTTGATTCCGACGGTGCCTGAGTTTTTGCGTGAGGTCGATGTCGAGAAACAGCGCATCGTAGTGCATGTGATTCCGGGCTTGCTTGATGCGAGCTAAGTGCAAAGAGGCAGAAAAATACACGGAAAGAAGCGAAAGAAAGAAAAGAAGGGCGAGGTGAACTGTGCTTCGCATCGATGTGCTGACGATCTTTCCGGGACTTTTTGAAAACTTCTTGCACGAATCCATGCTCGGCATTGCGCAAGAAAACGGTTGTGTAGAGATCGTGGTACACGATCTGCGCAACTGGACCACGGATCGGCATCGCGCAGTAGATGATACACCGTACGGTGGCGGGCCTGGAATGGTGATGAAGCCCGAGCCGCTGGTGACTGCGATCGAGGCTTTGGCAGGAACACGCGATTGTGTTGACAGTGAGAATGCAGCGCCAGCGAATTTCGAGGCGCTGCCGTGTCGGCGACATACAAAAGTGATTTTGCTTTCGCCGCAAGGGAAGAGGTTCAATCAAGCGCATGCGGAACGCTTGAGCCGCGAAACGCATTTGGTGCTGGTTTGCGGTCGTTATGAAGGCGTCGATCAGCGAGTGATTGATATTGCAGTGGACGAGGAAGTCTCGATTGGAGATTACGTCCTTTGCGGCGGTGAGATTCCGGCGATGGCGGTGATCGAAGCGGTGACGCGTTTGATTCCTGGCGTGCTCGGGAATGCAGAATCGCTGGCGACGGAATCGTTTCAAGCGGGACTTTTGGAAGGGCCGCAGTACACGCGACCGGCGAAGTTTCGCGGGCGCGAGGTGCCGGAGGTTTTGCGTTCTGGCGATCATGCGGCGATTCGGCGCTGGCGCGAGGACGAAGCGCGTCGTCGCACACAAGTGCGCCGTCCAGATTTACTGGGTTAGAGAAAGAGCGTTGAAGAAACGTTGGAAACGATTTTGAAGCCATCGCCAAGATCTCTCGGAGCCGAGAGATTAGAAAGCGAAGCCAGAAAGGGAAAAGCCATGAATATGTTGCAAACCATCGAGAATGAGCAGTTGCGCCGGGATATGCCGCCGTTTCGTTCGGGTGACACCGTTCGAGTGCATGTGAAAGTGCGCGAAGGCGACAAGGAAAGAACTCAGATTTTCGAAGGCATTGTGATCCGTCGCCACGGCCAAGGCAAGTCGGGCACGTTTACCGTGCGAAAAGTTTCGTATGGCGTCGGAGTCGAACGCATTTTCCCGGTCGAGTCTCCGGCGGTGCAAAAGGTAGAGATCAAGAGCCGCGGTTTCGTCCGACGCGCGCGCCTCTATTTCTTGCGCGACTTGGTGGGCAAGAAGGCGCGCTTGCGCTCTAAGGTGCGCGACTTGGCAGGCCTGGTTTCGGAAGAAGAGTTGACGGCAGGAGAAGCGGGGGCTGCGCCGGAAGCCGCGGCCGAGAACACCGCCGAATAGTCGAGTTCGTAAGAGATGTCTTGCTTTGAACGGGACGCTGTCTTTGCAGCGTCCCGTTTTTTGTAGGCATTTTTCGCGCGACGCATCTCTTGGGAGGGCAAGTTTTCTTGCACATTGCAATTTTTCACTTTTTTGTGTAGGCAGCATTGTGCTTTTGATTTTGCGTCTCTTTAGAAGTTGGCATCAAAGGCGTTTTCAAAATGGCGAATACGCCAGCGATTTCCGTCGGAAGTTTCGAAGAATTTTTCTTGCGTCATTTTCGTACCGGATCTTACTTCGGACTCGCGTAGCGCTTGGCGAAAAGCAGGGGAGTCGAGTTCGCAGGCGATGACATCAAAGCGCATAGAACGGATCTCGCGCACGAGGGTTGCACCGGTCTGACGTTGAATTTGCAGCCAAGCGCAGGCGCCGCGCACGAGCCGCATTTGCTTGCGCAAATCGACGGCTTCTTCGGCGCGTCCGTGTGTCGCAGCGCGCCGCGCTTTGACTTCGACGAAAACGAGTCTTTGTGCGCGCATTGCGATGAGATCGATCTCGACACCGTCGATGCGAATATTTTGAGCAAGGATGCGGTACCCTGCTTGCACGAGATATGCGGCGGCGCAGGCTTCGCCGTGGGCGCCGAACTTGGCGCGGGAACAATTCACGGATGAAAACTCCGCGGGACCACGCGGGATGAGAGTGGGAGCTTAGCCGATGGCGACGCAAACGACAGCCCAAGCCGGGGCGTTGTACTTGGTAGCGACACCGATTGGAAATCTCGAAGATATTACTTTGCGCGCACTGCGCATTTTGCGTGAAGCCGATGTAATTTTGGCTGAAGACACGCGACACTCTCGCGTGTTGCTTGAACATTATGCTATTGCAAAGAAACCACGTGCCTTGCACGCACACAATGAGCTGATGGCGCGCGAGCGAGTGCTCGATGAACTGGCGACGGGCGCTGCGGTAGCACTGATTTCCGATGCGGGAACGCCACTCGTTTCAGATCCAGGCGCGCGACTCGTGAGTGCAGCCATCGCGGCGGGGCACCGCGTGGTGCCGATTCCGGGTCCGTCGGCGGTGCTCGCGGCGCTTACGGCTTCGGGTATCGCAAGCGAACCATTTTGTTTTTTGGGTTTTCTTTCGCGCCGCAACGGACCTCGTCGACGTTTGTTAGAAAGCTATCGCCATCGTCCGGAAACTTTGGTGATTTTTGAATCGCCCCATCGCCTTGCAGCGACTCTGTCTGTGCTTCAAGAAGTTTTTGGCAACCGGCGCGCGTGCGTTGCCCGTGAACTCACGAAACTTCACGAAGAAATTGTGCACGGCACACTCTCAGAGCTTTCGACACAATTTTGTGAAACTCCACGCGGTGAAATTTCGATCGTCATTGAAGGTGCGCACGCGGCAAGCAGCGATGACAAAACCGAAGAGGCAACGATGGGTAGCTTCGGGGGAGTGTCCTCTGTCGAAGATCTTGATCGTGAAATCCACGCGCGTCTTGTGCGCGGCGAAAGTTCAAAAATGATTGCCGAAGCGTTGGCGCGGACTACAGGGCTTCGGAAACGTGCAGTGTACGAGCGTGTACTCATGCTGCGAGAAGAAATTTGATGGGCGTGCTTTGACACGAAGAAATGTTGACTCGGCGCAGGTTTTGTATTCGCTTCGTGATCCGATTGGGTTTGCGCACGTTATGTGTTGAGCAATTCGAGAAGTCCATCTTGATCAATGACGGTTACGCCAAGTTCGCGCGCCTTGCTGAGCTTGCTTCCGGCGGCATCGCCCGATACGACATAATCGGTTTTCTTCGATACGGACGAAGTGACTTTGCCACCGCTTGCTTCGATTCGTGCTTTGGCTTCATCACGAGTCAGTGTAGGCAAGGCGCCGGTGAGAACAAAAATTTTGCCTGCGAGAACTCCTGTTTTCGAAGCGATTTTCTTTTTTGTGTCGGGTTTCTCCCAGTGGACACCGAGTTCAAGGCAGCGCAGTGCTTCGGCGCGGTTGCGCTCGTCAGCAAAAAATGTAGCGATACTCTCAGCGATGATGGGTCCGATGCCTTCGATACTTTGTATTTCTTCTTTCGACGCGCTAAGTAGATCATCAAGAGTGTCGAATTCGTTTGCGAGCAGTGCGGCCACGGTTTCGCCGACGTGGCGAATGCCGAGCGCAATCAAAAAGCGTGCAAACGTGGTGTGCTTGGCGGCGTCGATTGAGGCAAGAAGCTTCTCGCTCGATTTTTGGCCCATGCGTTCAAGTTGCAAAAGATCATCGAGCGTCAAGCGAAACAAATCCGAGATGCGTCGCACGCGCTGACTTTCCACCAATTGGTGTACGATTTTTTCTCCGAGTCCGTCGATGTGGAGTGCGGCGCGACTTGCGAGGTGCGTGAGATTGTTTTTGATCTGTGCGGGGCAATCGACATTGGGACAACGCGTAACAGCTTCTTCCGCAAGTCGCACGACGGGTGCAGAGCATTCCGGGCAATGGCTTGGCAGCGCAAAGCGGCGAGCGTGTGCAGGACGTTTTGTCAAAATGACTTGCACAACCTGGGGTATGACATCGCCTGCACGTTGAATCAAAACTGTGTCGCCAATGCGGATGTCTTTGCGATCGATTTCATCTTGATTATGCAGAGAAGCATTGGAGACGGTGACGCCGGCCAAATAGACGGGTTTTAATTTTGCAACGGGTGTGAGTGCGCCGGTGCGTCCTACTTGCACTTCGATGTTTTCGATGACAGTCGTTTCTTGTTGCGGTGGAAATTTGTAAGCGATCGCCCAGCGCGGTGCTCGACTGACTTCGCCGATGCTGCGCTGCCAATCGAGGCGATTGACTTTAAAAACACTGCCATCGCATTCGAACGGCAACTGGTTACGAACGTCGAGCAAGCTTTGATGAAAAGCAATGACTTCCGCGATGCCTCGACAAACTTGAAAGCGCGGACTCACCAAAAACCCCCAGGCTTCGAGTTGCTGCAAAACTTCGGCTTGTGTTTGGATTTGCGGCGGCACGCCTTCCGCAATGGCATAGGCGCGAAATTCCAGTGCACCGAGGCGACGGACGTCAACATTGTGGAGTTGGCGCAAACTTCCGGCGGCGGCGTTACGCGGGTTGGCAAACGGCTCGCCGCCGCGCTTGAGCCGCTCGGCGTTGAGCCGCGTGAAGGCCGCGACGGGCAGTACGACTTCGCCGCGCACTGAGAGAATTGCCGGAATAATTTCGATATCACTTTTTTGTGTCGATCGAGAGTTGGTATCGGGTATGGCGAAGGAAGAAGCGCGCAACTGGAGTGGGATACTCCAAATGCGGCGAATGTTCGCGGTGACGTCTTCGCCCTCAATGCCGTCGCCACGTGTTGCACCCACTTCGAGCATTCCGGCGCGGTAGATCAATTCGAGGCTGGCTCCATCAAGCTTGGGCTCGCCGATGTATTCGACACTTTCCTTTGTATCCAGCAGTCGCTGTACGCGTTCGTCGAAGGCACGCGCTTCGGCTTCATCCATGGCGTTTTCGAGTGAAAGCATTGGGCCGCGGTGGAGTACGGATGCAAAGCCTTCTGCGGGCGAAGAACCAATGCGCTGTGTTGGGGAGTCAGCAGAGCGTAGATCGGGATGCGCAGCTTCGAGGGATTCGAGTTCGCGCAGCAGACGATCGTATTCTGCATCGGAGATCTCGGGACGGTCGAGTTGATAATACGCTTTATTGTGTCGCGTGATTTCTGTGCTGAGAAATTCGATACGTTGCTGAATTTCTGTTTTTGCTTTCGTGGTCACATCGTCTCCGATCCCTCGGCAGGGCGAGCGAAAAATTTATAGCAGACCGGAGGACTCCTTTCTGCCAAGTGCGAGAGCCTCGATTTCTTGTAGGTAGCCCCGCGCCGAGTTCTCCCAAGAAAAAAGCTTCACGCGTTCAATGCCCTTGGTTTGGTAGTGCTGTTGCAGCGTGACGTCGGTGGCGAGTTGGTGAATTTTTTTGGCGATGTCGCCGGGATCGTGTGGATCACAAAAAAGTGCAGCATCGCCGCAAACCTCAGGGTGGCAGGTTGCGTGTGAGGCAATGACGGGCAGTCCTGCACTCATGGCTTCGAAGATGGTAAGCCCGAAAGTTTCGAGTAGAGAGACGGTGATGTAGAGCTTCGCTGTTTTCAATTTCGCATGCACTTGCTCAGTCGTGGCTGCGCCGCTCATCGTTACGCGATCTTCGAGGTGGTGCGCAGCAATTCGTTTGCGTAGTGCTGCGGAGTGTTGTGCGTCATAAGTTCCGCCCACGATTTCAAGTCGCAATGGATCCGTGTAGCAATCGCGATATTTCGCCATGGCGTCAATCAAGACTTCGTAGTTTTTGTGAAAATACGCGTGCCCAATCGTCAAAACCAACGGCTCGCGCGCTTCAAGATTTGGCGGATCGGAGACGAGAGTAGCTTGACAATCAATTCCACTATGCACATAAGTGTGTCGATAATTTTGCATATTCCACCATCGCTTTGCAGCATCGATCGAACTCTGCGTGAGAAAAATATTTTGCTGCGCTTTTCGCATCGACCAAGCTTGGATTTGGCGTTGGACTTCGATGTAGATTTTTTCGCGCAGTGGGCGTGCGATCGGTGAAGGAGAAAAAACACTCAGATTTTGCCAAACGGAAATCTGTGGAATGGGCGAGCGAAAAATTGCATAACCACCCAGACACAAAATTAGGTCGATTCGAGCCATTTGATCCAAGCCGGGCAGCGCGAATTGCTCCCAAAGCCAGCGTTTGCGACGCGATACGAGTTCCGGCAGGAAGTGAACTTCGACGTTGGCGGGATAGCGATGTTTGGCAACTTGCTCGTTTGCGCAGTACAGCACGAAGCGATGGTGTGGACGTAAACGCGCCATGGCTTCGGTGAGATGGATGGCGACGGTAATCCCACCGCCGAACACAGAGCTCACTGCATTGACTAGAACGGTCAGCGGTGCAGATTTTTGATGAGTCACGATTTCCTCAGCTTCGTCGATGACAATTTGTTCCTCTGGCGGCAGAAAGTAACCGTTTGGTGACACAGGTGGCAGTCTGTTTGGCGAGTTTAATACAGGAACGCTTTCGAAAAACGGGATTGCGTTGTGCAGAGTTTTGTTGCGCTTTACAATCGCGAGCGTCCGGGGGGATAGCGTTTTTTTGCGTTGCTTCGAGTTTCTTCGAATGGCTTGATTCTGCGATCAAGAATTTGAGCGGGTGGGGTGTGGTATGTCGTCGTGTCGATGGGTCCAACAAAAACGACATTTGTTTTTGTTTCACAGCCTTCTTTGCCTTTTTCTGTTTTCGTCGGTTGCAGCACAGTCAGACACAGTTGTGCGTGGGCCCTATCTACAAATGGGCTCGCCCACTCGCATGGTTGTTCGTTGGCGCACGGATGTCGCTTCCGATTCTGTTCTACACTACGGATTGTCAATCAACCAGCTTGCGCTCACCGTCTCGGATTCAACGGCGACGACAGAGCACGAAGTCGTGCTCACGGGGTTGTCGCCCTATACCAAGTACTACTACGACATTGGAAAAACCGGAACCGTGCTTTCGGCGGCGACAACCGATCAATATTTCGTGACATCGCCCGTGACGGGTTCGCAGCAGCCAATCCGAATTTGGGCCGTCGGCGATTCCGGTACGAACTGGCAACCCGCAATCGATTCACGGACGGATTACTTGAACTACGTCGGTAGTCGCCCGGCAGACGTTTGGCTTGTGCTTGGTGATAATGCGTACAACAGCGGCACGGATACCGAATACACGACAAATTTCTTTAATCTCTTTGGACCCATTCTTAAAAATACCGTCGTGTGGCCGACGACTGGAAACCATGATGTGTCGGCTCCCGGTTTCGATCGCAGTGCCGAGGTGGGTCCTTACTACACGGCTTTCTCGCTTCCGAAGGCTGGCGAGGCCGGCGGCATGCCGAGCAATGCAGAAAGTTATTACTCCTACGATTACGGCAATGTGCATTTCATCGTTCTGGAGAGCGTGTATTCGCCGCTTGTACAGATTGGCTCCGCGCAATATAGCTGGCTCATGACGGACCTTGCTGCGACGGCAGCCTCCGGAAAAACGGACTGGGTGATCGTGTATTTTCATTATCCGCCTTATTCAAAGGGTTCTCACGACTCCGACACAGAATCGTGGAGCACAAAAATGCGTACAGATATTTTGCCTTTGTTAGAAAGTGCGGGTGTGGATCTCGTGCTTTCGGGGCATAGCCATAGTTATGAGCGTAGTTATCTTTTAAATGGGCATTACGGTCTTTCCAGCACCTTCGTGCCGGGGCATATCGTCGGTGGCGGTACGGGCAACCCGTCGGGCACGGGGCCTTATCGAAAGCCTTCTCCGGGTATGGCTGCCAATGAAGGTACGGTTTACCAGGTGTCCGGAAATTTCATGAGTGCGCACACGAATGGCAATCTCGACCACCCGGCGATGGTGACGAATTCCGAAGCCGTGATGGGTTCAATCCTAATTGATGTTCAGGGTTGCACGCTCGACGATCGACATCTGACACGAAGTGGTGTTGTTTTTGACCAGTTTCAAATTCGCAAAGGCGCTTGCGCTGCGCGGGTGACCGCGGAGCCGGAGGTCATTGGGAAATCTACGAGTGCGACGATTCGCTGGGCAACGGATCTGCCCACCGATTCAATCGTGCGCTTTGGAACTGCAGTAGGAGCCTTGGCGTCGACGGTGTCGAACGGGAATGCCACGACCAATCATGCGATCGTGGTGACGGGGCTTACGCCGGGCGAGACGTATTTTTTCGAAGTTGGATCCTCTGCGGGAGTGCAGGTTGCTGCGTCACCGACTCAATTTTTTGTCACTTCGCCGCAAACGAGTGTTTTGCCCTCGACCATGCCTTATCAGGGTTTTTTGTCGGATGCTAGCGGCAATCCATTGGCAGGACCGGTTTCGAATTTGACGTTTCGATTGTATGAACAGACGACTTCGCCGACAACCGCAGCGTTGCTGTGGAGTGAAACACATAAAAATGTATCCCTTGTTAACGGTGTCTATCGTTTGAATTTGGGTAGCATCAATCCGCTTTCTGCAGATCACTTCTATGTTTCGAATTCCAACGCCAGCCTTTGGATTGAGACGGTTGTCAATGGAGTCGCGATAACGCCGCGGGTTGCGCTCGGGTCAGTCCCTTTTGCCTTCAATGCTGACACGCTCGATGGCTTTCATGTCAGTGACTTGCTCGACGTCATGGGTAATCTCGTGCGCAGCGCAGCCGTTGCAGGTCCGCCCGGCCCACCCGGCCCCACAGGATCTACTGGGCCCGCCGGGCTCCCGGGGGCGACAGGCGCTACAGGGCCGACTGGCGATTCGAGCTCATATGGGCCGATTGGTTCGAAACGCTGGACGAAGCAAGGTCCACCCGGTCCGCAGGGACCGCCGGGATTGCAGGGGCCGCCCGGCCCACAAGGTCCGCCGGGTCCGCCGGGCGAATCGGTGCTTGCCAACAGTGTGGAAGGGCCAGCGGGCCCGATGGGTCCACAAGGTCCACCCGGTCCGCAGGGGCCGCCGGGATTGCAGGGGCCGCAAGGTTTGGAAGGGGCGCAAGGTTCGCCAGGCCTGCTTGGTCCGACGGGACCACAGGGATTGGCGGGCATTCGTGGTCCAATTGGGCCGGCTGGTCCGACTGGGGCGCAAGGTCCGCCAGGGCCAGCAGGAGGGCCACCTGGCCCGACGGGCCCGACCGGACCGCGCGCCGAGTATCAGACGGTGTTTCGTCTTGCCGACTATGGTGCGGTCGGAGATGGTGTTGCGAACGATACGCTGGCCGTAAATGCTGCCGTGCGGGCCGCCTGTGCGGCAGGCGGCGGCACGGTGCTGGCAGATGGGTCAAAACGCTACCGAATTGGGAATCCGGCGGCGGGGCCGGGCCAGTTCTTTTGGGATGGCGTCGCGCTTTCGTGCTCGAATCTGCGCTTTACCTCCGAAGGCGGACTCGCGACGTTTTTGCCGGCAAGCCCGAATGGACAAACGGTCTTTGCGGTTTGTTCAACGCTGACCGTGCATGCCTGCACGCCCGACACAACTTTACGTAACATTGAAATTGATCACATCCGCATCGTTGACGATGCGCCGATGCTGCATCGCGGATCGGAAGAAAGTCACGGCATCAAGCTCGACAATGCAGTGCACTGGTCGATCCATGACAATGTATTTGAAGGGATTGGCGATGAGTCGGTTGACATTGCGCCCGGCGACCGCGCAGGAGAAACCAATCCGTACGGTAAAATTTATAACAATCGATTCATCAATGCTCCGTCGCTTGCATCCCTCGGAAGTGGCATTTCCATTGAGAGTTCAACAGACATCGAGATTTATCAAAATACATTTTCGAATTCGACGGTAGTGGGCGGGAACCGAGCGATTGATATCTGGCCATATCGAAACGATGTCGAGCGTGTTTCGATTCATCACAACACAATCGCCAATGAAGCCGGTGGATCAACGCTGACCTACGGCATTTTGTTGAACGTACCTGCCGGAAGAAGTGCAAATTCAGTGCAGATCACGAACAACAAAATTGCAAATGACGGAGCTGCGCAAGTTGCGGTTGCAGCCTTCGGTAATGGCTGGACGAAAGATCTGACAATCCAAGACAACGATATCGTGGGGAGTGTTGGTGATTGTTCAGGTATCGGTCAGTTTTGCATGATCAAGGGAGATGATCTTTTGATCAGTCGCAATCGAGT
>CAYRID010000009.1:0-44215 GCA_964424225.1 uncultured Geobacter sp.
GCACATCGCCCGCGTCATCGACGTACGTTTGGCGGAGTCGTCGGCCTTGCCATCATCGGCCTCTTGCTCGCCGTCATGCCCATGTCGTGGATTGAAAAAGGTCTACAAATAGTGATGCCTCTCCAAACCTTGCGAGCGCAAAATGCGGACTTGAATCTCGACGCCCGTCGTTATTCGCAAGAAATTTTCTTGCTCGAAGCAGTGCTTTACCCAACCGACAAACCACAATATTTCGCCGGCGAACGCATCGCACTTTTCTGCGAACAATTGGCCGTCGCAATCGGTACAAAGGAAAAAGCACCGACGGCAAGAATTGCGCAGCAGCGTTTGCGCGCGTTTGCCGAACGCGCGCAAGAAAACATCATCACCAACAATGCGCCCGGCACTGATCTGGAATCCATTCAACACGACTGGGAAAAAGTCCGTACGCAGATCTTCGCTGTGAAACGCAGCACTCCGCACACCTCGTCAACGCCAGAAGCCACTGCGGAACTCCTCACGCCCGCGGCACCGGAAAAGTAAACTCAGAGCAATCTCTGCGAGCGCTTTGCAAACTCGCTAAATTTCACGCGTGAAACTTGGTCCCGCTTTTCCACGATCTTTCTACGAACGCCCTTGCCTCGACGTCGCTCCCGATCTCCTCGGTGCCTGGCTCGTACGCAAACTCTCCGACGAAAAACTCTTGGTAGGACGCATCGTTGAAGTCGAAGCTTATCTCGGCATTGGAGTCGATTCGGCTTCGCACGCTTATCGCCGCCAGACTTTGCGCAACCAAGCCATGTTCGGACCCGCTGGTCGCCTCTACGTATATCGCAGCTACGGAATGCACTTCTGCGCCAACGTCGTCTGCGAAGAAGAGAATCGCGCCGCCGCTGTACTTCTGCGCGCTGTCGAGCCTTTACTCGAGTTTCGAGCGGGCATTCTCGAAATGTGCAAAATGCGCAGAATGAATGAGAAAGCTTTTCGTACGGATGAAAGCGATAACGCTTTTTTGCGTCAAATTGCCAGCGGCCCAGGGAAACTAACGCAGGCCTTCAAAATTTCACTCGACGATTACGGCACCGATTTGACGCGAGGCACACTCACGATTCGCCAATCCACCGACGGTCATCGCGTACAAATTGCAAAAAGTGGACGTATTGGAATCTCAACAGCATGCGACTTACCGTATCGTTTCTACGACGCCACGAGCTCATCCGTGAGCCGGACAAAGCCGCACGCGAACATATCCAGCATCAAAACTCCGACGAAGAAGAAAACTAAAACTGCGAAGCCATTTGCGTAAGACGATCTGCAATCTCGGCGCTGGTCGCCGGTCGATCTTCGCGATCTTTCGCCATCATCTGCAAAATCAACTCCGCAAGCGGAGCCGGAACGCTCGGCTCGCGCTCGCGAACATCCGGAGCAGGCGTGTGCCGGTGATGATAGGTAACATCCCCTTCTTTGAACGGCACTTCTCCCGACACCAACTCAAAGAGCGTCACACCAAAGGCGTAAATATCCGCACGAAAATCGACGTTGTCCCCAATGGCCTGCTCGGGAGCCATGTAATAAGGAGTACCACCAATCACCGTCGCTGCGCGACGCACTTCTTCCATCATTTTGGCGAGACCAAAATCCATGATTTTCACGATCTTGTCGGATGTGAAGAAAAGATTCGCCGTCTTGATGTCGCGATGCACGATCTTGTTTTTATGTGCATAGGCGAGTCCCGTAGCAATCTGAGCGCCGATGCGACACACATCTTTGGCAGAAAGTTTTTTCTTCTTGCGCAAAATTTCATCGAGCGGAAGCCCTTCAAGCATTTCCATCGTGATGAAATACTGGCCACCGTCTTCACCGGCGTCGAAAAGGGTCACCACATTCGGATGGTTCAGTGCCGCCGCCGAGCGCGCTTCGCGCAAAAACAGCTCCACCACTTTTGGATGCTCGCGCAAATTCTCCGGCAAACGCTTGAGCGCCACGATTCGACCAAGGCGCTTATCGCGTGCCTTGTACACTACCCCCATGCCGCCGCGACCGAGCTCACTGATGACCTCATAACGACTTTCCTCGGATGTATCCCCGTTCGCAATACGCTTGCCCTCGGCCGACGCAACGCCAATGACAGTTTTCTGTGATGAAACATCTTTGCGTAATTTTTCGATACGTGTAGAAATGTTCTGGAAATGATAATCCCGCGCTTGGATCGCCTCGCAAAGCGCCAAGGCGTCGCTATACCGGCCAAGCGCTTCATAACTGCGTGCGAGCCGGTCCTGTGTTTCTACATCGAGATAATCACTACCGAGCACGCGCACGACACCTTCTAGTGTCTGTAAGGCAATCTCGGGCTGCTCACGCTCAAGGAAAATATCTGCGAGCTCGCGGCACGCAGCGGGATACAAGTCGTCGCGCGTTTCGATGCGTTGGAAATTCGCGATTGCACGATCCACCTCACCAAGCTGCTTCGCCACCTTGCCTGCCTCGAAGTAGTCGCCAAGGTGTTCGAGCAGTTCCATCACCTTCGGCAAATTTCCAAGCTGCTGATAACAATTCAGAGCGTTTTCAAAATCATAAGAGGCTTCATAAGCTAACGCGGCGTCTTCGAGCGACCCCGGGTCTTGTTCTGCGCTAGCAAATGCTACATCCGGCATTGCGCGCTCCGAATGAAAAGCAGCATCATGCGATGCGTGTTCCACAGATTCGACGTGCGATGTCGTGGCGCTGGCAGCAGGCCTGCGCTCGATACCGCCGCTGCGCATCTTTGCAGTGCGTCGAATCCGATCTGCAACGTCGGAAAGTCCATTCTTTTCGAGTAGCGAAGCAGCATAGCCGTAATCGCTATTCAAATAAGGCTCAACTGCAGAAGCGCAACCATCAAACACCAAATTGTGATCATTCGCGATTTCGATCGCAAAGTTCATGGGCTTGATCGAAGCCACTTGCAACGGCACTTCGAGCACGCGGCCACCAAAGCCTACAACGACGACGTACTCGCCTGGCTTCAAATACAAAACGGTTTCCCCTTCAGCGAGATAGCGCAGCGCATTCGATTCGCCCTTGAGCGCAAGCATTGCATTCTTTGCGAGCTTCTCTTGAAAGGTGACACGTACCGCAACCGGGCAATCTTCGGATTTAAAATTGAAAGAAAGCTCTCGCATTTCACCACGGCGCACTTCGATTTTTTTCTCTTCGACGAAGTTGCCAATGACTTCCTTGTTCTCGGAATTTTGAAGTAAACCTTGAACCGCCACATAGTAGGTTCCCGTCGGAACTCGTTTAAACTCTACTCGCTTATCCACCATTGCACGCGAAAAGCGTTTCAGAAAATTGAGCTTCGGTGCAAAGCGCGTAATCGCATTGGCTGTTGTTGTCGGCTTCTTGGCGTTTGACACAGAAACAGGTCGCTTCGACAACTGAACATTGAACATACCGACGGTATCTTGCGCCCAGTCGAGATGAATGATGACGCGTCCGGCACCGCGCGTAAGTTTATAGACCAAAAACGCAATCAAAATGCAATACAGCGCAAGCGACTGAAAATTCACAGCGCGAAACGGCGAGTTGATTGCAACGCGCAAGAGATTCGTATTTTTCAAACGTTCGAGTGTGGTCGGCTGCGTCCCCGCAAACATATGCACTTCAATTTCAACACTTCCAGGTGTAGAACGCGACAAGGAGCCCAACACAATCGCTTCCGCCTGCAAAGTAGTCATCACACGCAGTGCGATTTCATCTTTGTTTCCATCGCGATAGAGATCCGCAATATCTCCTTCGAGATAGCCTGGAATGGAAGCACTCACGAGCTGATAGCGCCCACCAAAAGCACGTTCGAGCTCTTTATCGACTAAGTGCAAACTCGATCCATACGGAATCAACCAGTCGCTAATCAGCGCTTTGCGCGCGTCTTGCTCAACGAGACCAAGATACGCCACGCGAATGACGGGATTTCGCGTTTGAAACGATGAAACGAAACTATCGAAGATGCTCGGTTTCCAATCCGGAAGATCGCGTGCTGCGACGCGCTTGGCTTCCAGATCCCGCGCACCCATCAAATCCGCCATGGCATAAGCTTCATTCGCTGCAACGGCATTGCCTTCTTTGTCATAGATCACTGCGAGCTGGTAATGCAGCGACGGAATTTCGGGATCGCGATCAATCGCTTGCTGAAGTGCAGCACGCGCCGCAGGCAAGTTACCGAGGTCGCGATAAATCTCGGCCATCTGAGCGAGGTCTGGAGTCGTCGATGCAAACGGATCATCCGGCGATCCGAGCACTTCGAGTGCTTGCTGCGAAGCACCACCCATATGTAACGAGTACGCAAAAGCTTGGCGCACCTTCTGATCTTTTGGATTGTGCGCATAGGCCTTCTGCAAAACTTCACGCGCCTCTTTCGGACGATTCGTCGCTGTATAAATCTCACCCAAGCGCCGCATCGTTTCTTCATCGTCAGGGCTTTTCTTCTGAGCCTCGACGAGCGCCGCTTCGGCATCTTGCGTTTTCCCCAGACGTTGCTGCGTGCGCGCAATGCCTTTCCAGTTTTCTGCCGTATCCGCACCGGCTTCAATGGCCGTGGCATAGCTCGTTGCTGCACCGTCGAACTCGCCAAGCTGTTCGAGTAGCGCTGCCAACTCTTGCTCGGTTACACCCGTAAGTGACGGAGCGACTGCTTCGGCTTTGGCGTATGTCGCCTTCGCTTTTTCAATTTCAAGACGATCTCGCTCGCAGCGCGCTGCTTGCAATAAATACTTTGCATTCAACTCCGGATCGTCGGCCTTGAGCTCAGCCAGGCCACGATAAGCCTCTGGGCGTAGCGGATCGATTGCAATCAAAGCCGTATAGGCTTGCTCGGCCTCGGGCAGCTGGTTGGCCCTTTGGTACGACCGCGCAAGTCCGAGCTGCGCGTCGAAGTTCTTGGGATCAATGGCCAATGCTTTTTGAAAAAACCCTATCGCTTGTGCAAAATCGGGCTGGCGTACACCAAGAACCGTCTCTCCCTGTAACACAAAAAAGCGTGCATCGCGCGCATCCTCGCTCGCTCCACGACGCTCGCTGATCATGCGAATAGCCTGTCCCGAATCGCCTTGCGCAACCAAAAGATGCGCTTTCAAATTTGCGTCGGAAGAGCGATCGACGAGGCGCTGAATCTCTACCTTCACGCTTCTTGCAAGCGGCGTATCGAGCGACTCGATCTCGCGCCAAGCGCCGACCGCTTCATTGCGCATTTGCTTTTCGATCGCACGCGAAACGGAAGCCAGCTCCGCCAGTGATGGCCCATTCTTTGGCGCCTCGATTTCAGCCAAACCGGAACGCGTCAACGCATTGGCAAGCGCCTGCGCGGTGAGAAGTCCTAAATCCGGCAGATTGCCTGCAGCCTGCGCACCCGCCACGATCCGTCCCGATTGCACTTCATAAACGAGCATTCGAATTTCAAGCGCATCGTCGGGGTCTACACGAAAATGAGTCACAAGCACGGCAGTGCTTTGCAGCTTATCAATCAGCGCCGGAAATTCTCGAAACGTCAGCGGCCCTTTGCCTTCGCCGCGCTCCGCCATCAACTTCGCCAATTCTTCTCTCGGCATGAGATCAAGGCTCGCAGCGCGCGACTGCTCCCAAAGCAACTGTTCAAGACCCGATTGCACACCGGAGAGCGGTTCATTCACGGAAGGCGGCAAAACTACCAGGTCCCACACAATATTGTGTGCAGGCTCTTCGGCGGCGGTCTCCGCCGTAGGCGCATTGGCACCCGAAGCTGCGGTCGGCGACGCCTCTGCCGGTGCAGCACTCGGCGCTTGTGCGCGGGCAACACGCGTCAACGAAGCCGCCACCAAAAGCGACGCGATCAAAGAAATGCAAAGTGGAAAACCGAAAAAGCGAAGAATTTTCTTGGAAGTCGTCATACCGCCTGTTGAATCGGCCCTTATCTCGCACGGATTGAGGAGTTATCCCAGTTATTTCTCAAAAAATGCTTATTCGTTGCTAGATCGTGTGACCACTATGCAAAACTGACCGATAAATCGGTGCAGGAAAGTCGAATGAAACCATTCCACAGACGGATCCCAAAAAAGGCAAGCGCAAAAACGAACACTGCCATGTGCAACTTTGCTGCAAATTGCGCAGGGGCCTTAAATACAAAGCAAACGTGAAAAAGCGAGAAACACGAAGGGGAATGCAATGCCTTGGATAAGTTTTCTCTTGATCTGTGCAGCCATTGGAATCTTCGCGGGCACTCTAAGCGGTCTTCTCGGCGTCGGCGGCGGAGTCATCCTCGTGCCAGCTTTCATGCGCTTCCTGGGCATGCCCATCCATCAAGCCGTTGCCACTTCGCTCTGCGTCATCATCGCAACGGCGATCGCCGGCTCTTGGAAGCACTACCAGCTCGGACATCTTCAAAGCGAAAGCTGGAAAATTATTCTCATCGTATCGACACTTTCTATTGTTGGAGGCTACTTCGGCGCAGCGCTCACCGGCAGGCTTTCCGATCGCAGCCTACGTTTGATCTTTGCCGTTTTTTTGTTGATCGTCGCTTCGCAGATGATTGTGCAAGCCGTCTGGTCAAGCAACGCATCGCCACGTACCGCAACGCCAGCTATCTCTTCCGCCGCACCGAACGACGTGCGCGACAACGCCCCCAAACTCTAATTTTTGTCGAAAGACAAGAAACGCATTCAAAAAATCAGTGGCTTTCGGCTACATCAAAGTGTGATTTTCTGCGTGGATTCGAAGTCATTTCGGTATGGCTACACCGAGCACAGCCAACAGCGCTTGTGCCTTATCGCGACTTTCTTGGTACTCCTCCGACGGAACAGAATCCGCCACGATGCCGCCCCCCGTCTGCACTCGGGCTACCCCTTGCGAAAGCAAGATCGTCCGGATCACGACCGCAAGATCAAGCCCTCCGCGCAAATCGAAATAACCCAGCGCACCCGAATACACACCGCGCGCTTGCGTTTCGCAGTCCGCGAGCAAACGCATGGCAGCAATTTTTGGTGCGCCCGTCATCGAACCCGGCGGAAACACTGCGCGCAATAAATCCGTAGCACTGCAATCTTTGCGCAACCGGCCACGAATACTCGAAACCATCTGAAACAAATTTGCGTAAGACTCGACTTGCATCAACTCGACAGCATCCACGCTGCCAAACTCGCAAACGCGCCCGAAATCATTGCGCACGAGATCCGCAATCATCAAATTTTCGGCACAGTCTTTCTCGGAATTTTGAAGCTCATCACACAAAAGTGCGTCTTCTGCATGCGTTTTGCCACGAGGCCGAGTCCCTTTGATCGGGCGACTTTCAACTTCGCGCACCGTGTTCAAACGCAGAAAACGCTCAGGAGAACTGCACAAAATACTGCCTTCCGGAAGCTGCACGAACGCAGAAAACGGCGCGGGATTCTTCTCGCGCAGCGCGAGATACAACGACCAAGGATCTTGCAAACAAGGCACCGCTATCGCGTAAGTAAGACACGCCTGATACAGATCCCCCACAGCAATGCAATTGCGAATCCGCGACACTTCTTGCGCATGCCGTTTTGCATCCATTCCGACGAAAACTTGAGATGCCTTTGCCTTCTGACACGATTTCGAGTCAACACTTATTGGTGTCTCGTTTTGACTGCGGGGCAGCGAACCACTTCGCGCAATCGAAATGTCTTCGATGCGCAGCTCGGCCGCCTGCTGCGCCTCGGCCAAAGTCGCTCCAAAACCCACGCCGCTTGCAAAAAGCTTTTTTTTGCGATGATCAAAAATCAAAACGCGATCGACGAAAAGTAAACAAAGCTCCGCAAAATCAGAACGGGAATCGATGAAAAGCGGCAAAGCTTCGAGGTGGCGAGCAAGCTCATAGCTCAAGTATCCCACTGCTCCACCGACGAACGGAAACTGCGAAGCCATGGCATCGCACTGCACATTGGCAGGCTGCACACTGCGCAAAAGCTCAAATGGATCCATCGCGAGCGTGCACGACTCTTGCGGCAAATCCGAGCGCACACATCGACGCACTTCGAAAACAGCTTTGCGTTCGCGCACACGACACACGAGATACGGATCCGCACCCGCGAATGAAAAACGTCCACGTTCTCCGTCGGAAAGAGAACTGTCGAGCCACCACGGACAAGTTTGCCAGCGCAGGCGCTCGACCTCCGGCAAAAGCGATTGCGCGTCACCGAGTTCGCGTAGCGCAATCCATGCCGTGCATTGCTTCATTGAATGGCTTCCTCATTGCCGGGTGTATCCGGCTACGTTTGACTTCATGCAGAAGTTGCTTTTTTGCGCAGCAACGCGAAGGAACGCGCTAAGCTCGCTTCGTGCGCAAAGTATTTTTTTATCACGCAGGATGTCCCGACGGTTTTGGAGCCGCCTGGTCGGCTTGGAAAAGCTGGGGCTACGAGGCCCAGTACATTCCGCGCGGCCACAACGAGCGATTGCACTGCGCAAACTTCAACGATGCTTTCGTCGTTTTTGCCGACAATGTACCCAGCCCACAAATACTGCGCGAACTCAGCCAGTGCACACAACGCTTGATCGTGCTCGATCATCACCTTTCGTCGCTGCAAGAGTTTGAACGCCATCCTGATCTTGAGCGCACGGTCACCGAAAATGGCCACCTTGTGCACTTTGATCTCAATCACTCCGGCGCTGTTCTGGCCTGGCAATTCTTCCATCCTGGTCACGCGATTCCACCGCTTCTGCTTTACGTCGAAGACCAAGACTTGTGGAATTGGAAGCTGCCGCAATCGGCGCAAGTCAATGCAGCTTTGGGTTCCTATCCACGAACTTTTGAAATTTGGAGTGAGCTTGCCGAAAGATCCATCGAAGATTTGGCCCAAGAAGGAGAGCCCATCTTGCGCGCACAGCAGCGACAAATCGAGCGAGCACTGGATGCAACCCATGAAATTCTACTTGGAGATCAACGCCTCGAGGCCGTGAATCACACCTCGCATCTACGAAGCTTGATCGGTCACGAACTCGCTTTGCGCTGCACTTATGGAAAGCCCATCAGCGCGATCTATCGCATTGGTGGAAAAAACGTCGAGGTGTCGCTGTACTCCATCGGTGACTATGACGTTTCAAAAATCGCTGCCCAATACGGCGGTGGCGGCCATCGCAATGCTGCCGGTTTTCACATCGCACTTCGCGATTGGTTCGAACTTCTGCCCTGATTTTCCGTCGGTGAAAAGGGAACGAGTTCATTTCCCAAAGCGATTGCCCACGGCACCGCGCACCGCTCACATCCAAACTTAAAATAACGCTACGGGCGTCGTGTCAGGGATTTTCCGGAACACGCGTCTGCACGGAAAGTGCGTGAATCTCGTTTTGCATCTCGTCCGCAAGCAAATCAAAAACCATGCGCTGCGCTTGTACGCGCGAACGGCCGCGAAAACACTCGGCAACAACTGTCACACGAAAGTGTCCCTTGCCACCCTTGGCGCCAGCGTGCCCAGCATGCAAGTGGCTTTCGTCTTCAACATCCACCGAGGTCGCAGCGAGCCCTGTCTGCAATTTTTCACGAATGCGCTGTGCCCGTTCCGTCTTGTTCATGGCTGCTCTCCTTTTGTACTGCGCGCTTCAACACAACGGGCGAAATGCTCTACGCATTTCGCCCGTCATCGACTCAATTCCGTGTTGCCGAACTAAAACTTCGTCACAAGCCAGAGCGCGTACAGAGTCCCTGCCAGCGCGCCGCCGTAAGCCAAAAACGCGATCAGTGAATCCCCTGCGCCGCGCAAGAGATCCTTCATCACGTGACGAATGTGATGCGCGCCCTTCCAAAGCGGGAAGATCGTCAAAACCAGCAAAGCGACCTTGCCGATGGGATTTGCGAGAAACCCCGAAATTCGTTCGTAACTCAAGGCCTCCGGATTGGGCAAAAGCACAACACCCAAGATCACGCCCGGAATCAAGAGCGAGCCCAAGATCATGCCGTTTCCAAACAAGAACCAAAGTACGGGTTCAATGCGATGCAAAAGACACTTCACAGGATCTTCCCCCAAAGTAGAGCAGCAATACCGATGTTCACGACAATCATGCCGGCATAAAACACGATGTAAAAAACCGCATCCGGCGGCGGCTTCAAGGGGCCGATCTTACGCGGTTGCGCCGGACCAAAGAACGAGAAGAAACGCAGTCCGACCCAAATGAAGCCGAGTAGCGCAATCGCGTGATAAACACGCGACGGTGTACTCTGAAAACATTCGAGTGCTTTTTGCCATTCTTCGGGACCACGCGATAAAGCGCACGCAAGGTGCAAAATCATGAAGCCTGCAAAGAAGTAAATGAAACCCGAAGCGCCAAACAGGACATAACGCAACAAGCGCGGCTGTCCGGCCCACCAACCGGCGGGCATCATGGGCGGTGCAGTGCGCGTCGATTGCGGCGCTTTCGGTACCATGGCTTGGGGATGTGCGGGAGAAGACATTTAACGGCCTCCCTTCTTTGGTGAAACAAAATTGCGTGCCCAGTGAATCAAGCCCAAGAATTTCTCGCGCTGAATCGCAATCGCCGGATCCACATCTTTCGGACAAACCTCACTGCACTCATTCGCGAACGTGCAGTCGTAAGTACCGCCGACACCGAGCAGAATGTCGCGTCGCTCGCTCGCACCGCGATCACGCGAGTCTTCGTTGTAGCGATGTGCGAGGGCCAAGGCCGCCGGACCGATGAAGTCGGGATTGAGTCCGATTTGCGGGCATGCGGCGTAACAAAGCATGCAGTTGATGCACATGCTGAACTGCTTGATTACGTTCAACTCTTCGACGGACTGCTTGTAAGGACCCGCCGCGATGTCGTTCACATCGTCGCGAATGATCCACGGCTTCACCTTTTGGAACTTCTCGATGAAGGCTTCAAGCTCGACGACGAGATCGCGCACGACCGGGAAGTTTGTGAGCGGCGCAATCTCGACGGTGTCGCCGTAATCGCTGAGCGCCGTCTTGCAAGTGAGCTTCGCCTCACCGTTTACACTCATGCCGCAGCTTCCACAAACGGCCATACGACACGACCAACGATGCGAGAGCGTTGAGTCGACTTCGTCTTTGATGTAGTTCACCGCGTCGAGCACTTTCCAGTGCGGCTCGACCGGGATTTCATACTTTTCTTTCCGGGGAGCCGAGTCCTTGTCCGGATCGAAACGCGTAACAATGAACGTTTTCTTTTGTGCGCCCATTAGTACTTCCGCTCCTCAGGCTGCCACTTACCCAGCGTGACGGCCTTCTTGTCGAGACGCGGACCTGCCGCGCCAAAGTAACAAAGCGTGTGATAGAGATAGTTTTGATCGTCGCGCGTCGGATAGTCCGCACACGCATGCGCACCGCGCGATTCCTTGCGGCTTGCACTCGAAACGGTCACCGCTTCGGCGCAGTCGAGCATATTGCCAAGCTCAAGCGCGTTGATCAGTTCCGTGTTGAATACCTTGCTCGCATCCTGCAAACCGAGATCCGCATAACGGCCCTTCAGTTGCGCGACTTCCGTCACCGCAGCCTGCATCGTCTTTTGTTCGCGATACACGCCGCAACCGTTTTCCATCGCATGATTGAGCTCACGGCGAATCACGGACAAACGCTCGCCGCCTTTCTTGCGACCGCGCAAGCTTTCGATGCGCTCTACCTCCGTCTTCGCTTGCTCACCGATCACGGCCGTGTTGCCGGCATCGACGCCCTTCGCGTAACGCACCGCCTCTTCGCCTGCTCGCGCACCGAACACCAAACATTCCGTGAGCGAATTCGAACCCAAGCGGTTCGCACCGTTGAGCGAAGCGCAGGCCGTTTCGCCGGCGGCATACAAACCACCAATCTTCGTTGCACCCGTGATGTCGACATCAATGCCACCCATCATGTAGTGCACGACCGGGCGAATCGGAATCGGTTCCTTCACGGGATCGACTCCGACGTAAGTGCGCGAAAGCAAGCGCACGAACGGCAACCGCTCGTTGATCTTGGTTTCACCAAGATGTGTCAGATCGAGATTCACGTATTCGCCGTATGGACCCATACAACCGCGACCGGCTTTGATCTCTTGATGGATCGCGCGCGAGATCATGTCGCGCGGACCCAGCTCAGCCTTCTTGCCAAGTCCGTAGTCACGCTCGACCAAGAAACGCACGCCGTCTTTGTCGCGCAAATAGCCGCCTTCGCCGCGCGTGGCTTCGGTGATCAAAATGCCCGTGCCCGGAAGGCCCGTCGGATGGTACTGAATGAACTCCATGTCTTTGAGCGCGACGCCTTCGCGGTACGCCAGCGCCATTCCGTCGCCAGTCTTGATCGTGCCGTTCGTCGTGAACGGGAAAATTTTGCCTGCACCGCCGGTGCAAAGAATCACCGCACGACCGCGAATCGTCTTGAGCACACCGGTGCGAATATCGAGTGACACCACACCGCGTACGATGCCACCGTCGACCAAGAGTTTCGTTACGAAGTTTTCGTCATAACGCACGATGCGCGGATATTTCATCGAAGTTTGAAACAAAGTATGCAGCATGTGGAAGCCGACTTTGTCCGCCGCATACCAAGTGCGCTTCGTGGTCATACCACCAAATGCACGCGTTGCGACGGTGCCGTCATCATTGCGGCTCCACGGACAACCCCAGTGTTCGAGACGCGTAAGCTCCTTTGGCGCGTGCTCGACAAAGTATTGGATCACGTCTTGGTCGCCGAGGAAGTCGGAACCTTTTACGGTGTCATAACCGTGCAGTTCAAGACTGTCGTCGTCGCGCGCCACCGCTGCCGCACCGCCTTCGGCGGACACAGTATGACTGCGCATGGGATAAACTTTGGAAACAAGAGCGACGGAAACATTCGGGTCTGCTTCGACCGCTGCGATCGCAGCGCGAAGGCCGGCACCGCCGCCGCCCACAATGATGATGTCGTGCTGGACGACGTCCATAGATCGACCTCTCCACCTTTCTGCATGCTTGCGTGTCTTCGTGAACACTGCTCACGGGTTCACAGACTCATGAACTCATGAATTCGAATGCGCTTTTTATGAATTGAAAACGCGCAGGGCCTGGGGTCGTGCGCGGCCCCCGTTTTAACCAATTCTTCGTCAAAACGAAAGCCACAAAGCGATGCTCAAAAAAATTAGAACCTCAAAAGACCTGAGAAGCGAAACTCGCAGTTCAGGCACCCGGCTCAAGCCGGCTCTTGTTGCGTCACGCAGTGAATGGCACCAAGCCCAAAGACGAGGTCGGCACAGGGAATGCCAATCACTTCATGCGATGCAAAGACCTCGCGCAGGATCGCCAGCGCGCGCTCGTCGGTTTTGGCTCCAAAAATTGGGACAAGCACAGTGCGATTGGCGATGTAGAAATTTGCGTAACTCGCCGGACAACGCTGGTCGTCGATGTAGAGATCAGGCGGCATCGGCAGATCGATCACATCAAGCGGCTTGCCCGCTTCGTCGCGAAACGAGCGCAAGCGGCGCCGGTTTTCTTGCAAAACGGCGTAGTTGTCCGACTGCGCATTTTCCGCCATAACCGTAACGACACAGTTTGGTGACACAAAGCGCGCAATGTCATCAATGTGCCCATCGGTATCGTCGGCGGCGATGCCATCGGCAAGCCAAAGCACATTCGTCGCTCCGAGAAAATCCGCGAGCACGCGCTCCATCTTCTCGCGCGTGCGACCCGCGCCGCGGTTTGGGTGCAGCAGGCAAGACTCCGTCGTCAGGATCGTGCCCCGCCCGTTGCCGTCGATCGATCCCCCCTCGAGCACGAGCCCCGCTTCAAAGCGCGGCAACCCGAGCGCCGCAGCCATCTTGGCCGGCACCTGTGTATCGAGATCCCAAGGCCCATACTTCTCGCCCCACGAGTTGAATCCAAAATCCGCCAGCGCATGCTCGCGCCCTTGGTCCGTATCGCGCACGAGAAAAATCGGACCGTGATCGCGCGCCCAGGCGTCGTTCGTCGGAATCAAGAAAAATTTTACGCGCGTGAGATCGACACCGTTTTGTGACAGAAGTTGGCGCACCTGCGCTTCCATGACCTCGCTATCCACATTGATACAAACCATTTCGCTGACCACGAGAGCGCGCACCATTTCGACATAAACCGGGAACACAAAATTGAGTCGCCCCGGCCAAGTGTCCGGATTGTGCGGCCAAGACAACCACGTTGCTTTGTGAGGTTCCCATTCTGCGGGCCAACGATATCCAAGAGAAGCCGGAGCCTTCATCATCATCCTGCCTATATGTGTTCAACGATTATTCGTCGCGAAAACGTTTCATCAGATCGCCGTAAGCGTCGATGCGACGATCGCGCAAGAACGGCCAATTTTGGCGAGTGTCTTCGATCAAACCCAAGTCGCACTCGACCACGAGCACTTCTTCGCGATCCGAGGCAGCCCGCGCAAGAACGCGACCAAACGGATCTGCGACGAACGATTGCCCCCAGAAGCGAATGCCGCCCTCTTCCCCGACGCGATTCACCACCACAACGAAGACACCGTTTGCGATCGCATGAGCGCGCTGCATGGTTTCCCAAGCTTCCTGTTGCGCACGATCCATCTCTGCACCGACGGAAAACTGCCAACCGATTGCTGTCGGATAAAATAAAATCTCTGCACCAGCAAGCGCTGTAAGACGCGCCGCCTCGGGATACCACTGATCCCAGCAAACCAAATTACCCACTTTTGCGTAGCGTGTTGGCGTTGCAAAAAATCCAAGATCACCCGGCGTAAAATAAAATTTCTCGTAATACAACGGATCGTCGGGAATGTGCATTTTTCGGTATTTGCCGACGAGCGCACCGTCGGCATCGAACGTGATCGTCGTGTTGTGATAGAGGCCCGGTGCACGGCGTTCGAAAAGCGAAGCCAGAATGACGACACCAAGCCGTGACGCAAGCTGACTCAAGACATCCGTGGTCGGCCCCGGAAGCACCTCGGCAAGATCGAAACGCTCATTTTCTTCACTCTGGCAAAAATAAAGCGAGCGAAACAACTCAGGCAAACACACAATTGTGGCGCCTTGCTTTGCCGCCGCTTCGATTTGCGCACAAGCCTTGGCGAGATTCTGCGCCGGATCATCGACGCAGCGCATTTGTGCAAGGCCCACTTTCACACGGCGATTTTTTTGGAGGTCATCTACTTTGGACATGTCCCTGGGAGTACGCCATACGTCTGCGATTTGCAAGGCTCGAAAAGCCAGCAAGGCGCGAGACGATTCTCACCGACGCCACGCCCGCTGCGTCGCCGCGCAACCATCAAGATTTTTTCGCGGCATACACATCGGGATTTGCGCAATGCGGTAGCGTCTTGCCCGCAAGACCAGCCAAGAGATTCTCGACGCTCAACTCCGTCATTCGCTTGCGCGTCGCTTCGCTGGCACTGCCGATGTGCGGCGCAAGAACAACATTCTCGAGTTGTAAGAGTGGACTCGTCGCTTCGAGGGGTTCGCGATCAAAAACATCGAGTGCTGCCGCCGCCAATGGTCCGCTGCGCAGGGCGTCAACGAGCGCCGCCGTATCCACGACATCACCGCGCGCCGTGTTCACCAAAATTGCGCCCGGCTTCATTCGCGCCAAAGCTGCAGCGTCGATCATTCGCTTCGTCTCACGCGCAAGCGCCACATGCAACGACACGAAGTCGGATTCTTCGAGAAGCTGTGCAAGCGACACATTCTCGACACCCACCATCGCGCGTGGTGTTCGATTCCAAGCCAGCACGCGCATCCCAAAACCCTGAGCACGGCGCGCAACCGCTTGTCCAATTGCGCCAAGTCCAACGATGCCAAGCGTCGCACCAAAAAGATCTTTGCCGAGCAAGAGATCGGGCTCCCAGCGACGCGCCGCCGTCCACTGCCCCCTGCGCACGAATCGATCCGCTTCGACGATGCGGCGCGCAGCAGCAATCAAGAGCGCAAAGGCCAGATCAGCCGTGGTTTCGGTCAACACGCCCGGTGTATGCCCAACAGGAATGCCACGCTGCGTCGCTGCCATGAGGTCAATGTGATCGACTCCGACGGAGCAACTTGAAATGACACGCAGTCGTGTACACTGCGTAAGCAATGCTGCATCAATGCGATCGGTGAGCAAACACAGAATTGCGTCTGCCCCGCGAGCGCCGTGCAAAATTTCTTCCGGTGTCAAAATCGACGCTTCCGCGCCGATCGTCACGTCCGCAACGCCGCGCAACCGCGCCAGCGCTGCATCCCCCGGTAGTTTTCGCGTCACAAAAACGTGCGGCCTGGCCTCGCTTCGTTTCGCTCTTTGCTCATTTCGTTCCTGCACCGCACGCACCTCGTACAACCTCATTCACAAATCCACTTTCACGAACTTTATCGACGCGACTTTTTACCGATTCTCTTTCTTATGTCATGGGTGCAAGAACACGCAAAACCGTATCGCGCACTTTGCACTCGCGACGGAATGCCGCATCGCTCGATAAAAAATCTGGAGATAGAACTCAAGCCATGTGTGCGCTTGCCGCAAAGTTTACGCGAAAGCGAAAAGCAATCGTGCTTCGGTTTTCCGGTTCGTTTGGCTTGAACTCCTTTTGCTCTGGGCAATACTCCCCCGGTTCTTGGGAGCCCGCCCTTATAGGGTGTGAAAAGCGCAGGCAAAGCGATCTGCAGAAAACCATCATTTCTAAAAAAGCCATGGAAGCCATTGAAGCCGCAAGGGGGAAAGAAGCGAATGTCGAACGCTGAGGATCAGTCGGTCACTTACCATTCCTGGAGCAACCGTTTCGCAAGATGGACGGTGCGAAATCGCGGCCTCGTCGGCACGATGTTGATCGTTGCGACACTTTTCTTTTTATATCCCATCGTCAACGCCATTCTCACGGCAGGCGGCCATCCGCTTCCGGGTCCGATCGTACGCATCGACGCCTCGGCACGCGCGCAGTGGCCCGATCATCCGTTCATCCATGCCCAAGATCAATTTGCTTCGAAGTTTGGGACTTCCTCGCTCGTCGCCATCGCAGTCACCGTCAAAGAGGGCACGATCTTCAACCAAGAAACCCTCGAACAAATCGATTACATCACGAAAGCCGTGGATGGCTTTGGTTATGAAAGTCACACCAAAGAGCGTGAGGCACTGCGCACCAAACTCGAAAAAGAAGGTTTGCTCTCGTCGGATGCCATTTTGCGCGCACTCGACATCGCCTATCCGCCATATCCGGTGAATCACTATCAAGTACATTCGGTCACGCACAGCGGTACGCGCGTCATCCAAATCGAAGCCGACGGTTCAATCACGTCGGAAGTCTTGATGAAGGAATCGCCGAAGACCGATGACGAAGTGGCCAATCTACGCCAAAAAGTGTTACAAAATCCACCATTCATTTACGGCCGCTTGGTCTCGCTCGATGAAAAAGGTGCACTGATCAGCGCGGGCTTCATCACCGATCGCCTGAACAACCGCGAAACCTATCAAGCCGTTTTCAGACACATCCAAGATGTCAAAGCGAAAGTCGAGAAAGAACACCCGAACATCCAGCTCTACGTCGCCGGTGAGCCGATCGCCGTCGGTTGGATCATCAAACACGCTTTTGAGATTGGCGTGTACGTCATCGCCACCGTGCTCGCAATTTTCGTCCTACTGCTTGCATACTTCCGTCGCTTGCACGGCGTGTTGATTCCATTCATCGCCGCGTGGGTCACCGTGATTTGGGGCCTTGGTTTTACGGGCTGGGTCAAAATCACCTTCGATCCGCTCGTGCTCGTGATTCCGATGATCATCACCGCGCGCGCCGTTTCGCACACGGTGCAAATGGCCGAACGCTTCTTTGAAGATTACGAAGTGATCTTGCCCAAGATGGGCAACGACCCCGAAAAGGCCAAGATCGAAGCCGCAGCCGTAGCGATGGGCGAATTGATCGTGCCGGGTACACTGGGAATTGTCACAGACTTCCTGGGTCTTCTCGTCATTTTGATCACTTCGATCCCGCAAATGCGCGATCTTGCAATCTTCGGTTCGTTCTGGGTATTTGCGATTCTCTTTACCGTCGAACTCTTGCACCCGATCATGATTTGCTATTTGCCGCCACCGCACGACTCCAAACATTACTTGCCAAGCTTCATGGTGCGCGCCATGGACAAACTCGGACACTTCGTCACGGACCGAAAAGGCAAGTGGATCATCCTCTGGGTTTCGAGTGCGATCCTCGTCATCTCGACGGTGATCACCTTCAAATACTCGACAATCGGCGATGCCAAGCCGGGCACGCCGCTGCTTTGGCCCGATCACGAATTCAACGTCGCGATGGACGAAATCGCGAAACGCTTTGGCGGTGTCGACGAGCTAGTGATCTACGCCAGTGGCGATCGCGCCAACGCCAGCGCCGACAATGTGCCAATTCGCGCGATGGAAGAATTCGAACGCTGGATGGAAATGCACACCGATCTCGGTGCTTCGATTTCGATTTTGCCGATGCTGCGGCTTTACTGGCAAATGAATCACTACGGCGATCCCAAGTGGCAATTCGTGCCCAATGATTCGAGCACCGTGCGCGGCATGATCTTCCAGCTGCGCCAAAGTGGTCCGCCGGGATTCCTTCGTCCCTACATCACCGACGAAGGACAACACGCAAACCTGCGCTTCTTCTATCCCGATCACCGCGGTGAAACGATCATCACGACGGTCGCTGCAGCGCAGAAGTTCATCGAAGATCACCCGATGGGCGAACTTTCCGTGCGTCTCGACAAAGATCGTGCACAAGCGGGTGCGGGTTTCTTCGACCGCGAGAAGATTGCAGACAACTTCTACTACATGCTTGGGCCGCTCTTGCCGCCGCGCGATCACACCCTACACATTCGTGTGAGAGACGAAGCCTCGGGCGAGTACAAACTACAGCCGATCCAGCGCGCGAGCAAAGATGGTCTTCCGGAATGGATTGATGAGTTCCATACCAAAGCCATTGAAGACTACGCCAACACGAAGAAGAATTGGCCTGTCGGTGAATACTTCTTCTGGCCCACTTCGCTCGCCGATTGGGATAAGTCGGATGTTTCACAGTGGTATGAGAGCAAGGAGCTCGGCCTTCGTGCCGTTGCCGTCAACACGCAAGACTTGATCGTGCAAGACATGCGCTCCGTGGTTTCGAAGCCCGAATATCAACCAACGCAGTCGTGGACGCGCGGCGTGCAGTTTGTCATGGCCGGCGGCATGATGGGCATCATCGCCGCGATCAACGACGAAGTCGAACGCGGGCATATTGCGAACATCTCGCTGATCTTGCTCGTGATCTATATCTTGCAAAGCTTCACGTATCGTTCGTCGTGGTCGGGCGCGATCATCATTTTGCAGCTCTCCCTCGCAACGATGGTCTCTTTTGCCTACATGGCCCTAAAAGGTGTTGGCCTTAACATCAACACACTTCCGGTTCAGTCCGTAGGCCTCGGTATCGGTGTTGATTACGCCATCTACATCGCCGACCGCATCCTTGAGGAGTATCACTCCCATGGAGACATCGACGAAGCCGTGCGCCGCTCGATCTCCACGACAGGCATGGCGGTGTCGTTCACGGCTTCGACGATCGTCGGTGGTATTGCGCTGTGGAGTTTCTCAAGCCTGCGCTTCCAAGCCGAAATGGCGCAGTTACTCGTGATCTTGATGGTGCTGAACATGATCGGTGCAATCACCGTCGTGCCGGCGTTCTTCTCAATCGTTCGCCCGAAACTGCGCACGGCCGTAAAAAGCGCGGAAGGACAAGCGCAAAGTTAAACACGATTTCGTGTCACCCGAAAGCGACCCAAGGTTCAAGCCTTGGGTCGCTCATAGGGCAAATCCAGCAAGTGCAAGATGCGCGCAGCCGTCTCTTCCACGGCTCGTCCCGAAATATGCACGACACGCCAGCCATGTTTGCGAAACAATCGGCGCGCTGCGTCGAGTTCCTTTTGAATCTCCGAGAAATCGGAATACCCCGAATAAGACTGCAACGACAACTGTGGCTCGGCACCAATCGAACGTTCACGCGTCTCGCGAATCGTCATTAATGTGTCGGGTGAGATCATGAGTCCAAAAACGATTTCCGGGCGTAGCGTCAACAACTCCGGCGGCAGCACTGCGCCCGGAACGATCGGTACATTCGCCGTCTTAAAACCACGCTGCGCGAGATACATCGAAAGCGGCGTCTTCGAAGTGCGCGACACTCCGACGAGCACGATGTCCGCTTCCGCAAGATCGTGCGTGTTGGCGCCATCGTCGTGGCGTACCGCAAACTCGACTGCATTCACACGCGCGAAGTATTCGTCGGTGTAACCGTGCAAAAATCCAACGCGATGAAGTGGCTCAGAACCAAGATGTTGCGCAATGCGAAGCACGAGCGGACTTAAAAGGTCAACGGTTTCGACTCGCCGCGCGGTTGCGGCCTCTTGCAGTGCGCGCAGCACTTCTTGATCGACAAGCGTAAACACAACGAGTGCACCCACGCGCGCTGCTTCTTCGATCAACTCGCGTGCCTGCTGCGGCTGACGCAAATCTCCGTATGTGTGCAAGTGCCACGATGGCCGAAATTGCACCAACGCTGCACGCACCGCTGCGGTCGCTGTTTCACCCGTGCCATCGGAGACCACAAAAATTGCGGCTCGCGCATCGAGATCTTTTTTTGAAAGATTTTTTGCCACGCACGAATCTTAGCCCGAGCACCTCTCTCCATGCCGGAGAAATCTTTCGCCACGCAGGCCATTCTGTGGACGTTGACGCACAGCAACGCGAAAGGCACTCTCCTCGCCATGTCGTACAATCCAAAATCCATCGAACCGAAGTGGCAAAATTTTTGGAAGGAGAACCAGACCTTCCGCGCCGAGATCGATCCCACAAAACCGAAGTATTACGTCCTCGACATGTTTCCGTATCCGTCGGGTGACGGCCTGCATGTGGGGCATCCGGAGGGCTACACCGCAACGGATATTCTTGCGCGCTACAAGCGAATGCGCGGCTTCAATGTGCTGCACCCGATGGGCTGGGATGCCTTTGGTCTTCCGGCGGAGCAGTACGCAATCAAGACGGGTACACATCCTCGGATCACCACAAAGCGCAATATCGAAAATTTTCGTCGCCAGATCGAAAGTCTTGGTTTTAGCTACGACTGGTCGCGCGAAGTCGACACCACCGATCCCAAATATGTGAAATGGACACAGTGGATCTTCATCAAACTTTTTGAAATGGGACTTGCCTACGAAGCGGAAGTGCCCGTGAACTGGTGCCCAGCGCTCGGCACCGTACTCGCCAACGAAGAAGTCATCGACGGAAAAAGTGAGATCGGCGGACATCCCGTCGTGCGGATGCCGATGAAACAGTGGATGCTGCGCATTACGAAATACGCGGATCGCTTGCTCGAAGATCTCGAAACTCTCGATTGGCCCGAAGCCATCAAAAAACAGCAGCGCGACTGGATTGGTCGCAGCGAGGGTGCGCGCATCCGTTTTGCCGTCGAAGGACACGCCGATCTCACAATCGAAGTTTTTACGACACGACCCGATACTCTTTTCGGTGTAAGCTGCCTTATCCTTGCTCCCGAGCATCCGCTGGTCGCACGCATCACACCCCCCGCACAACGCGCCGCCATACATCAATATGTGGAAGAAAGCTCTCGCAAAAGTGAACGTTTGCGTCTGGCGGAGGTCAAAGAGAAAACGGGTGTCGATACGGGTGCGCGCGCCCTTCATCCCTGCACCGGCGAAACACTGCCGATTTGGATCGCCGATTACGTACTCACCGGCTATGGCACCGGAGCGATCATGTCCGTGCCCGCTCACGACGAACGCGATTTCGCCTTTGCCAAAACCTTCGGTTTGCCAATTCGCTGCGTCATACACACAAGCGATGGCAAAGCGCCCGAGCTGCCTTTTACATCTTCCGGTGTCGCCGTCCATTCCGAATTTTTAGATGGCCTTGAAACCGAAAAAGCCAAAAGCGAAATGAATCGATGGCTCGAATCCAATCAGTGCGGCGAAACGACCATCACCTACAAACTGCGCGACTGGTTATTTAGCCGACAGCGCTACTGGGGAGAACCGTTTCCTTTACTCAAGCACAGCGACGGAAGCGTCACGACCGTGCCTCTCGACGAGCTTCCGGTTTTGCTGCCCGAAGTCGAAGACTATCGTCCAAAAGAAGGCGGCAAATCGCCACTCGATGCGGCCACCCAGTGGCTCCGCACGCGCGATCCCCGCACCGGCGCCGAAGTGCTACGCGAAACCAACACCATGCCGCAGTGGGCAGGAAGCTGTTGGTATTTCTTGCGCTTCTGCGATCCGCAGAACGAAAACGCCGCTTGGTCGCAAGAAGCCGAACGCTACTGGATGCCCGTCGATCTCTATGTCGGCGGTGCCGAACACGCTGTGTTGCACCTACTCTATGCACGCTTCTGGCATAAAGTGTTTTATGACCTTGGGCTCGTACACACAAAAGAGCCATTCCAGAAGCTCGTCAATCAAGGCATGATCCTTGGTTTTTCATATCGCTACTACGATGACGACCTCGAAGATCGTCATGTCGGCAATCCGGCAGCGCCCGTACAAACCTTCTCCTACACTGAAGTGCGTTTTGATGGCGAACGAGCTCTCGCACACGACGGCAAAGCAGTGAAAGCGCGCTGGGTCAAACTCGGTGATGTACGCTGGGCAACCCACGAAAAAGATCGCAAGCCGATGCACCCGCAAATCGAAGGCCTCGAACTCGAAGAAGTCATCGAGAAAATGTCAAAGAGCCGCGGCAACGTCATCAATCCCGACCAAGTGGTTGACGAGTTTGGTGCCGATTCCATGCGTCTCTACGAAATGTTCATCGGACCGCTCGAAAAATCTGCACCGTGGTCGACGGAAGGAATTCAAGGTGTACATCGCTTCTTGCAAAAAGTGCATCGCCTCTTTCTCGACGAAGACAATGAGAATGCCTTGAAACCACTCTCCGATGGCTCCGGCAGCGTCGAACAACAGCGCCTCACGGCCAAGACGATTGCGGAAGTCACCCACGATCTCGAAACGATGCAATTCAATACCGCGATTTCAAAGCTCATGGTTTTCGTGCGCGACATCGCCAAAGATCAAACTCTGCCGCGGGCATCCGCACACGCGTTCGTGCTCTTGCTCGCGCCCTTCGCGCCGCATCTGGCCGAAGAACTCTGGCAAAAACTTGGAAACCGACACACGCTTGCGTATGAACCCTGGCCGCTTGCAGACGCTGCGTTGCTCGTTGCAGATCGCATCACGCTTGCCGTGCAAATCAATGGCAAACGTCGCGATGAAATTGAAGTGCCCGCGAATGCGGACGATGCCGAGATCCAGCGCATTGCGCTTGCGTCCGAGCGCGTCCAGAAACATCTCGACGGGAAAACTCCACACAAAGTCATCGTTGTGAAGGGCCGCCTTCTCAACATCGTGGTGTAACGCGATGAAAACATCGGCTGCACGCCCGGCGCCCACGTTTGCACGACAGATTTTTTTGGCGCTGTTCGGAATCAGTCTCGCGGCCTTCATACGCCTGCTCGGCGCGACGTGGCGTTATCGCGTACTGGGTGACGACATCTACCGTAGCCGAAACAAGAAAGTGTTTCTTGGTGCACTCTGGCACCACAGCATTTTGATGGCAGCACATTACTTTCGTGGTCGCAGCTACCTTTCGATCGTCAGCCACAGTCGCGACGGCGATCTAACCAACTCCGTCGTGCCGCATCTTGGATACTTGCCGCCAGTGCGCGGCTCAAGTTCACGCGGCGGCGTGGCGGCTCTACGCGAATTGATCGAAAATGTGCGGAACGGAATTTCTTCTGGCATTTTCTGCGATGGCCCGCGCGGCCCCGCATGCGAACTGAAAACCGGAATCTTGCACCTTGCGTCGGTAACACAAACAGCGATTACTCCTGTTGCCTTCGACACAAATTCGTGTATCCGCTTCAAGAGCTGGGATCGCACGATTTTGCCACTGCCCTTTGCCAAAGTATCGGTTGCTTTTGGCGAACCGATTTCGATTCCGCCAAATCTTTCGAAGTCCGAACTCGAAGCTCAGCGCATTGCTGTAGAAAAAATTTTGAACGAGCTCACGAAGCGTATAGCCACTGAATACAGCGTGGCGAAGCCTTGATGCTGCGTTCACTTCCGTCGGTGTTCACTTAGCCGTCGGCTTCACCATCGTTCCAAATGACCGATGCCACCCAAGCGCCAAGATCCGGGTGATCGAGCAAACCCGCCTTGCGCAAGCGCGCCACAGCGATCGCCCGCACCGCATCGCCGGTCGACTCAGCCAGTGCACGTTGGACGTCTTTTTCAACATCCGAGAAACGAATACGCCGCACGACTTCTTTCATTGCCGGTACGGCTCCAGGTACCGTCGACAGTTCAGTAATTCCAAGACCAATCAGGAGAGGTGCCGTGAGTGGACTTCCCGCCATTTCACCACAAACCGAAACCGGAATACCCGCCGCTTGAGCCGCACGCACCGTACGTTCAAGCAAAATCAACACCGCAGGGTGTAATGGATCATACAGATGAGCGACATGCTCATTCCCGCGATCGACGGCAAGCGTGTACTGCGTAAGATCATTCGTGCCAATGCTGAAAAAATCACACTCTTCCGCAAGCCTCTCGGCAACCAACGCGGCGGCCGGCACTTCAATCATCACACCGACGGGAATGTTTTCATCGAAAGTGACATCTTCCCAAGCAAGCTCTGACATCGTTTCGCGGATGATGCCCTTGGCTTGGCGCAGTTCTTCCAGAGAGGAAATCATGGGCAATAAAATCCGTACCGAACCGTGTGCGCTTGCACGCAAAATCGCACGAAGCTGCGTGCGAAACTGATCTTCGTGGCAAAGCGAAAGCCGAATCGAACGCCAACCGAGTTGTGGATTTTCTTCGTCGGTCACACCGTAGTTGGGCAAAAGTTTATCGCCGCCAAGATCAAGCGTTCGGATTGTCACTGTGCGCGGCGCCATCAGTTCAGCGACTTTTGCGTACATCCGCGTTTGTTCTTCTTCTTCCGGAAAACCACGGTGCGCAATCGCCAAAAGTTCTGTGCGAAACAAGCCCACACCGTCGGCACCGTGCTGTTCGATCAAACGTAAATCGTGCATCAATCCTACATTGGCGGTGAGTGCGATACGACGCTGGTCGAGAGTTTTTGCGGGTTGATCGCGCAGCGCATCGAGATGCTCGATCATCAAGCGATATTGCTTTTGGGCCGCGCGATATTCCGTTAGCAATTCTTCATCGGGAGAAAGAAAAACGCGACCACTCGTGCCGTCGATGATCGCGAGCTCGCCCGATCGCGCCAGTTGCAAAATTCCTGCAGCACCAAACACCGTCGGAATTTCAAGACTGCGCGCAAAAATCGCTCCATGCGAAGTCGAACCTCCGTGCTCGGAGACCAAGCCCGCGATCTTCTCCGTCTCAAGGCTCACGAAGTGATGTGGAAAGATGTTCGATGCAATCACGATCGAACCTTCACGAAACGGTGTATGCTGATGACGAACACCAAGAAGTTTTTCCATGACACGCCGACCGACATCTTCGATATCCATGCCGCGCTCGCGAAAATATGTGTCTTCGATGCGTTCGAAAGTTTGCCGGTAAGTGTTCAGCACATCGCGCAAGGCCTCGAGCGCGTTGCCCGTGCGATCGACAGCAACCTCGATGCGACGGATAAAACCTTTGTCTTCGAGAATCTGAATATGCGTATTGAACACCGCCGCAAACTCAGGGCTAAAGCGCTGCGCCACCTCTTCACGCACCTCGTGCAATTCTTCGCGCGCTTGCGCTACGGCCAACATTAAATCCTGCAATTCGTGCGTAGGAGAATCGCTTGGCGTATACGCCAGATGCTCAAGATCGAGCGGATCTTCGAGGATATACACCGGACCAATCGCAATGCCGCGCGACGCAGCAATGCCGCGATGTTCGATGCTTGCAGCACGCGCAGGCATCAGCTGTGTTTCCGGCGCAGGGATCACACCCGTCAGGGCCAGCTTCGCAATCACTTGCTTCTGCACTTCTTCACCTGCGGCCACGAGTGAGAGCAAGCGCGCATTCATCACCACAGGCGCAATCAACTGCGCACAAGTTCGCAGGAGTTCGACATCGCCCGCATCGTATTCGCGCGCATCGCGCGTCTGCACGACGAGCACACCAATCGTCGAGCCGCGCACGACCAATGGCACAGCCATCAGCGACTGAAACTGCTCTTCGCCAGTTTCTGGAAAATAACGGTATTGGGGATGTTGTTGTGCGTGGGCCGTAACGATGGGCTGTTGTGTTTTTGCGGATTCACCAACGAGGCCTTCATCGAAGCCAATACGTACGCGACCGATCGACTGTTCCGACAATCCCTTGCTCGCGCAAAGCGTGAGCGAGTGCATATTCGGATCCGTCAAATAAATTGAACACACGTCTGCGTCGAGGCGTTTGGCGACGAGATCAACGACGTTTGAAAGCGTTTCATTCAAGTCGTGTGACTGCGACACGACCTGCGCAACGTCGGCGAGAATGGTTAACCGATCCGGAATAGTGACCCCCACACGGGCAAATCGCCCGCCGCTCTTCTGGTCACTTCATACAATCGGAGCAGAAATCAGTCTAGTGACGCACCGCAAAATCTGCGGGCATCAGCATCTTGTGCGACGGAAAGACGAGATCCTTGTCCTCGAAACGCAGGCCCAGGGCGAGCAAAATCTTGCGCTTCGTGTCCATCCGACAATTCATGCCTTTCTCAACACTGTGGATCGTCCGCAACGCGACCTTGGCTTTGCGGGCCAATTGCGCCTGCGTCATTAAGCGATTTTCACGGTACTCGCGGACGCGATTGCGGATACTCATTTCTTCGGACATTGGGGGTACTCCTTGCTCACCAAAGCAGAATACGGACTGGGGCCAATAGCGCCCGCATGGCCTTTGCCTCCCTATTTCGACTTCGATTGCGATTTCTTTAGCGGAAATGCGCTATCTCGCTCACGAAGCCATTCCAGAAAAACTCTGCGCGAAGAGGCGCCGAACGGCTGCAAAACGACAAAGCGCGTCTGCTAAGTTAGGCCACTCTTGAGGACAAGATGCATCGTCGAACGATCTGGATTGTGTTTGCGCTGGGCGGCGTACTCATCGCGGGGCTAGTGGGTTTCTTTTTGATTTTCCACATCGCCCCCGAGCAGGCGCGGCGCCGCGCAGAGAAAAGTCTTGCGGAAATTTTGCGCTGTCCCGTACGCGTCGGCGAAGCCAAGCTAATCATTCTCGGCGGACTCACCATCGTTGCCAATCAAGTATCGGCATGCCCCCAAACGGGTGACGATCCGACACAAAATCCTGTATTGCAAGCGCAACAGCTGCGCGCCGAAATCGACTCTTTCTCGCTCTTGATCCAAAAACCAAAACTCGAGGCGCTCGCACTCGTCGCACCCACGCTACATCTCGAACGCTCGCGCGATGGCCAGTGGAATCTTCCGCTCTTGCAAACTCTAGAAACCGGCGACGCTTCGGCGCCCTCCAACAAGCCATTGCTCTCGCAGGATTTGCTCGCCGACGTAGAAGCCGGCGCTCGGGCCATCGCCGCTGTGCTTTTGCATCGCAAGTGGTCGCATGTGGATCTCGACATCGAAAACGCACAAGTTTCGTTTCTGGATCGAGCGCCCTTTTCCGCCGAGGAGGCACCTTTCTCCGTACAGCTTCAAAACTTCTCTGCGCACTACCATCGCGGTCGTTTTTTTCGCGCTTCGAAATTCGAAGCACGCGGGAACCTGGAACGCACGGAAACCTACACTTCTGAGTTTCGAATCACTGGAGAGCAAAACGCTTTTAAAAATGTCAGCGTCAAGCTTGAGCTTTTCGATTTCGATCTACTTTTGCTTGCGCCGTACATTGCGCGTCGTCAACCCGATCGTGTGCCCGGCGGCCATGTGCGCGGCCAAATTGAGCTTTTTCGCGATCACACAACGCCATGGTCACTTCTGATTGATCTTGCTTCGGAAGATTTCCAGACCGTTCCACAACAGCTCCAAACCCGCACATCGCCTTCCGAGCCCATCCATCTTGAATTACAAACAAAAGTGTCGGCCACACCCACGCAAATCGCAATCGAAGATGCACGACTCGCCCTCGACAATTTGGTCGTGCACGGCAGCGGCACCGTACGGCGGCCTCTCGGCTGGGGAACCAATGCACAACTGGATCTCGCCTTCCAAGACCTCTCTTTGAGCAAATTCAAAACCATCTTGCAGTGGGCGCCTCCAGCGCTGCAGCGACACCTTGAACCTTGGATTTCCCCCGTTGAAACCGCCACATTCCCAAATCTCAGCCTCCACCTCGAATCGCCGCTGCGACTTTTTGCGAAAGATAAAGCCTTCGACCCCAAGCCGTTGCTCGACAAACTCGAGGCAAGCGCCACGTTGAGCGACGTAAAAATGCGTACCAAAAATGGCCTGCTCATGATCCACGGCGGAGAGATCCGTGGCACCAAGAATCGACTCGAAATCCGTAACGGAAGCTTTTCCGTCGATGGCAAGCACGGTCCCATTCTCGACATCAAAGTTGACGGCTATCCACTTTTGCTTTCCAGCAAAAAACTGACTCACCCTCAACTCAAAGATGTGTCACCATTGCCCGGCATCCTATTGCCTGCGGAAATTTTTCACGATCCACATCATCCCATCTCGGAGTGGGAACTCACGATCGAAATGGACCGGCTCTCGCATCCTTGGTTTCTCTGGCCCATCGAAGATCTGCGGCTCTTGATCTACCGCCATGCCAAAGGCCAACACTACACCGTCGATCAAGGTGTGTGGGGCAATGCCGTCGTGCGCGGCACCGGCGAATACACGATCGGTACGCCACCCAAATTGCAAATCCAGCTCGAAGCACGTCCGTCGCCCACAGCCGCTCGCGCCGTCGCTCACGATGATCCGGTTTGGTCGCATGGCCGCTGGAAAATGCACTATCCAAAAGAAACGGAAAATCCGATGCCAACGCTCGTCGGCCGCTACACCCTGCAATACACCAACGCGCGTCTCTTCGATGCGCAAGCGCCAATTGGGAAAACCGGCCTTCTCACGGGCAACGCCGTTTTTGAAGCTGGAGATCCCACGCAACTACCGATGGATTTTCATTTTCAGATCGCCAAGAGCGAGCTGCCCGATGTCACAAAAATTCTCGGCTTTTCCGACGCTGCCGTTGTAGGCAAGGTCGATGCCTCGGGGCGTCTCGTCGGATCTTTCCATCTCGGCGAACCGCGCCTTGCCGACTTGCAAGGCCGCTGCGTAGCGCGCGGTTCGAACGGTGTTATCAACCAACAACTTCCTGTGTTATTCGCCTTGGCGCGTTTGACCGACACACTCAATCCCTTCAAATCGCGTGAAACGATTCCTTTCCAAACCATCAACACCAAGCTGCATCTCGACAACGGAATCTTGCGCGTCAACTCGTTTGAACTCGATGGACCGGAAATTCGCATCGTTGCAACCGGCACGGTCGATCTCAATTCAGAAGGGCACCCCACCCAACTCATCATCGGTACTTTCTTCTTTCGCTTCGTCGATCAAATCGCAAAGCTCTTGCCCTGGATCGGAAGGAAACTCATGGGCCGCGACCAAGGAATTTTCGGTCTCTATTTCGCCGTGAATGGTCCTTGGGGAAATCAGACGGCGCGCATTACAACGCTCGAAACCCTCGAAAAAGGACCCGCGAGCATTTTCTTTGAAGCGATTCCCGATGCGCTCCGAAGTGCCATCGATTTAACACGCGAATCAGCGAAGGCCGCAACGAAATCGACACCGACGGAATCACAAGAGCCAGCTCCGCCAACGCCCAATTCATAATTAACTCACAAAAGTGTTACGAAGAAGGAATTTTCATGTCTGCAAAACGATCGCGAACATCGCTTGCGCCGCGCTCTGCACGCTCAAAAATCCTAAGCCGCGCAAAGGCAACACAAGTGCTCGCGCAAGCACGAAAACGCGGCGAAAAAATCGTGTTTACGAACGGCTGCTTCGATCTCGTGCACATCGGGCATTTGCGCTCGCTCGAAGAAGCGCGCGCATTCGGCGATCGCTTGATCGTCGCGATCAACTCCGACGCAAGTGTGCGTCGGATCAAAGGTCCAACACGGCCCATTATTTCTGCTAAGCAGCGCGCAGAGGTCATTGCCGGACTTGAATGCGTCGACTACGTCGTCATCTTCGGTGAAGACACACCCCTCAAACTCATTTGCGCACTCAAGCCACATATTCTTGCAAAGGGCGGCGACTGGAAACTCGCAGACATCGTCGGTGCAAGAGAAGTGCAAGGTTGGGGAGGGCAAGTGAAACGCTTGCGTGAAATTCCAAAATCGCGCACCACTGCCATCGTCGCGCGCATTCACGGTCAAAAAATTTAGGAGGCCGTGGCGGCCGCACTTAGCTTTCGCTGCGCTTGTGCACGAGCCAAGCTTCGATTTCTTCACGGTCCGTCGGTGTATTCATGTTCTTGAGTGCCATGCCGGTGGGATCAATCTCGCGCCACGCTTCGGCATCGACATAAGTCGTTTGCAGTTCGTCGAGCAAGCTGCGCAAAGGCAGTTTTCCAGCTTGCAAATTGGCGCGTGCCTTTTCAAGAACACTGGCACGCTCGTAAATTGCACAAAGCGGGTGAGTGCCGACCTCCGTACGCGGCACGACGGCTTGTGCACGCGGCCAAGCAATCAAAGCAAGAACACTTTCATGTGTAAGAAGAGGCAAGTCGGTGGCGACGACAAAAACGTGTTCGCTGGTCGCTGCGGCGAGTGCTGCCACGAGCCCGCGCAAAGCACTTTGTTCGCCAGGCGGATCGGCCACACGGCGCCCGCGCGCTTGCGCGCAAGGATTTCCACCGACGAGCAAAACGTCTTCAAACAATTCATGCAAAAGCGTCGACAAGCGCATCAGCGCCGCCGTGCCACCCACTTCAAGGCTCGCTTTGTCTTGACCCATTCGACTCGAACGCCCGCCGAGCAGGACTGCCCCCGAGAGATTCGCGAAAACGCTCATATACCCGGGAACGTCGAAGCGAAGAAGTCTGGATCGATCACCTGCACGTTCATGAGCGTGCCCTGAGGCACCTCGGCCACGTCGGCGGGAACGATCAAAAGCCCGTGCGCAAGCGCCATCGAACTCAAGACACCCGAACTTTGCGTGCCCGTGCTCGTGGCAAAAACCTCCGACCCCACGCGCTCTAAGCGCACGCGCACAAAATGCAAACGCCCCGGTTTCATGTCGATCGCGTGCGCAAGACGAGCTTGAATAACAGGCCTATACATTGATTTGTGTCCTTGCATTTTTCGTAGTGCGGGGCGCACAAATTCTTCAAACGTCACCATCGCCGAGACGGGATTTCCGGGCAGACCAAACACGAGCGGGCCACCGCTCGGAAAGCGCCCAAAGACCACCGGATAGCCCGGCTTGATCTTGACGCCCCAAAACAAAAGCTCGCAGCCAAGCGCTTCGAGTACGTCGCGCACATAATCACGATCACCGACGGAAACTCCAGCAGAAGTCACGAGCACGTCCGCCGTCAGTCCGCGCTTCACTCGCTGCTCGACATCTTGCGGATCATCTTTCGCAATCCCGAGATAATCGACCTCGACGCCAAGCTCATGACAAAGCGCTGCCAGGGAATACGAGTTCGAAGACACGATCTTGCCACCGCTCACATCTTCGCCCGGCTCGACCAATTCATCACCACTCGAGAGGATTGCCACACGCGGGCGTCGAACAACACGAACCGATGTAACACCAACTGATGTCAATAAGCCAATTTGTCCGGGCCCAAGTACGCAGCCGGCTTCGAGCACGCGATCGCCCTTGCGCACGTCTTCGCCCGCTCGACGAATATGCTCGCCAAGCGCCGGCGCTACACGAATCTGCACCTGTTTTGCATCCCACTGCGCATCCTCTTGGCGCAGCACGCAATCGGCACCCGGCGGAATCGGCGCGCCCGTAAAAATTCGCGCCGCTTCACCCGCACGCAGTACACGCGGCGCTTGTGCACCGGCGGCGACTTCAAAAGCCAGTGGCAACACGATCGGCGCCGCCTCGCTCGCCGACGCGGCATCGGCCGCTTGAAGCGCAAAGCCATCCATCGCCGAGTTATCGGCCGGAGGAAGCGTGCGATCGGAAAAAACGGCTTCGCCAAGGACGCGCCCTTGGGCCGCCTCAAATCCAACACTTTCAAGTGTTAGACGTTCGCACGCATCAAGGATCATGGTTTGGGCTTCGTGAAGTTCGAGCCCTTTTTTCGGTGAAGAGGTGTTCGACATGGCGTTTCAGAGTAACGGGCAAGAAGCTCGCTGCAACACGACGCGAACACGACGCGAACACGACGCGAAACCGCTCCATTCGACGTGCCGTCGAAGCGGTCGACCAAGCTTCGTAATTCGCTATACATTGCCCAGATTTTAGGCATCCGAGGTTCTCCCATGGCCGTCAACACCCAACTGATCCGGCCCATTGCGCTTCGGCGCATCACGCTCGAAAACAATCTCGTCCTCGCTCCGATGGCGGGCGTTTCCAATCTTCCCTTTCGCCTAATCGCCAAAGAGGCCGGCGCCGCACTCGTCTTCACCGAAACCGTGAGCGCGAAGGGCCTCGTGCTCGGCGGCGAAAAAACTTGGCGGATGCTGCGCACGGCTCCGCAAGAAAACCCCGTGGCCTATCAACTCTTTGGCCGCGACCCCGAAATTCTCGCCGAAGCTTGCCGACGCCTTGAAGCACACGGCGCCGAGTGGATCGATCTCAACCTCGGCTGCCCCGTGAAAAAATTTATTTTGAACGGAGCCGGCGCAGCACTGCTCAAGGAACCCGAACTCGTCGCACGCATCGTCGCAAAGATGCGCGCAGCGTTCTCGGGCACACTCTCGGTAAAAATTCGAGTAGGCTGGGACGAGCAAACACTAACGGGTGTACGTGTGGCCCAGCTCTCCGTCGATGCCGGGGCCGAGCTAATTTCGGTGCATGGACGCACGCGCGCACAACAATATCGCGGCAAGGCGAGCCGCACGCGCATCCGCGAAGTCGTCGAAGCCATTCCCCGCATTCCCGTACTCGCCAACGGCGACATCGAAACTTCCAGCGACGTCTTCGCGATGCTCGAAGAAACCGGAGCCGCCGGAGTCATGATTGGGCGCGCTAGTCTTGGCAACCCTTGGCTCTTTCGCGAAACGCTCACGCTGGCTGGCCAAGCCTCGCCCTGCACGCGCGATGCAGCGGAAAATTGGAATTTGATCGAACGCCACATCGCATTGATGGCCAATTATTTTTCCGATGAATCCATGCTCGTCCACAATCTAAAAAAATACATCGTGGCCTACGCAAAAGGTTGTTACGGAGCCACGGCGTTTCGCGATGCCGTACAACGTAGTGACAAGCTCGATCCTCTCTTACAACTAACGCGCGATTTCTTTTGTCCGCGTCAAGTCGCGTGATCTCACCATGCCGAATTCCTCGTCCATTCTCGACGCACTGCACGAAGGAATTCTCGTCACCAACGCCGAGGCCGAAATCGAATTCATCAATGCGGGAGCTTGCCGCCTTCTCGAAGTCGCTGCAGAAAATACCGTCGGTGTTTCGCTCGAAAAAATTCTTGGTGCAGAGCACATCGCAACGACCCTCGCGCACTCTGTCATCGAAACCGGATACTCGGCCAGCGCAAGCGAGCAAGTGATCGAGCGACGCTTACACGAAGATGCACTGGTGGACATCACAGTCACTCCGCTCTTTGACGCAAAAACGCGTATCCTCGGCACCGTACTCAGCTTGAGCGATGCCAGCATGAAGAGCGCATTGCAGCGCACGGCGGCCGAAAAAGAGCGCTTGGCCACGATCGGGCATCTCGCATCCGGCATTGCACACGAAGTACGAAACCCACTCGGCGGAATTCGCGGAGCCGCAGAACTACTGGGTCGGCAAGCGAGCGGCGACAAGTCGAAAGCAACAGCCGATTTGATCGTGCGCGAAGTCGATCGCATTACGGCGCTACTTGATGACTTGATGATCTTTGCGCGCACCGACGGACTCCAGCTCGAACCTACCAACCTACATCATGTGCTCGACGATGTGCTTGAACTTCTCAGCCACGACCCTCTCAGCCAACAAATGACACTAAAGCGTGTTTATGATCCCTCTCTGCCCGAACTCTTGGTGGATCGCGCACGAATCGCTCAGGTATTTCACAATCTATTTCGCAATGCACTGCAAGCCATGCAAGACGCGCCCGGCATGCTCACGATCACGACGCGACTCGACATCCAACACCACATCAGCAGCAACGGCAAAAAGCTCGCCATGGTTGAAATCGAAATCCACAATACCGGCGCACATATTCCCGAAGAAATTTTCGAACATGTGCTCACGCCGTTTGTGACCACTCGCCCTCAAGGCACGGGGCTTGGGCTGCCACTCGCCAATCATTGGATCAATCGTCACGGCGGCTCGTTGCGCATTCGCAGTCAGGCCGATCTTGGCACCACGGTCCTCATCTCATTGCCTTTGAGGCGTCCCACATGAACACAACACAAAAAAGATTCACTCGAATTCTTAGGAGCCAGCCATGACTGCGCGCGTACTCATCGCCGACGACGAAGCCTCGATTCGCTTCGTCCTGCGCGAAACCTTGGAAGCAAGCGGCCACGAAGTCGTCGAAGTGAAATCGGGCGACGCCGCCCTGGAAGCGCTTGCAGCGGGCCAATTCGAAATTGCCTTCCTCGACATTCGCATGCCGGGTCTAAGCGGCCTCGATTTGCTCGATCGCCTTCGTACACTCGGAAGTGACACATCCGTTGTCATCATGACGGCGCAAAACACCTTCGAAAATGCCGTCGAAGCCATGAAACGCGGCGCCCTCGAATACTTGGTCAAACCTTTTCGCATGGCCGAAGTCACCGCCCTCATCGACAAGGCATTGCAAATTCACGCCATGCAACAAGAGCTCCGGCTCTTGCGTCGCGAAGTGGCGCAGAGTGTGCCGACCGGCGATCGACTCATTGGCAAGAGCGCACCCCTGCTTGAGATCTACAAAACGATTGGCAAAGTCGCCGCGAGCAGCGTTCCCGTCTTAATCACCGGCGAAAGCGGCACGGGCAAAGAACTCGTGGCCAACGCCATCCATCGCACGAGCCCGCGCGCCGCCGGCCCCTTTGTCGCCGTCAACGCCGCCGCCATTCCGCGCGAACTTCTCGAAAGCGAACTCTTTGGCCATGAGAAGGGTGCGTTCACCGGCGCCATCGAATCGCGGATGGGACGCTTTCGCGAAGCCAACCGCGGCACGATCTTTCTCGACGAAATCGGCGATATGCCCATTGATTTGCAAGCGAAACTTTTGCGTGTACTTCAAAGTAACGAGGTCACGCCCGTCGGTGGAAAGCGCACGGAACCGATCGACGTGCGCATCATTGCCGCGACCCACCGAACGCTCGAAGACGAAGTCGCCGCCGGTCGCTTTCGCGAAGATCTTTTCTTTCGCTTGCGCGTCGTGCCGCTGCACATTCCACCCCTGCGCGAACGGCGCGACGACATCCCCGCGCTCGCCGAGCACTTCGTAGAGCGCTATGCCACCGAGCTCACTCACAGCGAACGCTTCCTCACGCAATCGACGCTCGATTTCTTGTGTCGTCAAAATTGGCCCGGCAATGTGCGCGAACTCGAAAACGCCGTCAAACGCGCACTTGTCCTCTCCGCCGGTGAAGTGCTCACTCCGGCCGATTTTGCATTCCTCGAAAAGCCAGGAACTTCCACCCTTGCGGAGCGCACTCTCGCGCAGATCGTGCGCGAAAAACTCGATTCGCTCATCGCGAAAAACTCCGACGGAGAAATTTATCGAATTCTCCTTGATGAAGTGGAGCGCCCGTTGATTGAAGCGGCGCTCGAAAAAACCGACGGCAATCAAATTCGTGCCGCTGCACTCTTGGGCATCAACCGAAATACGCTACGAAAGAAAATGACAGAACTCGGCCTTGAGCTTCCTGCGCGAAGTACCGCGCCTTCGACACCGCTGAGGCGCTCGTGACCACAAAGAATTCACCTACACAAAAAAAGGATTTCTTTGCAGGTCTTTATGTTTTGCTCGACGACGACTCGCGCTGGCCGCGCGACCCCGTCGAGCAGTGCCAAGCCGCTTGCGCTGGCGGAGCACGCATCGTGCAACTGCGCGCCAAAAATGCGAGCGACTCACAGCAACTCGAGTGGGCCAAGTCGATCCGTATGCAGACACAAAAAACCAATACACTTTTTTTTGTAAACGATCGCTTCGACATTGCATGTCTCGCCAAGGCCGACGGCGTTCACCTTGGGCAAGAAGACCTTTCGCCCACACGCCTGCCGCGTGCAGTGCGCGAAACACTTTATATCGGCCGCTCGACCCATGATCTCGCTCAAGCCGAACGCGCCGTGCACGAAGGCGCCGACTACATCGCCTTTGGCCCCGTCTTTGGCACAAAGTCGAAAAATTCCCCCTACGCGGCGCAAGGAGTTCAAGCGCTACAAAAAATTGTTTCGCGCGTTGCACCGCTTCCTGTCGTCGCCATTGGCGGCATCACCCTCGATCACGCCACCGAAGTTTTGCAAGCAGGCGCCAAATCCTTGGCGATCATTTCGGCGATCGCAGGCGCTGAAAACCCAGAACAAATCGCAACACAGTTTTGTGCATTGTTTTCAAAAAAAGCGTAATGCGAAATTTACGCAGCTTTTCTACGCAATGCGCCCGTGCTGGGCGCCAATGCGCAGTGCGGCATCGGCCGCCGCAAGCAAATAAACGGGATCGGGCGCAATCGCATTTTCGCGTAGCGCCGCCGCGCAAAGCTTGATCGCGTGCTCCTCGCCGGTATTGGCCGCCACATAGCGAAGCGCATCGGGATTTTCGGCCAGTTGACGCGCATCGTCTTGTAGCACTTCGGATTCAACACTTTTTTGCGACACAGCGTGCAACGCCATCGAAGCTTGCAACACTGCACCGAGTGCCACGCGCTTTGACGCCGAATCGAGATAAGGTTCGAGCGAGCGTAATGCACTGGGCGCCGTAACGCAGTGAACGTACGCAATTCGCGACGAGGGATTTTTAAGATACAAGTGCGCCGCCACGCGCGTGAGTTCCGACAAAAAATCCGAAAACGCAAGCGTGTCGAGGTCGATCGCAGCAACTGCATTCGCAAACTCATCCCCGAGTATCAAAACTTGATCGAAGAAAAACCCAAGATGGCGTTTTTCCGTCGGTACGATTGGGGTCTTTTGCAAACTTGCTGCCGGCCCACACCCGCGCTGCGACGCCGCCCCTGCTACACCCGGAAGTGTCTGAAAACGCGCCGCCCAGTAGCCAAGACCCTGCGCAAGTTCGCGAACGCGCAGCGCATTGGTCTCACGCTCCAAGGCACGCACAGCATGGGCCGTGCGCAAAAGCCCGTGCAAAGCGCCAGCAAACGCACCCGGCAAAAGCTGCGGAAGTGCTTCACGCAAAAGTGTCGGCCACGCATCATGACCCGTTTTCACAAGCTCGGCGTCAAAAGTCGCAATCCAGTCGCTTGCCCGTTCGATGCGTCCCCGCGCCGCCGCGCGCTCGCCCGGAGCAAGCGCGCGCCCCGCCTCGCAAAGCGGCAAACGCGGCCCGTAGCGCCAAACAAAATCGGGAATCAACACCGGATGCCCCAGCGCCTCGAGCGCTTCGGCGGCCATCGGCCCGTGGTTGGCAAAACCGCCACCCCACTCGGGTGCATGCCGATGAAATCGCTCCAAGGCTTCGTCGTAATCGTTCATCCCTTGTCCTCGCCTTCGTCGGCTCTGCTCGTCCGTGTGGGTTTTGTCTGCGCGCGCAAACGATGCGCCTTCTGCGCCTGGATATAGCGCGACCAATTCAGTTTCAATACTTCAAAAAGAAACGCCAATGCGACTTCGACGAAAGACGCGCCAAGAAAAACTTGTCGGCTGCGTGCGTCGCGCCTTGCACAAGATTCGTTAAGATTTTGTCGCTCGCTACTTCGCCGCATCGATCGGACTCGGCCGGACCAATCGCCTTTCGACACCGACGGCAATCGACGGTGCGTCGACGAGAAATGGCGACGCAAACCGCGCCACCAACGAGCAAGCGAGCGCCAAGATCGCAATGATTCGCGAATTGGATTTTTCTTTTTGCATACGGAGTGTTTTATGGCCGCAATTACCGAAGGCGCTGTACTCGATGCGCTGCGCCCCATCATCGATCCCGACTTCAAACGCAGCATCGTCGACCTTGGCTTTGTGAAAGAAATCATCATCGACGGCGGACGCGTTTCGTTCACAATCGAGCTCACCACGCCGGCCTGTCCTGTGAAGGAACAGTTTCGCGAACAAGCGACGAATGCCGTGTCGTCACTTTCCGGTGTCACTTCGGTGGATGTGAATATGTCGTCGAGCACACGCGGCCGCTCTGCTGCAAGCTTTGCATCGTCGGTGGAAGTGCTCCCGGGCGTGAAGAACGTGGTCGCCGTGGCTTCGGGCAAAGGCGGCGTCGGCAAGAGCACGACGGCCATCAACCTCGCACTCGCTTTGCAAAACAGCGGTGCCAAGGTTGGCATCCTCGACGCCGACGTGTACGGCCCGTCGCTGCCGCTCTTGCTTGGCATCCACGAGCAGCCGCTCACGACTCCCGACAAAAAACTTTTGCCCCTCGAAAAACACGGAATGCGTTTGATGTCGATGGGCTTTCTCGTGAACGAAGGCTCGCCCGTGATTTGGCGCGGCCCGATGGTGCATGGCCTGATTCGCCAGTTTCTCACCGACGTAAAATGGGGTGAGCTCGACTACCTCATCATCGATATGCCGCCCGGCACCGGCGATGCTGCGCTCACGCTCACACAACAAGCTCCGCTTGCAGGCGCCGTCATCGTCACGACGTCAAACGATCTCTCGCTGATTGATGCGCGCAAAGGGCTCGCCATGTTTCAGAAAGTCAGCGTGCCCATCTTGGGCATCATTGAAAACATGTCGTACTTCACACCGCCGGATCTCCCCGATCGCAAGTACTACATCTTCGGCAAAGACGGCGGCAAAAAAATGGCCGAGAAACTCGAAGTGCCGTTTCTCGGTGAAGTGCCGATTGATCCGCGCATTGTCGAGGGTGGGGATGCCGGAAAACCGATCGTGCTCACGCATCCCGAATCCGCTTCCGCGCAAGTGTTCATTCAGCTTGCTGGCGAAGTTGCACGCAAACTCTCCGTGCTCGCGGCCAAAGAACCACCGCGCACGGATGCCAACATCACGTGGGTATCGGGCTCGAAGCAACCCGCGTAACGCAGATCGGTGTTACGCGTGCGCGCCGCGCATCGCCGCGCGCAAAGCAAAGCTAGCGACCGTGAATCAGATACGGAAAGAGCACCGGCACGACGGTGCCTTGCTCGGAGTAGCGCGCAAAACCGTCGTAGCGAATATCGACGAGTTTCAAGCGTGGGTCGGGCGTAAAGAAAGAATCCGGGACATCGCGGTTATCGCGTGCCCAACCGATGTAATCCGTCACGGTTTCGGCGGCAGTGTCACGCTGGAATGTAATGGCGCGAATCGGCAGATCGAGTTTCTTATCCACCCAAACCTCGCGTCGGCCGCGATCGTTCGTCAAGCGATACACTTTGCACGGTTTTCCAAATAACACTTCTTCGCGTATCAGCTCGCCGCCTTCGTTCAAAAGCTGAATGTGATCGTTGCCGAAAGGACGCGGCACAAGGCGATCTTGCGCCACCGCCTTCGCACTGCGCTCGATTGCAATGCCCACGCCCGAAAAGAGATCGAGCGCGTAGTAGTTGGAGCCGTTCACGATGTTCACGATCGGATGCCCGTCGATCACCGTCTCGAAGCGAAACTTCGTGCCGTGCGACCAGTAGTGGCCGCTCTGATAGCCCGTCAGTTCGGACTGCGCGACCGACTGCACGTACCAAACCTCTTTGGCCTTGTTCGCCGTCGCAGCGGCCGTCGGTGCGTCTCCTGCACTGGGCGCCGCCTGCTGCGCCGATGCCGAAAGCGCGGAAATCGCAAAAAACACAATCAAGCCGAGCAGCGCAATGCCAAGCCGCATCCCGCAAGCACTCCGCGTCCCGCGCGCACTGTTTCGAATTCCATCGCTCACCGTCGGTACTCCAGCCTTTTGCATTTCATTCGCCATACTAACTCTCCACAAAATCTGCATCGCGTTCGTGATGTTCCGCAAGCATGTTCATCACCAAACGGATCATTACATCCTTATCTTTCGGCTGCGACTCCGCCACAAGCAGTACTAAAGCGGCCAAGCCCACATCATTGATGACGGGCTCGCCACTTCGCAGCAGCCGTCCGTTGCGATGCAAAAAATCGACGAACAAGAAGGAACCGATGCGCTTGTTTCCGTCGGAAAACGGGTGGTTCTTGATCACGAAGTAAAGCAGGTGCGCGGCCTTCGACTCGATGGTCGGATAGGCCGGCTCGCCGAACACCGACTGATCGAGATTGCCAAGGAGTGCAGCGAGGCCGTCTTCCCGCTCGCGTCCGAACAGATCGGCCGCCTGGCCGCGCGCAATCAAATCGGATTTCAACACGCGGATATCCGCCCGCGCCGCATCGACACTCGCTAGTGTTCCACCCGACACTCCCTTCGGTTCGACCAGCAATCCTTCGTCGTAGCGCTGCAACAGCAGGAAGGTCTGCGTGTAACGAGCGATGATGTCGACCAGGCCGCGGCCCTCGTCGGTGGTCAGCGCGCCGCCCGCCGCCGTCCTGCGGACCAGCGTCAGCGCAGCCTCCAACTCGCGAGCGTTTTGTTCGAGACGCTCACGATGGAGCGTGTAGCCCCGGACGAGATGCTCGCGCAGGGTGCGAGTCGCCCAGATACGAAACTGGGTGCCGCGCAGGGAGTTGATCCGGTAGCCGACGGAAAGAATCGCGTCGAGATTGAAGTACTCGATCTCGCGGATCACCTCCCGATCGCCTTCCCGTTGAACTGTTGCATTTTTTGCAACAGTTGCCTCGCGGTCCAGCTCTCCGGATTCGAAAATGTTCCTCAAGTGCCTGGAAATCACGGACTTGTCGCGCGCGAATAAGTCCGTCATTTGCATGAGCGACAGCCAGACCGTCTCGCGCTCCAGCCGCACATCCACCCGCACTTCGCCATCGGACGCCTCGTAAACGACGACCTTTCCGCCCGGCAACTCCGTCATCCGTCGACCCTCTCTATGAACAACCGACGCGCCCACTTTGCTGCGAACTTTGCAGCGACACAAGATGTCGCAAGGCTGCGCCATCCTCGTGCACCAAATTCGTGCACCAAATCGCGGGGACGAAGGAGTGCACGATGACGGGCTCGAGCGCGCGATAAAAATCGCGAAGTGCGCGCCCGCAGACTACCACCCTTTTCTCGAAATTTTCCCGAGCGAAATGTTTACAATCAAAAACATTTTCCACGAAAGGAAGCACCGGCCATGACGAAGCTCGAATCGATTCTGAATCACTACCGTGCCCAGTCGCAAAGCGAACGCGAAAAGGGTTTTTATTTCGAGCAGCTCATCCGTTGCTATTTGCAAAACGAGGCGAGCTACAAAGATCTCTATCGCAACGTTTGGCTCTACGCCGATTGGGCCAAGCAACAAGGTTTGAACGCACAAGACGTCGGCATCGACTTGGTGGCCGAAACGCGCAGCGGCGAGTATCACGCAGTTCAGTGTAAGCTGTACGCCGCCGACTACACCTTGCAAAAACGCGAAAACTAACAATCAGAAGTGTATCGGGCGATGAACTACGTCAAATCCAAACAACGCGTTGCCGACCACGGGGAAGTCTTCACTCCCGCATGGATGGTTGAAGCGATGCTTGATCTCGTGAAGGGCGAAACGGAGCGCATTGATTCTCGCTTCCTAGAACCGGCTTGCGGAAGTGGAAATTTTCTCGTGCAGATTTTGCAACGCAAGCTTGCTGCCGTGGAACTCAAATACGGAAAATCGGAATTTGAGCGACAGCATTATGCGTTGCTTGCACTAATGTGTGTCTATGGAATCGAGCTTCTGCCCGACAACATCGCCGAGTGTCGCGCGAACCTCCTAGAAATTTTTACAGAGTATCTCGCTGTGGGAGAATCGGATGAGATCTACCACGCCGCGTCCTATGTGCTGTCTCAGAACCTCGTGCATGGCGATGCATTGAAAATGCGCACTCACGATGGCCGACCGATCACCTTTGCCGAGTGGGGCTACCTCGGCAAAGGGAAATTCCAGCGACGCGACTTTCGATTCGACACCCTCACTCAGTCTGCGGCTTTCAGCGCCGAGGACTCGCTCTTCGCTCACCTTGGAAAACACGAAATCTTCACACCGACGAAGACCTACCCGCCAATGGCAGTTAGTGAGCTGGCTAAAGCAGGGCATGGCGACACAAAAGAGGAGGCATCAGCATGAGCGAGCAAGTCACCTTCATGCTGCGCGGTCGCAACCCCGATGTGCTGACGTGCATTGCGAACCTCTCGAACGATGAAGTCTTCACACCGCCGGAGTTCGCCAACCGAATGCTCGACACGCTGGCCGAGGCCTGGGCGGCCAGCCACGATGGCGCAAATCTTTGGGCCGACAAGACGGTGAAGTTTCTCGACCCGTGCACCAAGTCGGGCGTGTTTCTGCGCGAGATCACCCGCCGCCTCACCCAAGGGCTCGCAGAAGAAATTCCGAACCTCGAAGCGCGCGTTGATCACATCCTGACGAAGCAAGTGTTCGGCATCGGCATCACACGTCTCACCAGCCTGTTAGCGCGGCGCAGCGTGTATTGCTCGAAATACGCCAATGGACCGCACTCCGTCGCAAAATCCTTCGCGAGTGATGCCGGAAATATCTGGTTCGAGCGACTGGAACACAATTGGGAAAAGGGGAAGTGCGCCGACTGTGGCGCGAGCCAAAAAACTCTGGGTCGCGAAGAGGGCCTAGAAACCCACGCCTACGCATTCATTCACACAGACGACATCAAAACTCGGATCGCCGAGTTGTTTGGAGGCGATATGCAGTTCGATGTAATCATCGGCAACCCGCCGTATCAACTCGACGACGGTGGCTATGGCACCAGCGCCGCACCGATCTATCAGCTGTTTGTAGAAAAAGCTCTCGATCTTGACCCACACTACGCGGTGTTCGTAACACCTTCGCGCTGGATGGCAGGCGGAAAAGGGCTCGACAAGTACCGAGAGAAGATGCTCTCTGACAAACGAATGCGACGCATTGTGGACTACCCGAAACTCTATGAGGGCTTTCCGGGCGTGAAGATTCGCGGCGGTATCTCGTACTTCCTCTGGGATCGTGAACACAACGGACCGTGCGAGGTGCAGACCATTTGGGACGGACAGCCAACAGGCCCGTCGGTGGCTCGCCACCTCGATGCCTACGACATTCTGGTCCGTCGCAATGAGGCAGTGCCTATTCTGGAAAAGGTCAGGACCAAAAACGAGCCGACGCTTGATCGTCGGGTTTCCAGTCAAAAACCATTTGGCCTGCGCACGTTCTTCCATGGCGAGCCCGATCCGAAGAGCATCAAGAATCCCGTCAAGCTTTTTGGGTCTCAAAAGATCAGTTACGTCACACGCTCAGAGATTCCGACGAACGTCGAATGGGTCGCAAAATGGAAAGTACTCATGACACGCGTCCAGGGAACCAGTGCAGCGATCGAGACGAAGTTCCTCAGTAAACCGATCATTGCCGAACCGGGCACCGCGTGTACGGAGACCTATCTTGTTGCCGGACACTTCGATAATGAGACTGCCGCGACCAACTACGCCGCTTACCTGCGCACCCGTTTCGTTCGCTTCCTTGTGTCGCTTCGCAAGTCCACCCAAGATGCGCCGAAGCACGTCTACGCATTCGTCCCCGATCTGCCGCTGGATCGAGAATGGACCGACGCCAAGCTCTACAAACGCTACGGCTTAACCAAGGACGAGATCGCCTTCATCGAGTCCCAAGTCGCCGAGCACGACAGCGAACTGTTCGATGCCGCCATCACTGACGAAGGCGACGATGACTAAACCCACCGGCGAAATCCCCATCACTCAACCGGATGATCTCTTCGAGCGTGTCGTTTCCATCCTCGATCAGGCGCGGGGCAATGTCGTCCGGGCCGTCAACACCAATATGGTGCTGGCCTACTGGCTGATCGGGCGCGAAATCGTCGAAGCCTTGGCAATTCGTCACCCAGCGGGTAGCGAATCTTCTCTCCAAGGCTTTTCATCCCAGCTCTCTTGGTCGCATTACCGTGCCCTGATGCGAATAAAAAATGTAGCTGTCTGCAATTTATTACGAATGAGAATCTGCGCTGGAGGACTGCACTGGTGAGTAAGCCCATCGAAGAAATTCTCGCACCAAAAC
>CAYRID010000010.1:0-21457 GCA_964424225.1 uncultured Geobacter sp.
GTGTAAGCTCAAGAGTGCGCGTTAGCCATGCACGGTCCAGGTTTGTCCCGAGTTGAGAAGTTTCTCGACGGTGCCACGGCCGCGTTTTGCGACGGCGTCATCTTTTTGGATCTGCACCATTTCGTCGTAAACCGGTCGGTTGACAGCGCGCAGGATGCCGATCGGAGTCGGGAACTCCGGCCGCGCGAGGCTGGCAAGGATTGCTGCATATCCTGGAGAACTCGCATCTTCTTGATGGACTGCGACGCCGCGACTGAGCGGATCTTCGCCCTCGGCCAGATCGATCACCGACGGTACGCCGTCTTGGATGCGAATCCCCTTGAGTGCGCCAGGTTCACCGAAGACGAGTGGTTTGCCGTTTTCGAGTTGCAGTGTCGTCGCCTGGCGATCTTTGCGGTTTTCGAACTCGTCCCATTCGGTCGGATTGAACACGACACAGGTTTGCAAGATCTCGATAAACGCCGTGCCTTTGTGTGCGTGAGCGCGTTGCAAAACATCTTGAAGACTCTTGGCATCGACATCGACGGTGCGCGCAACGAAAGTTGCTCCTGCTCCGAGTGCAAAGCTCACGGGATCCACCGGATGGTCGATCGAACCTTGCGGGCTCGACTTCGTCACCATTCCTTCACGTGACGTCGGCGAGTACTGGCCTTTGGTGAGACCGTAGATACGGTTGTTGAACAACATGATCTGCATGTCGACGTTACGGCGAAGCACATGCAGCATGTGATTGCCACCGATGGAGAATCCGTCGCCATCGCCGGTGACGACCCAAACCGAAAGTTCGGGATTGGCCAGTTTGACTCCGGTTGCAAAAGCCGGAGCGCGGCCATGAATCGTGTGAAAACCATACGTGTTCATGTAATACGGGAAACGGCTCGAACAACCGATTCCCGAAACGAACACGAAGTTTTCACGGGGGACACCCAGCTCGGGCAGAACTTTTTGCAGTTGCGCAAGAATCGCGTAATCGCCGCAGCCTGGGCACCAACGTACTTCTTGGCTCGGCACAAAATCTTTGCGACTCAACTTCACAGGCGTAGACATGGTTATTTCACTCCATCGAGCACGGCTCGAACTTTGTTGACGATCTCACTGATGCGGAACGGTTGTCCTGCGACCTTCGAGAAACACTGCGCCGGTATCAAATATTCCGCGCGCAGAATCTGGGTGAGATGGCCCGTGTTGAGTTCAGGCACCAGCACCTTCTCGTAGCTTCGCAGCACATCCCCCAAATTCGACGGGAAAGGATTGAGATGGCGCAAGTGAATCTGCGCCACGTCATAACCCTGGCTATTGAGTTCGCGCACTGCGGCTGTGATGGCTCCGTATGTACCGCCCCATCCGACGAGGAGGAGCTTGCCGCGACTTGGTCCGTTGACTTGCACCGGCGGAATCGACTGCGCAATGCGCGCAACTTTTTCGGCACGCAGGCGAACCATGAAGTCATGGTTTTCAGGCACATAACTCACCATGCCGGTGATGTTCTCTTTTTCAATACCGCCAATGCGATGTTCGAGTCCCGGTGTTCCCGGGGCTGCCCAGGGCCGTGCGAGCGTTTTTTCGTCGCGCGAATAGGGGCGAAACGTCGCTGGGTCCGTCGGATGCTTGATCTCGATTCGTTGCAGCTCGCTCACGTTTGGAATTGGCCAAGGTTCAGAGCTATTGGCGAGATATCCGTCGGAAAGCACGGTGACCGGCGTCATGTACTGCACGGCAATACGAAATGCTTCGAGCATGACGTAGAAGCAATCGCCAGGCGTCGCCGGTGCCAAAACCGGAATCGGGCTATCGGAGTTGCGTGCATAAAGCGCCGCAAGGAGATCGCCCTGTTCAGTCTTGGTCGGAAGTCCCGTCGAGGGACCGCCGCGCTGCACATCAACGACAACGAGCGGAAGCTCCGTCATCACGGCCAGGCCGAGTGCTTCTTGCTTCAAGATATAACCGGGGCCGCTGGTCGTCGTGACGCCGAGCGATCCGGCAAACGAAGCACCGATCGAAACGCAAGCCGCGGCGATTTCGTCTTCCACCTGCACGGTTTTGATATTGAAATTTCGATGGCGCGTTACTTCGTGCAAGATGTCACTGGCTGGTGTAATCGGGTATGCGCCGAACACCACCTGCTTGTTCATCAATTCCGAAGCGGCAAGGATGCCCCAAGCCGCTGCTTGATTGCCGTTGATGTTGCGGTAAGTGCCTGCAGGAATTTTGGCCGGCGGAATGATGAACGACACCGGCAAGAGTTCCGTGGTTTCACCAAAGTTATAACCTGTGCGCAGCGCGCGCAGGTTTGCTTCGAGAATGGCACCCTCGAATTTGGTCTCCATCCACTTTTCGGTGACGCCGCGTGAGCGGTTGTAAAGCCAGTACATCACACCCAGAGCAAAGAAATTTTTGCAGCGGTCGGCCTCACGTTGCCCAAGCCCGAGATCGCTGACCGCTTCGCGTGTCAGTGTCGTGATCGGAATGTCGATGACCTTGTACTGTCCACCGAGGGCGTTGCGCGGATCTTCGCTGTAGCCGGCTTTTTCCAGGTTCTTCGACGTGAACGCGCTTCCGTCCAAAACGATGGTGCCACCCAAGCGTAGATCTTTGAGGTTCGCTTTCAGTGCTGCCGGATTCATGACGACCAACACGTCCGGATTGTCTGCGGGCGTAAAGATCTCCGACGCTGAAAAGTGTACCTGAAAGCCCGACACACCTGCGATGGTTCCCGCTGGCGCTCGAATTTCTGCCGGATAATCCGGAAAAGTAGAGAGGTCGTTGCCCGCGAGTGCGGTGGTTTCCGTAAATTTCGTGCCGGTAAGCTGCATTCCGTCGCCGGAGTCGCCCGCAAACCGGATTGCGACATGATCGATTTCCTCGATCTTTTTCGTAGACACAATATTCCTCGTTGCTGCTGTCAGATGAGTGTTGGTTGTGTTGAATTGCGTACGTTCGCTCCCGCCTCGATGCTCGGGTCGGAAGGCTTTTTCGCCCTCGGATTCTATCGGTCTCTCATTGGGGCGAAAGGGCTTGTGAGCAGGATCTTTTCAAGAGTGAGTGCGTTGCGCAATCGAAGCTCAAAGAAGCAGAATTTTCGCAGCGCACTCTTGTCGTGCGGTGCTCAAGCCGTGCTTTGCAAGCGCCGATAGGCGGACATCATGTTCTTTCCTCGCCTTGAAGCACTGACATTGAACGAAGCGCAGTTTCGCGGGCTTCGCGTCTCGATGAACAAACCCGTGGTCGTGACGGAAGAAATCTCCGGCGGTCCGGCCCGTGCAGCGATTGCGGCTTACGTCACCGACGCAGGTCCGCACAAGCTTGGCGTGGCGATCGTCGTCCGCTCGCTTCAATCGCAGCAAGTGGTCTATTACGAATGCGTTGATGAAATTGCAAGCGACTCCGAGCTTGGGATGACGTTCGATGCGGCCATGTCGTTTGGCGAAACAATGGGCTTTGTGTTTGGAGACGATGTGTTGGCCGAGCGTGGGCTTGAATCGCGCAAGGTGGCTTTGCAACTGTGGCGTGAGGTGACGGGCGAAGCGCTGCGGCAAGTGGCGCAAAACGAAAATCGGAAGTCTTCCGTCGCTGAGATCGAGCAAGAATTTGGTGCGGAAGATTTGCTCGTCGAAGGAGACGAGTTCGAGGAGATCGTGCTCGACTCGGATGCGGAGGTTTTTGCAACGCCTCCTTCGGCCACGCCGTCACAAACGACAAGGCCGCTGCGCAGTGAGAGCAATTCGGATCGCACGGAAGTGCTGGCCCCCGAAACCCTAGAGAAATCGTCAGCACCGACGGAAAATAAAAAACCGCAGCTCTCGCGTTTTCGGGGTCGAGATCTTGTGTTCGATGCAATTTCGACTCGTGCCGAGATGGATGCACAGACGGAAAATCTTGCATCCGAAGCCAAGGATGAAAATTCTCGCGCCATTGGTCGCTTGAAACTGATAAAACGGCGGGGGAACGGCGTCGCGCAAGCGAGCTGGCTCTGCCGGATTTTGCGTGCTTTTTAACGGTTTCGAGTCTTTGCGACGCATTGCATACAAATAAATGTTTTTGACGGCTTTGAGTTTTTCAAAGTTTGCCGAGGAGGTTGGAGATGCCGAAGGCTTGGCGCTCGATGATGGTGTTTTGGCTTGCTTGCATAGTGATGGCTTGTGTTTCGCCCGATCAAGAAATGGCGAAAGAAGAAGCAACCTTCAAAAAGATGCGCGCGCATCACGAGCTCGGTCTGAAATTTCTTGAAAAGAACGAGCCCGCTCGGGCGCTTGCAGAATTTCAAGAGGCACTCAAGCTCTCGCCCGATAGCCTGGCCATCAATTCCGACATGGGACACGCACAGCTTCGCTTGCATCGCTACGAAGATGCCGCCAAGAGTTGGCAGCGCGCACTGGCCAAAAGCCCCGAGCATCACCCGGCGCGCTACAACTTGGCCGTGCTGTACTTGGAGTTCTTGAATCGCCCCGAAGATACCATTCACGAAGCCAATATTTTGATTGCCGATCCGACGTACATCCGACCGTGGGAAGCTTTCGACGTGAAAGGGGTGGCTTTGATGAAACTCGGGCGCACCGAAGAAGCGCGCACGGCGTTTCACGATGCGTTGACACGCCGCGCTTTCTGGCCCTCGGCCTTGCATCTTGGCATTCTCGAACAAGAACAAAAAAATACTTTGCAGGCGATCGAGGCCTATCAGTTTGCGATTCAAGCTCAAGACCCGGTTCCGCCGCCGCGCTATGTCGCTGAGTTGCATTATCGACTGGGTAGCGCCTATCTCGAATTGCAAGATCCCAACAGTGCACGCAAACACTTTATGCAGGCCACCGAGGTTGCCGAGGAAAATCCATGGAGCGAGAGAGCGAAGCGTCAGCTCGACGCAGCCCAGCCTTGACAGAGGGTGCACAGCCCGAAGCGATTGGGGCTTATCTCCGACGGCAACGTTGCTTGCGCGGAATATCGCTCGCCGAGATTCACGCGCGGACGCAAATTCCGTTGCGCTCGCTTGAGCGCCTTGAAGCAGGGGTTTTCGACAAAAAACCGGATGGCTTCGTGCGGGGTCTCGTGCGCACGGTGGCAGGCGCGCTTGGGCTCGATCCGTCGGAGACGGTGACGCGGATGTTGCGTGAGGTGGTCGTGTCCGAGGAGGTGACACGCCTTGGCTTTTTTGCAAATCAACGCATTTTGGTGTTGATTGCACTCGCCTTGCTTTTGGTGACAGGATTTGGTGTATGGACTGCATTGCAGCCGAAGCCGGCTGCGCTACAAGCGACTCCGCAGATGGCGTATCGTCGCGATGCGGTGCGCGATTTGTGGCAGGCCGTCGAGGTCAAGTCGCCTGCGGTGCCTGTACGTTCCGCGAGTTTCCGTGACGACCAACTCAGTAAAGCGTCAAGCCTGCAACGCACGTCGCAGCCTGCGGCGGATATTTCCGCTCCGATTGTTGCGCGTCCGTGACACTTTTTTTGTGAAGGTGCGCAGTTTGCACGCGGCTCTATGCGAGGTGCTGACGCGTGACGTCATTACACACTGAAGCGTTGATCTTGCGTGTTTTTGACTTTGGTGAATCGGATCGCATCGTGCGCTTGCTCACGCCCGATCGCGGGCGCATGACGGCGATTGCCAAAGGAGCCAAGCGCAGCCAGCGTCGCTTTCCCGGCACGCTCGATATTTTGAATCGAATCGAAGTGCAAATTGCGCCGCGCCGCACGGCCGCCGGGTTGTTTCGGCTCGAAAATTCACGCTTGCTGCAAGCCTTCGAAACACTGCGCGTCAGTACAGGTCGCTTTGCGATGAGTTGTTATTTGATCGAGCTTCTCGATCGACTGGCACCCGAAGGCGGCTCGCCGTCGGATTTACAAAAGCTTTTTCGTTTTGCTGTGGACGCGTTGGCGTTGATTGCGGCGACGAAGCCCGACGAACGCTTGCGCACCTTGCTTGAACTTCGCGCTTTGGCGGCACTTGGTCTGCGACCTGAATTTCGGCGCTGTGTGCGCTGCGACAAAGAAGTGACGGCAAAAGAGCAAGTCGATTTTCACGTTGCCGACGGCGGACTGGTTTGTGCTGCGTGTTCGCGTGCGACCGACATGCCGATTGCCGTGCATCTTGGCACGCTGCGCCTTCTTGAACAAAGCTTGCACTTTGATTTTTCACAGCTCGATCGGCTTGTGTTTCACGAGCGTGCACTGCGTGAAGCAACACTCATCGTGCGGCGCTTCGAGCGTTTTCATCTCGGTGTTGAGCTTCGCAGCGATCGCTTCCTTCGCGAAATGTTGCAACCCGATGCAAGCAAGTCGTTCGCTTGACACCCCCGGAGTCGAAAGGAATACTCGCCGAGCCTGGAAGTCGTGGCTTTTCCTCGGTTTTTCGCAGTTTCGCGGTTTTGCAAAGCAGGATTGCAGGGCGCGAGGAAAGAAAAGCATACAGATTATCGACACAAAAAAGCGACGCGAAACGTGACGCCAAAGAGCGAGCGTGCAGAACGCACGCGTTATGTCTGGAAAAAGAAAACACAAAAGAGGTAGAAATGTCGAACGCCGCAGAACTCGATCGTCAAAGTGCCAAAGCCAAAATGGATGAGCTCGTTTCGCTCTGTGCGCGACGCGGTTTCATTTTTCAATCGAGCGAGATTTACGGCGGCATCAATGGGTTTTGGGATTACGGTCCGCTTGGAGTCGAACTCAAGAACAACCTCAAAGCACTTTGGTGGCAGAATGTCGTGCGCGAGCGCGACGACGTGGTCGGCATCGACAGTTCGATCATCGCGCATCCGCGCACTTGGGAAGCCTCGGGTCACGTCGAGCATTTTACCGATCCGATGGTGGACTGCCGTGCGTGCAAGAAGCGCTTTCGTGCCGATCAACTCGATGACGCACCGGCGTGTTCTGCGCGCGAAGGGACGTCCGAGCACGATTTTACCGAGGCCAAAAATTTCAACCTGATGCTGAAGACGTTCATTGGCGCCTCGCAAGATGCGGCGAGCGAAGCGTATCTGCGCGCGGAAACTTGTCAGTCGATCTTCAACGACTTTAAGCGCGTGCGCGAAGCGTCACGTCAAAAAATTCCGTTCGGCATTGCGCAAATCGGCAAGGCTTTTCGAAACGAAATCAATCCGCGCAATTTCACGTTTCGCTCGCGGGAGTTCGAGCAGGCGGAGCTAGAATTTTTCATTCATCCGTCGGAGCGCGAGAAGTGGTTCGAGATTTGGCTTTCCGAGCGCATTGCGTTTCACACCGCGCTTTTTGGCAAAGAGGTTTTGCGCGTGCGCCCGCATGCGAAGGACGAACTTGCGCACTATGCGAAGCAAGCCTCGGACATCGAGTTTTTGTTTCCCTTCGGTTGGCAAGAGATCGAAGGCGTGCACGATCGCGGCGACTGGGATCTTTCGCGCCATACACAGTATTCGGGCAAAGATCTTTCGATCACCGACGAAGAAACCAAAGAGAAATATACGCCGATGGTGATCGAAACTTCCGTGGGTGTTGATCGCACTACGCTCGCGCTGCTCGCCAATGGGCTTGTGCAAGAAAAACTCGACGACGGCGAGACGCGCACGCTGCTGCGCTTGCATCCGCTCGTGGCACCGATCAAAGTGGCGGTGCTTCCGCTTTCAAAGCAACTCAACGAAAAAGCCGAGAAGATCGCGAAAGATTTGCGTCGCGTGCTGAATGTCGCCTACGACGATTCGGGCAATATCGGCCGTCGCTATCGACGCCAGGATGAGATTGGCACACCTTTTTGTGTCACTTACGATTTTGATTCGGAAACCGACCAACAGGTAACGGTTCGCGATCGCGACACGATGAAACAAGAACGCGTCGGCCTAGATCGCCTCATGGCTTATCTGCGCGATCGCTTGGAGGCTCCGCTTTGAAAAACACTGCAAAAAAACCGAAAAAGACGAACGAGAAAACGACCGGAAGCAAAGCGCGCAAAAAGAGCGCTGCGCCGCGCACGCCGAGTGCGAAGCGTCGCGTGTTTTTCTTTGGTGCGGGCAAGGCCGAAGGTCATGCCGGCATGAAAGAGCTGCTTGGGAGCAAGGGCGCCAACTTGGCCGAGATGGTGAACATCGGCATTCCGGTGCCGCCGGGGTTTACGATTTCGACGGAAGTTTGTGCAGCGTTTAATGCCGATCGAAAACGCTTGCCAAGCGACGTGAAGGCGAGCGTGCTCGCAGCGATTCGCCGCGTCGAAAAAATCATGGGCGCAAAATTTGGCGATCCTCAAAATCCACTTTTGTTTTCGGTGCGTTCTGGCGCGCGCGCTTCGATGCCCGGCATGATGGACACAGTGCTAAATCTCGGTCTCAATCACCAAACGGTGTCGGGCCTTGCAGCGCGCGCGAATGCGCGCTTTGCCTATGACAGCTATCGCCGCTTCATTCAAATGTACGGCGACGTAGTTCTCGGTGTTCCGCACGAGCGTTTTGAAGGCCGCCTTGAATTGTTCAAAGAGCGTCGCGGGGTTGAGCTTGACACTGAATTGTGTGCAGAAGATTTGCAGTCACTCGTGAGCGAATACTTGCAAATCGTGGCCGATCACACCGGCGCACCGTTTCCGCAAGATCCCGAAGTGCAACTTTGGGGCGCGATCGGAGCCGTGTTCGATTCGTGGGAAAACGAGCGTGCGCGCCGCTATCGCCGTTTGCACGCCATTCCGTCGGATTGGGGCACGGCCGTCAACGTGCAAGCGATGGTTTTTGGAAACATGGGCGACACGTGTGCGACGGGCGTAGCATTTACGCGTGATCCATCGACGGGCGCGAACATTTTTTACGGCGAATATTTGAAGAACGCGCAAGGCGAAGACGTGGTGGCGGGTATTCGCACGCCACAGCCGATCAACGAAGCGAGCAAAACGAGCGACACAGAAAAGTTACCGACACTCGAAAAAGAAATGCCGCGCGCGTATCGCGAACTCGTGCGCCTGTATCAAAAAATCGAAAAGCACTATCGCGAAATGCAAGACATCGAGTTTACGATTCAAGACGGAAAACTCTGGATTTTGCAAACGCGCACGGGCAAACGCACGAGCACGGCGGCTGTGCGCATCGCCGTCGAAATGGTGAAAGAGCGCTTGATCTCGAAAGAAGAAGCGCTGCAGCGCATTGATGCAGGCGTAGTCGATCAATTGCTCTATCCCACGCTCGATCCCCAAGCGAAGCGTGCGGTGATTGCGCAGGGGTTGCCCGCATCGCCGGGCGCGGCCGTCGGAAAGATCGTGTTCAGCGCCGATGAAGCCGAGGCCAAAGCGAAAATTGGCGAGCGCGTGGTGTTGGTGCGCATCGAAACTTCGCCCGAGGACATCCACGGTATGCACGCGGCGCAGGGCATTCTCACGGCGCGCGGCGGAATGACGTCGCACGCGGCCGTCGTTGCACGCGGGCTTGGGAAATGTTGCGTGTCGGGTTGTGGCAGCTTGCGCATCGATTATGCCAAGAGCGAAATGCGTGTGGGCGAGCATCTCTTGCGCGCTGGCGACATGCTGACACTCGACGGTGGCACCGGCGAAGTGATCTTGGGCGCCGTACCGACGGTGACTCCCAAACTCGGTGCGGAGTTTGGCGAATTGATGCGCTGGGCTGATCAGGTGCGAAGGCTCGGTGTGCGCACGAATGCCGATACGCCGAGCGATGCCAAAACTGCGCGTGAGTTTGGCGCGGAAGGCATCGGGCTTTGTCGCACCGAGCACATGTTCTTTGAAGTCGATCGCATTCAGCTCGTGCGCGAGATGATTCTTGCTTCCGACGCCGAAGAGCGCGGCCGTGCGCTGGCCAAGCTTTTGCCGATTCAGCGCGGAGACTTCGTAGAAATTTTCAAAGTGATGGCGGGTTTGCCCGTAACGGTGCGTTTGCTCGATCCGCCGCTACACGAATTTTTGCCACATGCTGCAAACGAAATCGCCGAAGTCGCGCGCGGCATGGGTGTTTCGCCAAGCGAAGTGGAGCAAAAAGTCGAAGCGCTGCACGAGGCCAATCCCATGCTCGGGCATCGCGGTTGTCGCCTCGCCATCACCTATCCCGAAATTTATCGTATGCAGGTGCGCGCCATCGTCGAAGCGGCGTGCCATGTGAAACAAAACGGTGTTGATGTGCATCCAGAAATCATGATTCCGTTGATTGCCAACGCAGCAGAGCTAGCGCGCTTGCGACGGCTCGTCGAAGAAGAGGTGGACGCGGTGCGCGCACAAAATCCGAAGCTGCGTTTGCCCATTCACGTTGGCACGATGATCGAAGTGCCGCGCGCGGCACTCACGGCCGATGCCATTGCAGAGCACGCCGAATTTTTCTCTTTTGGCACGAACGACCTGACACAGACGAGTTACGCCTTGTCGCGCGATGATGCGGGACGTTTTTTGCCGACGTATGTGGCCGAGGGCCTGATGCCCGAAGATCCCTTTGTTTCGCTCGATCAAACGGGCGTGGGGGCGCTGGTCGAGATGGCGGTTGTGCGCGGGCGACGCGTGCGCCCCGATTTGCACTGCGGCATTTGTGGCGAGCACGGCGGCGACCCGCAAAGTATTCATTTTTTTGCGAAGGTCGGTTTAGACTACGTTTCGTGCTCGCCGTATCGCGTGCCGGTTGCGCGGCTAGCGGCCGCCCAGGCGGCGATTGCGCAGGGCGCTACGACGCCAGCGAAAAAGCTGAGCAAAGCGCGCTCGCGTGCGACCGTGCACAAGACGGGCAAAGTGGTAGCGCGCAAAAAGCGGTGAGTGCGCAGAGTGTTTGTCCGAAGCTTGGAAGAACAAAATCAGCGGACGAGCTCAAAAGACGGAACATGAAGCAGGAAGGTTCGCATGACGCAAATTTGGATTCGCAAGCTCGTCGTTCTGGCCGCAGTGTTGGCTCTGACACTTGGATGCGTAGGGCGCGGAGGGGCCAAGCCCGATCTCTCGCAGCCGGCCCAGCGCGTTTCCGACGAGGCCGTCACCGGTTTTTATCTGCGCGCCGATGCCTTTTATTCGCGCCTGATCGAGCGGCGCTTCAACGCCAATGTGACGTATCGCGATGAAGCGCTGCGCGGCTTTTTTCGCACAGGCAACGAATTTTCGGATTACTACGCAAGCCTGGCCGACGGCCTCGAAACGGCGCACTTTCGACGCTCGCATCCCCTCACGGCGAGAGTGCAAGAGTTCGTTTTTGACGGCAATGGTAAGGCACACGTCGTGTACCGTGTGACGGGCAAGAACGGTTTGCCGCTGCGTTGGTGGAAAGTCAAAGTCGTGCGCACGGATTACTGGGAACGCGTCGGCGGGCAGTGGTGGCTCGTCCCGGCCAAGCTCTAGACGTTTTTTTTCGCATTCAGGTTTCGTGAGGACGTTCTCTTCGAGTGCTGCCGTTTTGCCTCGGCGTTGCGTTCGCTTTACGTTGTTGATTCCAACGCTTTTTAATGTATAGCGCGTGTCACCGCGCATTCACTTTTGTGTGAAAGTTTTTTCACCGCTTTCGCGTGATCTTTCCGGCGCTGCATTTTCTTTGCCCGCAATTTCGTTTTTATCTCAATCGGTTCGGCGTTTTTTGCGCATCAACTTTGCCTGGCATAGCGCTTGCTCTCGTCGCGTGCCGGTCGCGTTTTTTGCGACGGTCACAAAAACGAAAAGAGTTCAAAGCAGTGAATGCAGAAATCAAAACAAGAAAAATGATCTCAACACCGTGGAGTGACGACCGTGCGCTCGTCGCGTCGATTCTCGCAGGTAGCGAGACCGATTTCCTTCGGCTCTACGCCGCGTATGCGCCGCGCATCTATCGCTTTGCGCTCAAACGCCTGCGCGACACCGCCGAGGCCGAGGACGTGACGCAAGAAGTTTTTTTTGCGGCGCATCGCTCGCTTGCGAACTATCGCGGCAGTTCGGCGCTCATCATCTGGATGCTTGGCATTGCGAACAATGTCGTGAATCGACGTTTTCGACGCGCGCGTTTTTCGCTCGCTCCCCTCGACGACCTCACTTTGCTGGACGATTCGCAGGCCGCACTCATTGCGCAAAATTTTTTGCCGCTCGAGCAAATCATCGACGCGCGAAAAATTGCAAAACGCTGCGCGACTTCGATCGTGCACGACCTCACGCCATTGCAACGCCGAATCTTTCACCTGAAATACTTGCATCAGCACTCGACGCGCACGATCGCCGCGACGCTCGGAAAATCCGAAGACGCCGTGAAGGCCAACCTCTATCGCATTCGCAAAGTCGTGAGCGCGGGCACCGACGGGCTCGATGCCGTTCTCGCTTTGCGCTAACGCGAGCTTCGCATTCCCGGCGCTGTAGAAATCCGGTAGGGTTTTGCCCGACCTTCGCGTCGCACGATCGCCGGCGCAATTCGAGGCAAAACCATGCTAGATGGAAAATTCGCTGGGCTCACGCGCGCAAATCTCGAAGCGCATATTCGTCAAGTGTTGAACATCGGCAATACCCGAAACCCAAATGTGTATCTCGTCGAGTACGCCGGGCAAAAAATTGTCGTCAAAGATTTTGCACCGCGCGGCGCTTGGGTGCGCCGCTGGCTCGGGCCGTGGCTGCTGCACCGTGAGCTTCGCGCCTATCGCGCGCTTGCTGGGCATTTTGCCGTGCCGGCGCTTCTTGGCGAGATCGATGCGCTTGCCTTTGCTGTCGAATATCGTCCGGGGCGTCATATCTCGACTCGTTTGTACGGCAAGGTGACACCGAATTTTGTCGATGAGCTAACGCGAGCGATCGACGAAATGCACGCACGCGGCGTCGTTCACTTCGATCTTCGCCATCGAAGCAACGTGCTTGCGGGCGAAGACGGCCATCCCGTGCTGATCGACTTCGCTTCGGCGCTTTGTCTTAACCCGCATGGTCTCGTCGCGCGTCTTTTCTTACCGCTTTTTGTGTGGGTCGATCGAAGCGCGCTCAAAAAATGGCGAGCGCGCCTTCTTGCGCCAAGCACAAATCAAAACGCACAGTAGCTACGCGCAAAAACGCAGTGCTGCCAAAAAGCGCGGGTCGTTGACACTTTGGGTGGCGAGTGGCTATTTTGCGCCGCACTTTGCGCGGAAAGTTTTGCGCTCGCTCCCATCGTCTAGCGGTCTAGGACGTGGCCCTCTCAAGGCCGAAACACGGGTTCGATTCCCGTTGGGAGCACCATTCTTTTCTTTCGTTTCCTTCGCGCGCACGTTTGGCGGCATGTTTGGCGCGTAGTTTGGGATTCGAGCCTTCCTTCTTGGGATCGCTCCGTTACGCTTCGCACCTTTCAACGCACAGGGGATTTTGTGGCGGAATTTGTTTTTGCATTCATGGACTGTGAGTTTGGTGGCCTGGATCCTGATCTTCACGACATCACGGAAGTCGCCGTCATTTTGACCGACTACCGCTTGGCCGAGATCGCGAGCGCCGAGTGGAAGGTGCGCGCGCGCCCCGAGCGAATCACGGCCGAGGCCGCGGCGATTCAGGGCTATGACGCAGAACTTTGGCAGCGCGAGGCCTTGCCCGTACGCCAGGTGCTCACCGAACTTGCGGCGATGGCCCCGAAAGACAAGAAGGTCGTGCCGGCGGGCCAAAACGTGCGCATGGATGTGATGTTTATCGAGCGCGCCTACAAAGCTTGCGAGATTGCGAACCCGTTCGACTACCACGTGATAGACCTCGCGACACTCTTCTATGGCTGGACGCTCGTTGCTGGCGAGGTCGCGCCGGCGCTCTCGCTTCGCCAGGCCGCCACCACAGCGGGGCTCTTGCAGGGAAACGTCGCGCACCGTGCCATGGGCGACGCGCGTCTCACGCTCGAAACTTTCCGGCACTATATTGGGCGCCTTGCACAACGGCCCGATGCCGGGCCTGCGAGTGCGCCGCTCGATCTTGCGGCTTTGCCAAAGTCGTAGGGCGAGCCAGACGATTTCTCGGCAGTTTGGATTTCGCATTTTCACCTTTACGTGGTGACAATTTTCGTCCGGCCAATTCGTTTTTTGTCACTTTTGGGTTTTTTGTAGATTCTCGCATCGCCCGAGAATTTCCAATTCAATCATTTTGTTTTCGATTTCAAATCCGGAAAAATGAGAGAAATTACAGAGTTATCTGCGTTCACTTGCAAGTGGATTGCTTCGGGTTTTCTCTTTTTTTAGCTTGATTTTCTCCCTTGGCACACGGGTTGCTTTAGAGATTTGCTGAACGGCGATATGGGCCTCGAGCAATTGAGCCCAGACCATCGCAAGAGCTACTGCAAGAGTGATACGAGATGGGACGAGTGCTCCCTTCCACGACGCTCGAAGGACAAAAAAGACGAAGGAGTCTTACCATGTCGAAGTTATCAACTCGGCGCGGCGGTTTTACGCTCATTGAGCTCATGATCGTTGTGGCCATCATTGGAATCTTGGCGGCAATCGCCATCCCGAACTTCATGAAGTTCCAGCTTCGCGCGAAGTCGGGTGAAGGCAAGACGAATATTTCCGCAATTCGCGTAGCGGAAGAAGGCTACACGGCCGAGTACGGCTCTTACATCGAGTGCCCGCTCTCTCCGGCCACTGCATCGGTTCCGCCGTCGAAGAAGCAGAACTTCGTCGATGCGGGCGACCCGACTACGTCGCCGCCGACCGGCTTCCGCGTGATTGGCTGGGCTCCGGAAGGACCGGTCTTCTTCCAATATGCGGTGACGCTGGATAGCGCGCTCACCTCGCACTACTTCATCGAGGCCGGTGCGGACATCGACGACAACGCCGACCTTCAAGGTTGGGGTTATGCGCGAACGCTTCCCGATGCATCGGGCGTTCCGCAAGCGGGCACGGCTGTTCCGGCAAACATCAGCGGCAAGTGCGATGCGGCAGGCGTACAACCGGTGCCGGCCGATGGTCTTCTTGCTTTGACCGTCAACCAGGTTGGTCCGTGTGATGCGGAGTCAGGCAAGAGCGTTTTCTAGTCGGTGAACGCAAGGAGGGCTGGGCTTTTGGCTCACCCTCCTTGCGGTTTTCCATTTATTTATTTGTGAGATTTTCGATTTGCGAAATCGACTCAAGTTGAAATCAGCGAGAAGCGAGAAGAAAAAGTAAATCCGGCGCGAAAGATCAAATCAATCAGCGCAAGAAGCACGAGAAAACAAGAAAACGAAAAAACGAAAAAACGAAAATAGGTGGGATTTCCAGTGCAACCGACAAAAACAACGCGGGGCTTTACGTTGGTAGAGTTGATGATCGTGATCTCGATCATCGGTCTTCTTGCAGCGGTCGCACTTCCAAATTTTCAAAACTATCAATCACGCTCGCGTTCGAGCGAAGTGAAGTCGAGCCTGGCCGGAATCAGCCGATCTGAAATTTCTTATTACGCTGAGTCCGGAGTTTACGTGGGCGAAGACTTGCCTTGCCCGGCGCTTGGCGCGGCTTACCCAAGTTCTGCAAAGCAGGCTTGGAATAGCGCACGCGGAACTTTCTGCGACGTGCAGAGTTCTTTTGATTTGACCGGTTGGGCACCGGACGGACCGGTTTATTACGACTACGCCGTCGCGACCGAGAGCAACTCGATCGTGCCCGTCGCGGGGACGAGCGATGCTTTCTTCATCGCCTATGCACTGGGCGATGTGGATAACGACGGACGTCTTTCGGTTTACGCTTATGTTGGAGCGGCCGAAGATGGTTCTTATGACATGTCGGTCTGTGGTTTTTGCGATAGCGACCCGCCGCTGGATGTAAGCGGCAAGCCAATTCTGAACTCGGTTGCGCAGTATCCGGTAGGCCAAGGCTCGGGCTTTGACGATTTCTAATTTGCTGTAAAACAAAATGAAGAATTTTCGTCTTGCACGATGGTTGGCTTTGCCGGCCTGTATTTTTCTCACCGCATTTCTTCACTCCAAAATGAATACACAGAGAAGTGTTGGCTTGAAGGAAGACTTCGTGCCGCAGCCGGCTTTTGCGCGCGCAGTCTCGTTTGGATATCACGCGCTGATGTCGGACTACTACTGGCTGCAAGCCGTGCAAGTGATCGGCGGTGCGCGGCGCCCAACGGATTATGCCGAATACATTGGCGGTCTGATCGACGTCGTGACGACGGTGAATCCCTGGGTGAATCATCCCTATCGTTTTGCAGCCGTGTGGTTGACGACGAACGAGAAAACCGTGCGGCTGGCCAATGCTTTGCTTGAGCGCGGCATCGCATATCACCCCGACGATTGGCGAATGCGCTTCTATCTTGGCTTCAATTATTTTTATTACCTCGCCGACGATCGGACAGCGGCAGTGATTCTTGAAACGTTGGTTCCGCTGAAAGGGCGGCCAGATTATCTGCCGCGTTTGGTGGCGCGTTTGCGTGCGGGCGACGCGGGGCTCGATGTCTCGGAAGCCTTCTTGAATGAACTCATTCGCGGTACCGAGGATCCCTTTCAACGCGCGCAGTATGAGCGCGCACTCGACGAAATTAAGACGGAGCGCATTGCGCGCACGCTTGATGCAGCGCGCGAGGAATACAAGCGGCGCTTTGGAAAAGATATTGAGAAGGTGGAAGATTTGACCGCCGGGCCAAACCCGGTGCTCAAGAAATTGCCGCCGGCGCCCGGTGGTGCAGACTGGATCATTTATCAACGCGATAACGAGATCGGATCGTCGTTCTACTATATTCGCTACAAGGTACGTCAAGATTTCCGCGAACCCGTGGTGTCCAAGCCGCAAGCGAGCGACGTTCACTGATTGGTGTAGTTTACTTATTTTTGTGTTGCGTTTGAGAGTGAAGGAGAGGGGTCGATGGGCGAGTCGCCGCAGCAAGTGGTTTGCGTCGAAGAGATCGTGAAAGATTTTCGGCCGGGCTTTGGGCTCAAGACCAAGCGCGTGCTTCACGGCATTTCGTTTTCGGTGCAACAGGGCGAGATCTTTGGTTTCGTTGGCCCAAACGGTGCGGGCAAGACGACGACGCTAAAAATTTTGATGGGCTTGATCTTTGCGACGGGCGGCAAGGCGAGCATCCTGGGGCACGATATCGGGGAGTCTGAGTTTCGCCGTCACATCGGCTATTTGCCCGAAGGCCCGTATTTCTATGATTTTCTCACCGGCCGCGAGTTTTTGAGTTTTTACGCGAAACTTTGTGGTGTACCCCGCGCGGAAATTTCGCAGCGCGTGGCGAACTTGCTGGAAGCCGTGGGGCTCTCGCACGCGGGCGACGAGCGCTTGCGCAATTACTCGAAGGGAATGTTGCAGCGCATCGGCATCGGCCAAGCCTTGGTGCACGATCCGCAGGTGCTCTTTCTGGACGAACCGATGAGCGGGCTTGATCCGATTGGGCGCAAAGAAATTCGCGATTTGATTTGGCAGTTTCGCGACCGAGGCAAAACAATTTTCATGACGACACATATTCTTTCCGACGTCGAAATGCTTTGCGATTCTGTGGCGATCATTGTGAAGGGGCGAATTCAATATCAAGGTGCACCGAAAGAGTTTTTGAAAAACGAACATCACACGGCCGAGATCGTATTTGCAGGTGTTGCAAAAGACGTACAAGCAAAAATTGCCGAGCGTTTTCAGGCGAGCGTGCGCGACCTGGATGATCTCTCTCAATTTGGTGTCGCCGAAAATCAAGTGGACGATCTTTTGCGCGCGCTACTGGAAAGCGGTGCGCGCGTAGTGTCGGTGACGCCGCGGCGTGCCACGCTCGAAACGATCTTTTTGCATGCTGTCGAGGAGGGCGGACGATGAGCGAGCAAGAGGCGGTGATGCAAACTACGGCGAGCCGCATTGAAAGCCGTACTGGCTACGCTGCGACACTTGGTGCCATTGCAACGATTGCGAGCAATACCGTGCGCGAGGCGATTCGCAGCAAGGTGCTCTACATCTTTCTCATCTTCGCGATGATTATGATTGGCTCGGGCGTTTTGGTGTCGACACTTTCGTATGTCGAGCGTCCACGCATTTTGCAAGATGTTGGTTTTGCGGCGATGCGGCTCTTTGGTGTGGCGATTGCGATTTTCGTCGGAATTGGGCTCGTACACAAAGAAGTGGAGCGGCGTACGATCTATACGATCCTCTCAAAACCCATTTCGCGAAGCACGTTTTTGCTCGGCAAGTATTTTGGTTTGGTTGCGACGGCCTGGCTGATTACTTTCGTGATGGCGCTGGCTTTCGTTGCGGTGTCTTATCTCGCCGGTGCGCCCGTGACGCTCGCGCACTATGCCGCATTTCTGCTGAGCGCGATGGAACTTTGCTTGATTACGGCCGTTGCGATTTTCTTCTCGACCTTTGCGACACCGCTGTTTGCATCGCTTTATTCTGTGGGAATTTACCTTACGGGACATCTCTCGCGCGATTTGCGCGACTTGGGTGCGGCGTCCGATTCGGAGGCGTTCAAAACCTTCGGCGCTTGGGCGCATCGCATCTTGCCTGATCTCGAAGGCTTTAACCTCACGACGTATGCCGCACACGATATTCCCGTGACCTTCACGGATTTTTGGTATCCCGTTTTTTATGCCGTCGGTTATGCAGCGATCATTTTGATTGGCGCCATTTTGATTTTCGAAAAACGCGATTTTCGTTAGCCGCGAAGCGAGCCTGCGATGGACTCCGAAGTTTTGTCGACCCCGGCGATGCAGTTCTTGCTGTCGCTTTACTGTGTCGCGATGGGGCTTGCCATCGGATCTTTTCTCAATGTCGTGATCTATCGCTTGCCGCGCGGTGAATCGCTCATTTCACCCAGTTCGCGCTGCCCGCATTGTGGGCACGCGATTTCGGTTCTTGAAAACATTCCCGTACTTTCGTTTCTTGTACTTTGCGGACGCTGCCATCGCTGCCAAATCAAAATTTCGTGGCGTTATCCGTCGGTGGAAGCCCTGACGGGCTTTGTATTCTTCCTCGCATGGCAGCGCTACGGTTTCAGTGTGCTAACGCCGCTGTACATGAGTTTTGCGGCGGCGTTGATTGCGGCGGCGCTGATCGACTTCGATCATCAAATCATTCCGGATGAAATTTCCGTCGGTGGCTTTTTGGCGGGCCTTGTGTTCGTGCCCTTGGCCTATGCGTGGAGCGGGCAAACGTGGCGCTACGCCTTTGAGCAAAGCGTGCTTGGTGCATTGATCGGGGCCGGGTTGCTCTGGGCGGCGGGTTTTATACACGCAAGAGTGTCGGTAGCCATGGGGCGCAGTTTTGAACATTGGCCTGGCGAGGGAGAAACAATTCCAAAACCTTGCAGCGCCGACTATTGGCTCTGGTTTCCAGGCATGGGCCTTGGCGACGTGAAACTGTTTGCGATGATCGGTGCGTTTCTGGGGCCGTTCGATGTGCTCGAAGTGTTGCTCGCCGCCGCCGGCGTTGGGCTTTGCTTTGGCCTCGTGTGGGGGCTCGTGACGCGCCGCTGGGCGACACCGCTTGGTTTTGGCCCCGCGATTGCCATCGGCGCAATCTACACCGCCATTCGCCCCGGCGCCTGGAGTATCTTCCGCCTCTTGGCATAAGCCCGATCAGAGCACAAAAGATAAAGCCCGCACAACACATTAAAGTGTTGCGTGGGCTTTGTCTTTTGTGTGAATGCCTGCGCGAGCGCTTGTGCAGGCATTCACGCAATTTTGTGTCATTTGTTTGTGGCTTGCTGCGCGCTCACGCCACAAGCTTTCGGCGGCGAGCGGCGAGGGCGACGAGGCCGACACCAATCAATGTTGCCGTGGACGGCTCGGGCACCATCGAGATATTGGCGATCCACGCTTCGTAGTTGCCGTTATGCTGGCCATAGCCAACGATCGTGGTTCCGTCGGCCGAGATGGCCGTGGCGGATTCGAGCGTCCAGCCGGTGAGATCGAGGCCGAGGCCGGTGAGATAGTCGCTTAGATCCTGCATTCCGTTGGTGGCATCCCAGATGAAGGCCCTCTCCGGCGACCCATATATGCCGCTCCAGCCGACTACGATCGACCCATCGCCGGAGGCTCCCGTGGCGCTATTGGCAGTGTCTCCCGCGAGGAAGCCGAGCCCTTGCATTCCGTTGGTGGCATCCCAGATAAAGGAGGCTTGAGTGCCTGAGCCCATGTTGTACCCCACGACGGTGGAACCATCGTTGGAGACGCCGTGGGCGCGGCTGTTGAAATACCCCGGCAGAAATCCCAGCCCTTGCATTCCGTTGGTGGCATCCCAGATGAAGGCTTGATAGCCGAGTGAGCTATTACTGCCCCCTACAACGACGGACCCGTCGCCAGAGATACCGTAGGCCTCGCTATAGTTGCCGCCAGGCAAGTATCCGAGTCCTTGCATTCCGTTGGTGGAATCCCAGAGGAAGGCTTCTTCCGACCATTCCTCATTACTACTGGATCCCACCACAATGGATCCATCGCTGGAAATGCCGCGAGCATGGCTGTAGTAGTCACCACCTGGCAGGAACCCCAGCCCTTGCATTCCGTTGGTGGAGTCCCAGATGAAGGCGCCATAGCCGTCTTCGTTGTCTCCCACGATGACGGAGCCGTCGGCGGAGGCACCGATGGAATAGCTACGGTGGCTGTACGGCAGAAACCCCAGCCCTTGCATTCCGTTGGTGGCATCCCAGATGAAGGCTTCTTCCCAGAACGCTGAGTTTTCACTGTATCCCACGACGACGGAGCCATCGGCGGAGACGCCGTAGGCCATGCTGTAGGAACTTCCCGGTAGGAATCCAAGCCCTTGAAAGAACGCCGCTTCGGCCTGCATGGAGAAAGTGAGGAGTACAGCAAAAAGTGTATAGCTTGCTCGCTTCGCGAAATAGAGCATGGGTTCTCCTGAAAGAGCTTTGGTGTGGATTATCGTTTTGACGCGTGCCCCCGAGTGGGCTGATTTTTGCATAGAGAGAAAACTGTAGAGGAAAAGAAAAGGGGGAATCAAGCGATTCCCCCTTTTGTACGAGTTGGTGCCGTAGTTTTTATGCACTCCGCTTTCGGCGGCGAGCGGCGAGCGCGACGAGGCCGACACCAATCAATGTTGCCGTGGACGGCTCGGGCACCATCGAGATATTGGCGATCCACGCTTCGTAGTTGCCGTTATGCTGGCCATAGCCAACGATCGTGGTTCCGTCGGCCGAGATGGCCGTGGCGTCGTCGAGCGTCCAGCCGGTGAGATCGAGGCCGAGGCCGGTGAGATAGTCGCTTAGGCGCTGCATTCCGTTGGTAGCATCCCAGATGAAGGCTGCATCGGGCTCAGGCATCATCTCACCTCCTCCCCCCACTACGATCGACCCATCGCCAGAGACTCCGTTGGCTTGGCTCTCCCAGTTCCCGCTTAGACTTCCGAGCCCCTGCATTCCGTTGGTGGCATCCCAGCGGAATGCTTCACCGCCCGAAACACCCACGACGACGGAGCCATCGGCGGAGATGCCATAGGCTTGGCTTTCGGGATCTCCCGACAGGGATCCCAGCCCTTGCATTCCGTTGGTGGCATCCCAGATGAAGGCCTCATAGCCCGAAGCGTTATCGCTGTATCCCACGACGACGGAGCCGTCTCCGGAGATGCCGCGAGCGAAGCTGTAGGAGCTACCACCTGGCAGGAACCCCAACCCTTGCATTCCGTTGGTGGCATCCCAGATGAAGGCCTCATAGCCCGAAGCGTTA
>CAYRID010000010.1:21557-39137 GCA_964424225.1 uncultured Geobacter sp.
AGCCCTTGAAAGAACGCCGCTTCGGCCTGCATGGAGAAAGTGAGGAGTACAGCAAAAAGTGTATAGCTTGCTCGCTTCGCGAAATGGTGCATGGGTTTCCCCTGAAAGAGTTTTGGTGTGAATTATCGTTTTGACGCGCGCCCCCGAGTGGGCTGATTTTTGCATAGAGAGAAAACTGTAGAAGGAGGAGAGAGGAAGGGTCAAGAGAACCTCCCGCAGTATCCCTATTTTCTTTCATTTGAAGCCTTTTTTTGTTTGAGTTTTTGCACATTAGTTGCGAGTCCCCTGCCGTCAGTTCACAAAAAAGTGTAGGAGAGGTCGCTTTGGGGTAATCGTGCCAGGCGAAGCGGCGAGCTCGATGCAACAAAGACGAATCACGGAGAGAAGGCGGTCGCGAGGCGGCTTTGTCCCCCACTTTCGATCGGTCCCTTGATTCATTTTCCCTCTGTCATCTATGATCGCCCATTCTGTGCCAAAGATGACTCACATGAGAGACTCTCGTGCAAGAACCAACGCAGAACAAACCTCGAAAGGGACATGAATGTCAGACTTTATTCGGCGAGCAGGCTATACACTTTTTACGGTACTTCTTACTTTTTCCTTGCAGGCCGAAGCGGCGTCTTTTCAAGGGCTCGGGTTTTTGACGGGAGCTTCGAGCAGTCAAGCCTATGCGGTTTCCGCAAACGGCTCGGTCGTGGTGGGAGAAAGCGACGGCGAAGCCTTTGTTTGGGACGCAACGAACGGAATGCGCAGCCTTGGTATTTTGCCGGGCGATTTGGAAAGCGGCGCTTACGGCGTCTCCGCCGATGGCGCGATCGTCGTGGGAGAAAGCCGCAATGGATACGCTTCTCGACAGGCTTTCCTCTGGGATGCGACGAATGGAATGCAAGGGCTTGGATACTTGCCGGGAGGAACCTTGAGTTATGCGCACGGTATCTCTGGCGATGGTTTGGTCGTCGTGGGACAGAGCAGCGGAACATCGGGTTCGGAAGCCTTCATTTGGGACGCGACGAACGGGATGCTCGGTCTTGGCTTTTTACCGGGAGGCTCGGATAGTTCGGCCTATGCAGCTTCGGTGGACGGCTCCGTCGTGGTGGGGTTTGGCGATAACGGATTTACGACGGAAGCTTTGATTTGGGATGCAACGAATGGGCTGCGTGGCCTTGGCTTTTTGCCGGGGGGCAGCCGAGTCAGCGAAGCGGTTGCCGTCTCGGCAGATGGCTCCATCGTTGCGGGATCCAGTGATAACGGGTGGGCGAACGAAGCCTATCTCTGGGATGTCACCAACGGAATGCAAGGACTTGGGTTTTTGTCGGGAGCGTCGGCAAGCTATTCCACCAGCATTTCCGCCGACGGTTCGATCGTTTTGGGATTTAGCGGCGACGATGCGTATGGGATCTATGAGCCGTTCATTTGGGACACCACGAACGGAATGCAAAGCCTGCAAGACTATCTCACGAATATTCTTGGCCTCGATCTGAGCGATTGGGCGTTGGACGCGGGCGCCGTGATCTCGGCCGATGGCACTACGATCGTGGGCTCAGGCTGGCATAACGGCAACAACGAAGCGTGGGTCGCGAACATCTCGATGGTGCCTGAGCCGTCCACGGCGGTACTTCTCGGTGTTGGCCTGATGGCTCTTGCGGCTTGCCGACGAAAATCGGTGGCCTAAACACACGATCTTGTAGGGTACGAAGAAAAGAGGGGGAGAGACGATGGCGTCTCTCCCCCTCTTCTTGCATTTCTGTTTCGTATTTTTGCGTTTGGCTTGGTGTGTTGGATCCCCGGCGTGGATTCGAACCACGATTAGTAGAGTCAGAATCTACTGTCCTGCCGTTAGACGACCGGGGATCACGGCGTGAGCGTTTGCGCCTGCTTTGTATCGGATGCGCGCGGCTCCCTCAACTCTCCTTTTTGGTGCGCGCACGAGCGTTGTCAAAATTTTGCGTCGGTGAGGGCTTAGCTCCCGTGGCGAAGAAAGTGCAGCGCTTCGGCCATGCGGCTTACAGAGCGCGTTTGACCAAGAAGTTCGAGTGTTTCGAAAATTCCCGGTGATTTGTCGGTGCCGGTGATGGCGACGCGAATCGGTTGCGCGAGTTTGCCTTTGCCGAGCTTCTTTTCTCCGTCGGCGTTGTGGCTTTCGAGCACGGCGTCGAATTCGCGCTCGAGGCTTGCGATGTCCCAGCTTGCGAGCGCGACGTAGCGATCGTGCAACGCCGAGAACGGGGCTTCGATTTCGCGCGTGAGGTATTTCTGCGCGGCTTTGGGATCGAAGCTGATGTTGTCGCACACGACGAAAAGGCTCATCTCCACCATCTCGGGCAAGGTGTGGCTGCGATCGCGAAGTAGATGAAGGATTTTTTCGAGGTCTTCGGTGGCGGGCACCTCGCGATCCAGTCTTCGTCGGTAGAACGGCTGCAAGGCGTTAAGCAGGGCGGGCATGGGTAGCTCTTTCAAGTATTGCTGGTTGAGCCACGGCAGCTTGCCGAGGTCCGCTTGTGCCGGTGAGCGGCTGATCGATTCCAGGTTGAAGAGTTGCACAATTTCGTGTCGCGAGAAAATTTCTTGATCGCCGTGTGACCAACCCAAGCGCAGTAGCCAGTTGCGCATGGCCGAGGCCAGGTAGCCCTCGTCGCGGTAGTGTTGCACTGACACCGGATCGCGTCGCTTGCTTAGTTTTTTTCCGTCGGTGCCGACGATGAGAGGCACGTGCGCGAACTGCGGCGGCGTGGCGCCGAGGGCATGGTAGAGCGCAAGCTGAAACGCGGTGTTCACCTGATGATCGACGCCGCGAATGACATGCGTGATACACATTTCGATGTCATCGACGACGACGGCGAGGTGATAGAGCGGGCTTGCGTCGCTGCGCTGAATGATGCGGTCGCCCACTTCTTCGATGGCTTGGCCACTGGGCCCGAAGACGAGGTCGTCCCAGATGAGCGGTATTTCGGGATCGAGGCGAAGCCGCACGGTGTGCGGCCCGGCGTCGGGCCCGTGCCCTGCGTCGCGACACTTGCCGTCGTATGTCCACTTGCCGCCGGCGGCAATCGTGGCTTCTTTGCGGGCGTCGAGTTCTTCTTTTGTGCAGAGGCAGCGATAGGCGCGGCCGGTCGCGAGCAGTTTTTCGACGGCGGCGCGATACAAGTGACCGCGTTCGCTTTGGCGAAACGGCCCTTCGTCCCAATCGATTTCAAGCCAGCGCAGCCCATCGAGGACGGCTTCTTCGGATTCGCGCGTCGAGCGTTCTTGATCGGTGTCTTCGATGCGCAGTACGAATGTTCCGCCGTGGTGGCGTGCAAAGGCCCAGCTAAACAGCGCCGTGCGTGCACCGCCGATATGCAAAAAACCCGTCGGACTTGGTGCAAAACGCGTGCGAATTTTTTCAGGAGGTTTGGTCGTCATGGCGGCGAAGTCTATCACGCGACGTTTGCTTCGCGACGGGGGAAGCAGCGAGTTTGCTGCGAGTTTTCGCAAGCTCGTCCGAGGGAGATGATTCGCTGCGGTGCATCTGGAAAAGCCGCGCTGTTTCCGTTACTTCTCTGCCCGTTTTCGCTTGGCGGTTTCGCGTGCGAGAGCGACCTGAAGCGTGTAAAAGGCGGTGCTTCGCAGCGCCTCTTCAAGTGGGCTTCGAAACAAGAGCCAAGTGTTCGTGGAAACCAAAGAAGGTTCGCGTTTCTCGGGCCGCGAGTGTGTAAGAAACCTTGGTGACAAAATGAAGATCAATGTCGATCGGCTCTCCGGGACTCCGCTTTCGCAAGTCTTTGAGGCGCCTCCTTCGTGGTGGACTGACGCGCAATCGCAGTCCTCTTCCACCGGCGACGCCGGGGACCGATGCGCAACCGGCGTCGCATTCCACCGACGATGCTGTGCCGCAAGGGGACTTTCGCTGCGAGTGTGAAATTCATATGATGGGCGCCGATATTTATATTGAAGGAAAGCTCGCCGGAGCCTTCGATCTTTCGTGCGCGCGCTGCTTGGCGCGCTATCGTCAGCCCGTCCAAGAAACCTTTCGCCTCGTGCTTGAGCCGGCGGGAAGTCGCGTACCGCCGGATGCCGATGCGGCCGATGCGCTGGCGCGCGACGGTGTATGCCTTGGCGAGGAACTCGAAGTCGGGTGGTTCCGCGGGCAAGAGATCGATCTTGGCCCGTACTTTTTAGAGTTGATTGCGCTTTCGCTGCCGGTAAAACCAATTTGCCGGGAAGATTGTCTCGGTCTTTGTCCGCGCTGTGGCGTCGATCGAAATGTTGAGAAGTGTCATTGCCATGAAACGAATCCAGCCTCTCCGTTTGCAGCACTGCAAGCATTAAAGGGGAAGCTGAAGCAAGGAGAAAACTAATGGGTATTCCGCAAGGGCGAACTACACGATCAAAGAAGGGTATGCGTCGCTCGCACGATGCATTGAGCAAGCCGGCCAAGGCGCTTTGCCCGCAATGCCAAGAGCCGAAGCTTCCGCACCGTGTGTGCAAGAACTGCGGCACATACAAGGGACGCCAAGTTCTGAAGGCAAAAGAAGAGTAGAGGCACGCCGATGTTCGCATTGCTCTTTCCCGGACAAGGATCGCAAGCGGTCGGCATGGGGCGAGATTTGTACGATGCCTCGCCCGAGGCGCGCAAGGTTTTCGAGGCGGCCGATGCCGCACTCGGAAATTCGCTCTTGAAGACCATCTTTGAAGGCCCGGAAGAAGAGCTTCGCCGCACCGAAGTGCAACAGCCCGCGATTTTAACCGTGAGCATGGCGGTTTTGCGTGCGCTCGAAGCGCGCACCGACGTAAAGCCGGTGTACGTTGCGGGCCATAGCCTCGGCGAATACTCGGCGCTCGTCGCCAGTGGTGCACTGCGTTTTGAAGATGCGGTGCCGCTCGTGCAAACGCGCGGGCGCTTCATGCAAGAAGCGGTGCCGGAGGGCGAAGGTGCAATGGCGGCGGTGATCGGCTGCGATGCAGCGACGGTGGCGCAGGCCTGCGAGGCGGCGGCGAAAGAAACCGGCGAGGTCGTTACTCCAGCAAACTTCAATCAACCGACGCAAACCGTGATCGCCGGCAGTGCAAAGGCTGTGGCGCTTGCGTGCGAGAAGGCGAAAGCCGCCGGTGCGGGGCGCACGGTTCCGCTTCCGGTGTCGGCACCCTTTCATTGCCCGCTGATGAAGCCGGCTGCTTTGCGGCTTGGCGAGAAACTTCGCGCCATTGCATTTGCAGACCCGGTTGTTCCGGTGGTGACGAATGTCGAGGCGACGCCGAATGCATCGGGTGCGCGAATCGCAGGCCTACTCGAAGCGCAGGTGACGGCGCCGGTGCGCTTTGTCGAGTTGGTTGAGAAATTGTCGGCGCTTGGCGTGACGAAGGTTTTGGAAGTGGGGCCGGGGCGTGTGCTCAGTGGCCTCGTTGCGCGAATTGATCGGGGGATTGCGCGAGCGAGCGTCGGTTCGCTTGCGGAGATCGATGCCGCAGTAGAGTTCATTCGCCAGTAGTGGATCAAGAGCGATGATCGTTACGGAGAAGTCGTTTTCTTGTACCCCAAGACGCTAAAAATTGGCTTAAATAAGGGCCTTCAAGGTTTTTGGGCAACGCATATAGGGTAAGAAACCGAGCATTGATTGATCCAGCCAAGATGAATCAAAGCGAAAAATGGAATGGATAAATGGAAAATGGAGGATGGGCGCATGTCCTTAGAGAGTGAAGTGGCAGACTTGATTGTTGAACAACTTGGTGTAGATCGAGAACAGATCGTGCCGAAGGCGTCGTTCATCGATGACCTCGGTGCGGACTCGCTCGATATCGTTGAACTCGTGATGGCGATCGAAGAAAAATTCGACATAGAAATTCCGGATGAAGACGCCGAGAAAATCCAAACCATCGCGGATGCTACCGAGTACGTTCGGGCCAAGCGCGGGGCCTAATTTATGACAGCGCGTTCGCAACTGCGACGCCGCGTGGTGGTTACCGGCTTTGGCTGCGTGTCACCGCTTGGTGTTAGTGTCGAATCGACCTGGGCGGGTATTGTGGCAGGTCGCTCGGGGATTCGCACGATTACGCGCTTTGATACCACTGAATATCCCGTGAAGATTGCAGGCGAAGTGCCGGGCGAGCTTGCGCTTGGCGATTTGTCGCCAAAGGAAGCGCGCCGTCTCGATCGTTTCATTTTGCTTGCCGTTGCGGCAGCCCGCGAGGCGATGGAAGACTCGGCACTCTTGCAAGCGCAGATCGACAAGACACGCATTGGTGTTGCCGTGGGTTCGGGCATTGGCGGCCTCGATACATCGACGGAAGCGATTCGCACGATCGATCAAAAAGGCCCGCGTAAGGTTTCGCCGTTCACGGTTCCGTACATGATTACGAACATGGCGAGTGGTTATCTTTCGATTTTATACGGCTTGCAAGGCCCCAATCTTTGCCATGTGAGTGCCTGTGCGACGGGCGCGCATTCGCTTGGTGAAGCGGCGCGAATGATTGAGCGCGGCGACGCGGATGTGATGCTCGCGGGCGGTGCCGAAGCGCCGGTGACGGAGCTTAGCCTCGCGGCGTTTTCCTCGATGAAGGCGCTTTCGACGCGCAATGAAGAGCCGGAGCGCGCTAGCCGCCCCTTTGATCTCGATCGTGACGGTTTTGTAATGGGCGAAGGCGCTGCGGTGCTGGTGCTTGAGTCACTCGAACACGCCCAGGCGCGCGGTGCAAAAATTCGCGGCGAATTGCTTGGTTACGCAGCAACGGCCGACGCAGCGCATGTTGCGGCGCCGTCGGACGACGGCAGCGGTGCGCGGCGGTGTATGGAGCTTGCGCTGCGGGATGCGGGCCTCGGCGTTGCGGAGATCGACTATATCAATGCGCACGGAACCAGTACACCGGCGGGTGACGGAATCGAAGTGAAGGCCGTACGCGATTTGTTCGGAGAAAACGCGCAACGTATTTTGGTGTCATCTACGAAGTCGATGCTTGGGCATATGCTTGGCGCGGCGGGTGCCATCGAGGCCTTGATTTGCTTGAAGGCGATGGAAACCGGCATTGCGCCGCCGACGATCAATCTCGATCGCCTCGACCCGACGTGTGAACTCAATCATGTGGCTCATAAGGCCGTTGAAGCGAAGTTGCGCGTGGCGCTTTCGAATTCGTTTGGTTTTGGCGGCACGAATGCAAGCCTGGTGTTTGGTTTCGGCGAAGATTTGAGGTGAGCGCGATGTCGCAAGAGATTTCGATTGCGAGCGATCACCGAGGTGTGTCACTGAAGGCGGCGCTACGCACGAAGCTCGAATCTCTCGGCTATACCGTGCGCGATTTTGGCCCTGCTGCAGAAGCGCAAGCTGTGGATTACGCCGACTATGCGGCACCGGCGGCGCGTGCGGTAGCCAAAGGCAAAGTGGCGCGTGGTATCGTGATTTGCGGTACAGGCCTTGGTGTCATGTACACCGCAAATCGTTTTCCTGGCGTGCGCGCAGCCCTTGTTGCCGATGTTGAAACCGCAAAGCTCGCTCGCGAACACAACGATGCCAACATGCTCGCACTTTCGGCCAATCGGCTCGATTTTGCAGCGGCTTGGCCAATCGTAGAAGCCTGGCTTGAGACGCCCTTTGCGGGTGGCCGGCATCAACGGCGAATCGAAAAGATCGATGAACTGACGCGTTAATGTGTTGCGTTGGTTTGTGTTTTGTTTTTGTGATGGCATTTTGGCAATGGAAGGAAAAATTTGGTGTACGCAAACAATCTTTCGCTCTCGAAATTTGATCCCGAAATCGCAAAGTGGCTCAAGACCGAAGCGCGCCGGCAAGCGCTTTCGCTCGAATTGATTGCGTCGGAAAATTTCGTTTCGGAAGCCGTGCTCGAAGCCGTGGGCTCGGTGTTGACGAACAAATACGCCGAGGGTTATCCGGGGCGTCGCTACTACGGCGGCTGCGAAGTGGTCGATGAAGTCGAGGCGCTGGCCATCCTACGCGCAAAAGCGTTATTTGGTGCAGAACACGCCAATGTGCAACCGCACTCAGGTTCGCAAGCGAATGCGGCGGTGTACCAGGCGGTTTGTGTTCCGGGCGACACCGTGCTGGCGATGAATCTCGATCACGGCGGACACCTCACGCACGGGAGCCCCGTGAATTTTTCGGGCAAGCTCTACAAGATCGTGCCGTACGGCGTGCGTCGCGATACGGAGCAAATCGATTACGATGAGTTGCGTGCGCTCGCCAAGGCGCATCGCCCGCGCATGATTCAATGTGGCGCTACGGCTTATTCGCGCACGATCGACTTTGCGGCATTTCGCGAAATTGCCGATGAAGTCGGTGCCGTGCTCTTTGCCGACATTGCGCATATTGCGGGTTTGGTGGCGGCGGGCGTGCATCCTTCGCCCGTCGGGAAAGCGCATATCGTGACGACGACGACGCACAAGACTTTGCGTGGGCCGCGCGGCGGATTGATCCTTTGCGACGAAGCGTGGGCGAAGAAGATCGACAGTGCGATCTTTCCGGGTTTGCAGGGTGGGCCGCTCATGCACGTGATCGCCGGCAAGGCGGTGGCGCTCAAAGAGGCACTTGAGCCGTCGTTCAAAGAGTACGCGCAGCAGATCGTGAAGAATTCGCGAGTTCTCGCCGAAGGCATTGCGAAGGCAGGCTTCAAAATTGTGTCGGGTGGTACGGACAATCATCTCTTTTTGGTGTCGCTTGCTGATCGCGAAACCACGGGCAAACAAGGTCAGCATGCACTGGAGCATGCGGGCATTACCGTGAACAAGAACATGGTCCCTTTTGACCCGCGCAAACCGATGGTGACGTCGGGCGTGCGCATTGGTACGCCGGCGGTGACGACGCGTGGTCTGCGCGAAGCCGAGATGCAACAAGTGGCGGATTTCATCGTGCGCGTGCTCGAAAAGCCCGAAGATGAAACTTTGCTTGCGCAGGTACGCAGTGAAGTCGAGACGCTTTGCCGGCGCTTTCCGCTGTATGCGAGTCGCTGGGAGGCGTGAGGGGGCAACACTTTGCGGTGTCCGTTTTGCGGAGACGAAAACGATCGCGTGATTGATTCACGTCTTGGGCGTGAAGGATCGGAGATTCGGCGTCGTCGCGAGTGCGCAAAGTGCGAGCGGCGCTTTACGACACGAGAACGTGTCGAGGAAGTTTTGCCAAAGGTCGTTAAGCAGTCCGATGAGCGCCGCGAAGAATACGATCAAGAAAAGCTCATCAAGAGCATTCAGCGCGCTTGTGTAAAGCGCCCCGTAAGCACCGATGCAGTGCAGCAGATCGTGGATCGCATTGAAAAGTGGATGCTTGAATCGGGCGAGAAGGAAGTGCCAAGCTCGCGAATTGGTGCGCTCGTCGTGGAAGAGTTAATTCCGCTCGATCTCGTGGCGGCCAGTCGTTTTGCCTCGGTGTTTCATAATTTTCAAGGTGCCGAGGATTACGCAGCTTTCTTTGCCAAGGCCAAACGGTTGACGAAGCAGGCATTGGCGAGTTCTGCCTCGACCCCTACACCATCGTGAGAGTATCGATGCAATCGGAAGCCATGATGAAACTTGCGCTGCTTCAAGCGCGCCGCGCACTGGGCACGACGTTTCCCAATCCTGCCGTCGGTGCGGTGGTGTTTCGCGGTAAGAAAGTCCTCGGGCAGGGTTTCACGCACCCGGCGGGTGGTCCGCATGCCGAGATTGTGGCCGTGAAAAATGCAGTGCGTCGTTACGGCGCGGCAGCGCTACGCGGCGCGAGTATCGCCGTTACGCTCGAGCCGTGTTGTCATCACGGACGCACAGGGCCGTGCGTCGAGGCGCTGCTCGAGGCGGGGATTCGCAAAGTTTTGATCGGTTGTGTCGATCCCAATTCGCTTGTGCGAGGCAAGGGAATGCGTCGCCTGAAACAATTTGGTGTCGAAATTCAAACGGGAGTTCTTGAAGCAGAGTGCCGCGAAATGATTCGCGGTTTTCGCAGTGTGCAGGAGCGCGGCCGACCTTATTTGGTGTTGAAGCTCGCGGCTTCGCTCGATGGTCGCATTGCGACGGCCAGCGGTGAGTCGCGCTGGATCACCGGCGAGAAGGCGCGCACTGAAGTGCATCGGTTGCGGGCGCGCGTCGATGCGGTGCTTGTTGGCTCCAACACTGCGCTTGCGGATGCGCCAGAACTGACGGCGCGGCGCGGTACGCGTGTCGTGCATCGACCTGTACGCGTGCTCGTCGATTCGCAGTTACGGATTTCACCGCAGGCGCAGTTTTTTCATGTACCGACTTTCGCCGACGGAAAAACCTGGGTTTTGCATGCCGCTGACGTGGCGCGTTCGCGGTGTAGCCGTTTTGCGGCACTTGCGGAGCAGGGCGTGCGTTTGCTGCCGGTCGCAAGGCGTGGCGAACACCTCGATCTTGCGCACGCCATGCAGGTGCTTGCGCAGGAAGGTTTGACGGAGATTCTCGTCGAGGGTGGTGGCGAGCTTGCTGCGGCATTGCTGCGCGTGCGTCTCGTCGATGAATTGCATTGGTTTGCTGCGCCAAAGCTGATTGGTGGCGACGGTCGTGCTGCGCTCGGCGTGCTCAAGCTTGCGCAGCTTGCCGACGCTGTGCAATTCGAAAATTTCCAGGTGAAGCGCCTCGGCGACGATTTGCATTTCTGGGGTACGTTACGCGGCGGAGGAAAGAGCAAATGAAGACGTATCGAGTTTCTTACGAGGCAACGGGGCTTTGCTTTGGCATTGTCGTTGCGCGTTTCAATGAGCCGATTTGTGAGCGCCTGCTCGAAGGTTGCTTTGAAGAACTCACCGCGCGCGGTGCGTCGCCGGAGGATTTGCACGTTGCCTGGGTGCCGGGCGCATTCGAGATTCCACAAGTTGCGCGCGCCATGGCCGAGACGGGGCGCTATGACGCGATCGTTGCACTGGGTGCTGTCATTCGTGGCGATACAGCGCACTTCGATTATGTGTGTCGGGCGGTTACCGACGGTGTGCGTGAAGTCATTCGCGACACAGATGTGCCCATTGGTTTTGGTGTGCTGACGACGGAAGACACGGAGCAGGCTCTTGCGCGTGCAGGGGGCGAAGAGGGCAATAAGGGTGCGGATGTGGCACTGGCTGCGCTCGAGATGGTGCATCTCATGTCCGTGATTGATGAACCACCCGATGCGCTCTTGGGCAGGGAGTAAGCGGTGGAGGCCTCGGAACGCATCGCCCGGCATCGTGCTCGCGAAGCTGCATTGCAAGTGCTGTATGCGCTGGACTTGCGCGCTGCGTCGGAAATCGAAGATCCAACACAAGAAAGCGTTGCGCGGGCAATGCATGCGATGCACGAGAATTTTGAGATTCCAAATCAGTCGGTGCCGTTTGCCGAGGAGTTGGTGCGCGGCGTCGTGGAGAATCGTGAGCAGGTCGATGCCTGCATTGCGCGGGCGGCTGCGAATTGGCGCATCGAGCGCATGGCAGTCGTGGATCGAAATATCCTACGCATTTCGGTGTATGAAATGCAGTACACCAAGACGCCTCCGGCGGTTGCGATCGACGAGGCGATTGAGCTTGCGCGCCGCTTTGGCGATGATCCGTCGCCGAAGTTCATCAACGGAATTCTCGATGCGGCGGCCAAGGAGGAGCCCAGCGCGCGCGTCGGCACGGCGCCGCAGTGCAGGCGATGATCCAATTTTGGAAAAAGACTGGACGAACTTAAGTCTCGGTCGGTTTGGCCGATCTTCCATCCAGCGTTTCAGTGAGCATTTCAGTGAGAAGGCTCCAGCAGCGGAGCATGCCTGAACAGGCGCGCTCCCCGGAGGAGTGATGAGTTTAACGGGTAACCTCGAAGACCTGGGTCTCGGGGACATCCTCCAGATCATTAGTCTGTCCCGTAAATCGGGTACGTTGCGCATTTCTGCGCCGCGCGGCGAAGCGCGGATTGTATTTCGTGAGGGACAGGTGCGCGGCGCGCTTGCGCCGGGTAGCCCCACAGACTTTTGCGCCATGCTCACTGCAAGCGGTGCCGTGGCGAAGGATGATTTCAAGTACGCCGAAGAGGAATCCGCTTCGACGGGACGGCGCATCTCGGATGTATTGCTCGCCAAGCAGCTCATTACCGAGGAGCGCCTGGAGACGCTGCGCCGAGAAACGGCGGAGAGCGCCGTGATCGAGATTTTTGAATGGCGAAGCGGCGAGTTTTGTTTCGACATTGGAGAGACCGAGGATCCGGCGTTTGAGATGTTTGCCGCAGGCGGTATCAATGCGCAGTATCTTGCGATGGAGGCTTCGCGCCGTCGCGATGAATCGTCGCTGGCGATACCCGAAAACGTCGATGATCCTATGGGTTTTGCGGAGCTTGGCGAAGAGATCCGCAGCAATAGCGCCGCGAGTGACACGAACTTGCGTATGGCGCCGATCCAATCCGTCGTGTCACCTGCTGAGGTGTCGATCGAGCCTTTGGAGGCGGAGAGCCGGGACGCGGATCTCCCCGCAGAGCGCTTGCCGCAATTACCGATTACGGCTTTGGCGGTGTCGAAATTGCCGGCGGGGGGAGCGGAGGAAGAATTCGACGAGGCACCGTTCGAGGGCGTAGAACCGCTGCTTCGTGACGAAATGCCTTCTGAGTGGTTCGATGCCGACGAAGTCATCGACAAACCTTCGATCGAGACAACTCAAAATAGTGTCGATGCGTTACGCCAAGAAGAAAGCGATCCGAATGAAGATACGGCGCGCAGTTATCATGGCGATGCTGTAGAGAATCTCGTGGCTGCGGCGAGCGCCGCGCAGGAGAGCGTGCCGCTTGCGGCGAGGGTTGCGACCGTTTCTTTGCCGCCTGTTCCGTCGGAGGATCGACCAACCGCTGCGCCGCTACCGACCCGTGAACGTGCTGTCGCCGAAGTGTTACCGCCGGTGATTTTAGTTGCTTTGCATCTCCCGGTTCTCGAGTGGATCAAAAAGGCGCTCTCGAATACATTTGAAAGTGTACATATTTTTCAACGTACAAATCTTGCGGTTGGGCGTGTGCGTCAGTATTTGGCGCGTGGCCAAGTTCCGATGCTTATTATTGCTCCCGATGCTCCTCCCGATACACTGACGGGCGCCAAGAGTGCCGAAGATTTGGTGCAACGACTGCGCAAACAATCGCCGAGAATGATGATTTTGACACTGGGCGAAGGTGCCGAGCACAAAGTGATCGCGGGAACGCAAGGTTTGCTGGAAGTGCCGGCAGCCAATCAGTTGCTTGATGCGCGCCGTGCGGCGGAAAACGACGCTCTGCAAGGTGTTTTACACCAAAGTGTTCTGTATCGGCTTCGAGATTTCGCGACACAAAATCGTGTTCGACGCGCTGCAAAAGCGGAAGATACGGGTTTGCAGCAACAAACTCTGCAACGCTTGCGGGATGCGAGTGCTTGTTTGCGCGAGGCGTCGCAGCGTGGCGACGTGCTCGAGTCGATGCTGCGCTTTGTGAGTGAGCGATTTTCGCGCGTTGCTCTTTTTCTCGTACGTGAGGGTATGGCGGTTGGGCTCTCGCAGATCGGCCTGGAGCGGGCCGAAGGTCCTACGGGCGCAGAGATTGCACAGGTAGCCATTCCGGTGCGTGAGCCGGCTTGGTTCAAATCTGTACTCGATATGCGTACGCCGATTTGCTGTGCTCCCTCGAATGACGGCGACCGCAAGCTTGCGGGCCTGCTTGGTCGCATCGTGCCCGACGAGGCGTATGTGGCGCCCATTGAGAGCGGAGGCCAGGTGATCGCCTTGCTCTATGCCGACAATTTGCCCGAGCGGGCGCCGATCGGGGATACGAGTGCGCTCGAAGTGCTTTTGCATCAAGCGGGACTTGCCCTCGATCGCTCCTTTTTCGAGCGCCTTATTCAAGAGCGTAGTGACTGACGCAGCGCCCACCCGATTGCCCTTCAACGCATAGGCAACCTATTGGGAAACCTCTTGGATTTCTCAAGAACTTCACGACGAAGCCGATAAAAGAAAGGTTCCTTTTTGAGGAGGCGACCGTGCAGCGAATTTTGATTGTCGAAGATTCCGCCACCATGCGGTCTTTGCTGGCCGCTGCTTTGGAAGAGATTGGTGTACCCGTTTCGATCACAGAGGCGACGAGTGGTTTTGAAGCGCTGCGTTGTTTGCCGCGCGAAGACTTCGATCTCGTCGTGACGGACATCAATATGCCGGACATCAATGGACTCGAATTGGTGTCGTTTATGAAGAACAACGAAAAATATCGCTCGATTCCCATGGTCATCGTGTCTACGGAAGGTGCCGAGCGTGACCAAGCGCGGGGAATGGAGCTTGGTGCCAACGCATACGTCGTGAAGCCGTTCGAGCCCGAGGCCTTGCGCAAAATTGCACGCGAACTTTTGGCAGGGCAACGCAAATAAGCGTAGGTGAGGCATGGCGGCCAAAAAGACATCCAAAGATCAAGCGTCGGACGAGGCATCGAAGTCGCGCACTAAGCGTTCTGCGACGGAAGAGAAAGCCTTTCGCGAATTTATCTCGGAAGCCGAGGAAATTCTGGAGCGGCTTTCGAGTGATTTGGCAGATCTTTCGGATCAACGTGCTTCGGGTTGCGAGGTAAGTCCGGATCTCGTGAATCAATTGTTCCGTTCTGCGCATTCGCTCAAAGGCCTAGCGGGAATGTTTGGCCTCGATGCGCTCAGCGACTTGGCTCATCACCTCGAAGACATTTTGGACGGCTTGCGCCTGGGACGCATTTCACTCGAATCTCCGGCGGTGGCTCTGCTCGATGATGCAGTGCGACTCTTTTTGGTGGCGATTACGCAAATTGATTCACCGGCAGCGGAGGAGTCAATCGAATCCGATGTGAAGCAGATGATTGCGCGCATTACGCAAGAGACGACGCAAGCGGTGATCGAGGGGGACGAACTCTCCAAGCTGAGTATTGATCCGATGCTGCTACGCGCGTTGACGGAGTACGAGGAACATCGGCTACGTGAGAATATTCGCCGTGGCCGCCATATTTTGCTCGTTGAAGCGACGTTCGAGATTTTGACTTTCGATCGCGGCTTAGAAGAAGTCAGCCGAATCGTTCGTGAGTTTGGAGAAGTGCTATCGACGCTGCCGTCGCCCGGAACGGCCGCAGAATCGGAAATTCGCTTCGTGCTGCTCGTTGGTGCCGAGATCGATTTGCAAGAGGCCAAACAGAGACTTTCGTTTCAACACGTTTCGGTGTCGGAGGCCAGTGTGTCGTCGTCGGCGCCGACGCACAGCCGCGCACCGACCGAAAAAAGTGCGCCGGTGGCCAAGATGCCTGCTTCGGCGCCCAGTACGCCAAAGAGCGCGCCCAAGAGTGCTCCGACGCCGGCACCGAGTGCCGCCAGCGAGGAGGGCGGCGAGGCGGAAGCGAGTAACACGGAAATGAAGTCGCTCAAGTCGATTAGCGACACAGTGCGCGTCGATATTCGCAAACTCGATGAATTGATGAACTTGCTTGGCGAATTGGTGATTCAGCGCAATGCACTGGGACTCGTGGCCAAGAAGTTGATTTCCAATGCAGATACTGTGAAACATGGCGAAGAGTTGCTCAAAATACACAAATCTGTTTCAAGAAAATTGCAAGATTTGCAGAGTGGCGTGCTCGATGTACGCATGGTTCCGATGCGCCAGATTTTCGAAAAAGTGTCGCGTGTGGTGCGCGCGTTAAAGCGTGATATGGGCAAAGAAGTGCGCCTTGAAATCAAAGGCATGGATACCGAACTCGATAAACTCATCGTCGAAGAACTTGTCGACCCGTTGATGCATGTCGTGCGCAATGCGCTGGATCATGCGATCGAACCCGCTGCGGAGCGTGTCGCGGCCAATAAACCCGAAGAGGGTTTGATTTTTCTCGAAGCGACTCAGCGTGGCAATCATGTGGTGATTCAAGTGCGCGACGATGGGCGTGGTATTGATCCCGATCGCGTGCGCAAGAAAGCCGAGGCGCGTGGTTTGATTTCGTCCAATCAAACGCTGACACAAAAAGAAATTCTCGATTTGATTTTTGCGCCGGGTTTGTCGACGCGCGATGAAGTGACGGAAACAAGCGGCCGTGGCGTAGGCATGGACGTCGTACGCGCAAATGTGACGGCACTGGATGGTGTCGTCGATGTCGATTCGACGCTGGGCAAGGGCACGACGATTACCATGACGCTGCCGATCACGCTCGCCATCATTCAGGTGTTGCTCGTCGGTGTCGCCGATCAGCGTTATGCGATTCCACTCAATTCGGTACTTGAAACTTTGCTCGTCGAGCCGTCGGAGATTCAGCACAGCGAAGATCGTGAAATTTTGAATTTGCGTGGCGATGCGTTGCCGCTTCGTCGTTTGGCGCGCGAATTCAATCTTCCTGATTTACCGTCGGAAGCAAAGCCGTATGCCGTGGTTTTGGGCCTTGGCGAAATGAAGATGGGACTTCTGGTAGAGCGGGTGGAAGGTCAGCAGGACACGGTGATCAAGCCGATTCAAGGCCCGATTGCAAGCATTCGTGGTATTGCAGGGGCGACCGAGCTTGGCGATCAACGTGCGGTGTTGGTGCTCGATGTCGCAGCGATCGTGGGCGATGCCTTTCGCAGAAGGGAAGTGGCATGAGCGTCGTTGGTGTTGATGAGGAGCAGCTCACCGAAGATCGCTGGGAGGCACTGGCCAAGGCGGCGGCGGCGCGACGTTCGGGCCATGTCGAGGAGCAATCGGCGTTACTCGAATTGCTGACGCTACAACTAGCGGGTACGCCGTACGCGGTGCCCGTGGTTCGCGTGCGTGAAATCGTGCGCATGCGTGCGATTACGCCGCTACCGCGCGTACCGACGGAAATTATCGGTGTGATTTCGCTTCGCGGTGAAATCGTGCAGGTCGTGGATATGCGGCGACGTTTGGGACTTGCCAGCGTGGAACCCGCGCGTAATAGCCGAATTGTCATCGTGCTTACCGAGGACAATCGCTTGGCTGGTTTGCTCGTCGATGCTGTGACTTCGGTGTTACGCATAAAAGAGTCGGTTATGTTGCCCGCGCCGGCGGGAGAAAGCGAAAACATCGAAGGTCTTTGTCCGCGCGGCAAGGAATTTGTTTCACTCATTGCTTTGGATCGGGTACTCGCAATTGGCACAGAACACTAGTCGCAGCATTCTTTTTGGTGATCGACACGTCGAGCTTGCCTGCTTCGAGGTGCACGGCAATGTCGTTGCCATCGACGTGCTGCAGATTCGCGAGATCGTGCGCTGGCAAGCGGTGACACCGCTACCGCGTTCGCCGGAGTTGATTGAAGGCGTGATTGATTTGCGCGGTTCGGTGATTCCCGTGGTTGACCTTGGCCGCGCGCTCGGCGGTGAAGCCGTGAAGGAAAGTGCGGCAGCGCGCATTGTCGTGCTCGAAGTCGATGGCATGGTTTTGGGCTTGCGTGTTGAAGCGGCGACAAGTGTGCTTTCGATTGAGTCATCGGCGCTCGAAGATCCGCCGCCGCTCGTGACCCAGGCAGGGTACGAAGCAGTGCGGGCGGTCGTGCGTCGTCCGAAACAAGCGCCGGTGATGGTGCTCTCGCTCGAAAATCTGATCGAGAATGTGTATCGCTCGGCATTGGCCAAAAAAAATGGAAACGGTGGAGAAATTTGAGTTCACCAAATTGTGTCATTTGGACACGATGTGCTTCGACGCAGCACCGTTGGGTGTTGCGCAAAAATAACG
>CAYRID010000011.1:0-35842 GCA_964424225.1 uncultured Geobacter sp.
TGAATGGGGGTGGCAAGAGCTCATTGAAGTAGCGTCCATTGATGGAAGTCCAGGCCAGGTGATCGGAAACCCACTCCGGTTCAAAGCGTTCTATCAAATGCTTCATTTTTCGTAGATAGTCGAAATTCAACGGATCCGTCGAAGCGAGCGACATTCCGACGCTGTGAAAGACGATTGGATAGCGCTCGCGAATGCGTTCGAGGAAATACAGCGGTGGACCTTCGCCAAACGCATAGTTATCGGCCAAAATTTCGAACCATGGCACGTTGGCATCGCTTTCGAGAATGCTTCGATAGTGTTTTGTGCGCAGACTAAGCCCGACACCTTCAACGCGCCCTTTTGTAAAGTGAGTTTTCGTCGCTGCATTGTCGAGCATGGCAGTAGTTTCACATGGTGTTGTAGGGGTGAACAAATTTTCCATCGGCTTCTTTGTTCTGCGCGTACGGAGATTTTCAAAGTTGCACCGAGAGAGACAATCTACAGCAAAATTTTGCTGAAATTTGAATATCGCAAATTTGAACGATCACCAACGCTTTCGTAATTTTCGTTGAGTTTGCGCGGGCTGCACGTCATGCCTGTCGGAGCGATGGTTCCTGCGCGAGAATTTCCGCCGCGAAAGTACACGAGTCGGCTATGCTCTGGCGATTCAAAAGAGAGGGAGAATTTTGTGAATCCGCATCCGTTACTTGAAATGGTAGATCAGGAAGATGTCGCTGACGTCAATGGTTTTTGTCGTGTTGCGAGCACGCTCACGGGCGAAAAACTTGCAGAATTCTATCGCGTCGAAGTTGCGAATGCGCCAAGTCTTCCGTCGGAAAATGCAAAGTTTTTTATTGGGCATGATGGCAAAGTAGCAAATCCCGAAAAGGTCAAGTTTGATCGCGATCATTTGGCGATGGCACTGTGGAATCATTATCGCCAAAACGGTGCTCGCATGGGTCTCGCCGACGGAACCGAACTTGAAATCCTTGATTACAACGTGGTCTTTGCTTCACCAAAGGACAAAGAAACCAAGCTGCGTAAGTTTGATCTTTTGGCGTTGTCCGACGAGGGACGCGTTGCCGTGATTGCGCTGCGCTATATGACGAAGAAATCGACGAAAGGTGACACACCTTTGCAACTTCTCCTTGAGGGGCTTGCTGCGTGCGCCGTGGCGCAGGCTCGGCAGGACGCGTTGCAAACGGAACTTGCGGAAACATTTTCGCGCGACGTATCGACGGAGATGCCACTTTTGATTGTGGCGGCAAACTCGCGCTATTGGGACTTGTATCGTCGGCGAGCCGCAAAAGCTGCAGGACCGTGGCTTGAAGAGCTTGAGCGCATTGGAAGAGAGATCGAAGCGAGCGTGGGCATTGCTGTGCGTTTCGTCAATTTGGATTTGACAGGAGATCCGAGTTGGGAATTGCGCGGATCTGCTCCCACGTTGTTGGCAAAGCCGCGCGTGTATTCGGCGCTCAAAGAGAAAACAAAGCTGCGTTCGAAGTCGGGCGTAGCCGCCACGATTGCGGCGCGTGTTGAGGCCGATCCCAGCCGGCCTGTGCGACCTTACTCGATGCGGGAAACCTACCAGCCGGGTGATGTCGTCGAGCATTCGACGTTTGGCCAAGGCATCGTGCAATCGGTCAGCAGTCCGCTCAAAGTGGAAATTCTTTTTGGCAACGAACGCCGGCTTTTGGCGCAGGGCAAGCAGTAAGACGCAAAAGTTTGATACCGTTTGTTTTTGTGCGGCAGTCGACTCTTTTTTGTGTTGAGATCATTCTGCTGTTTTACGAATCGTGCGCTTGGCGTGTGATGGGCAAGCGTACACAAAACGTACTGCCTTGACTGGGTTCGGACTGGACGGTGATTTCACCACCGTGTTTGTGGATGATACGGTAGGAAATGCCAAGGCCTAGACCCGTGCCTTGGCCCACGGGTTTCGTTGTAAAAAAGGGATCGAAGATGCGTCCGAGGATGCTTGGAGCAATGCCGTAACCGTTATCGATGACAAAGATCAAAATGTTATCTCCACTTTTTTGTGTAGAGACTCGAATTTTCCCATTGCCTTCTTGTACGGCATGTCCAGCGTTAATCAGCAAATTCAGGAAGACTTGTCGTATTTCTTGTGGCGAGACGGGAACGAGGGGTAAGTCTTCGAACGCAGTAAAAATTTGTGCGCGCTTACGAATCTTCGGCGATGCAATGCGAATGGCTTCACGCAGCAATTCGTTCAAATCGGTATCGATGAATTCGCCGGTTCCGGGATGCGAAAAGCGCTGGATGTCTTGAATGATCGAGGCAGTGCGCTCGGTCCCCTCAATAGTTTCTGCGATGAGTTCGTTGCCTTCGTCAAGGATCGCACGAAGCGACGCACTTGTGTTTTCCTTGCGTAGCTCTTCGTGAATATGTCGCCAATATTGCTTCAGCAAACCGAGATTGGTGCGCATGAACGAGAGCGGGTTGTTGATTTCGTGCGCGATCCCTGCTGCGAGTTCTCCGACGGCAGCCAGGCGCCCTGACGTAACGAGTTGGCGTTGCAGGGAGCGAATTTCACGCAAATCGCGCACGACGACGACGCGTGCGAAGGGCACGTTGGCGCGGTCGAGAAAAATAGAGCTCGAGACTGCAACCGGAATCGCGGCATTTTCGGATTCAACATTTTCTTGTGTAGAGCGGGGTAGAAATGTGCATTCGAGTTCATGTAAATTTTCACGCGCGTTCAACGGAAAATCGGGTAGGAATTCGCGAATTGAGCGGTGGTACAGGGCGTCGGACGACGTTTGTGCCAACTCAGCAAAGGCTTCGTTGCTGCGGCGGATGCGACCGTCCGGGTACAAGAGAGCGATTCCGTTGGGGAGCATTTCGATGATTTCGCGTGCATAGGTGCCGCGCGAAGAAAGCTCGTAGCCAAATTTTTGGAAACTCAACAAAAGCAGTGCTGCGACCAGAGTGATTGCAATGTGTCCCACGCGTGGCGCGGCCACCTCAAGAAGCGGAAAAATGGAATCGAAGGTGGCGCTGGCGAGCAAGGCTCCAGCGACGATCGCGGAAAACCAGCGAGCCTGTTGACGCTCGGGCTGCAGCAAAGATTCGCGATATGCACGCGCGCCCACGTCGATTACAAGAAAAACGGTGCATGCTTGAAATAAAAAAACCCAGGCAAAGACGGGTCCGGGCACGATGCGCCAGCCCCAGGCGGCGCGCAGAACGTCGTGATGAATCCAGGGCGTAAAAATATCCAGCATCAGGAATACACCAGTAAGTGTATAAAATACAGGCATAACTTTGTTCGTGTACGAATCAAACTGTGATGTCATGGCGAGCAAAATATGCGGAAGCAGGGTGGCCCACGGTAGCCAACCGAACATGGCGAGCTTGGTGAGCCAAAGGGCTGTGGTGGGGTCTTCGGTCGTTGTGAGCAGCGCTTCGCAAATGGACCAGAAAAGAATCAAAGCAAAGCCAGCAATGACCAGACGATTGGCCAAGCGCAAGAGATCGCGCATCAGCATCACGCCAAGGAACAATGCGCATGCAATACAACTGAGGATGGCCAACAGTGTAAATCCGAGCATGTGTTCGCCCTTTTGCGGTCTTTGGCCGTGTAGAGATCGTCGAGAAGAGACCTGCTTTGGCTATTTTTCTGCGCCGCACGACTGGCCTTGAGGCAGGATAAACAAAGCGTGACTTGTGCGGGATATTGTTTTTGGAATGTTTTTTTGAGGTCTCCAATGATTCCTCATGGATCGAAGTTTTTGCGGCCAGCGCTTTCGAAGACTTTGCTCTTGCTGCTGCTTGCTTGCGCGAGTACGAGCGCGAAGATACCCGGCGAGACGCAGATTGATCCCGTTTATTACCCGTCGATCGTGCGCGCGATTGGTGCGCATGAGGCCGGCGCACCCGGTGGTCGAAGCAAACCCGAAGTCGTCGATACGAAGATTCTCGGTGGAGATGGCAAGTCGCGGCGTGAGATTTGGACTGTGCTTCGCCGTGATGAAAAAATTCATTATGAAGTGACGGTCTCACCGAGCGAGGCGGCAGATCAGCAAGTTGTGGTGCGCCGTATTCGCGCGCGCCGCCACGATGGGAATTGATCTTTCGTAATTTTTCGACGGAGAGGTGCCATGTCCTTTTCAAAACGCGACTTGGATCGCACTGTTTATTCGACGGCGCTCGGGCGCTGTTGTGCGGGTTGTGGTCAAGCTATCGCCCAGTGTGTTTGCAGGAAGAAAAATACAATTTCCGTCGGTGATGGAATCGTGCGTGTGCAGCGCGAAACAAAAGGGCGCGGCGGCAAGACGGTGACTACGATCGCCGGTGTGCCACTCGACGACGCAGCGCTACGCGAATTGGCCGCCAAACTCAAGCGAAGTTGTGGCACGGGCGGTGCGGTGAAAGACGGCGTGATTGAAATTCAGGGTGACCACGGCGAGCGTTTGATGGAGCTTTTGCGCGAAGCAGGTTACGTCGTCAAGAAAGCCGGCGGCTAAGTCGAAGAGAGCGGCGAGTCTTGATCGGGTATAGGGCCAACCCTATATTCGAGCATCCACTTGCGAGACTCGTAAAAACGATTTGAACCTTGGCTTTGATTCTTCGGGAATTTCATTGAAATTCAGACGGAGGGCGTTGAAAGGGTTTTTTACCGGATCCCGATCCGCAATTTTCGAGGCGAGATGAAACCCGCATCCTTCGAGTACTTCGATCCACGCACCGTCGCTGAGGCGGTGGAACTCTTAAAAAGCAATGAAGATTCCGACGCGAAGATTCTTGCGGGTGGCCAAAGCTTGATGCCGCTTCTCAATATGCGCATGGCGCGTCCGTCGGTGCTGATTGATCTCAGTCGGATTTCTGAATTGAATTATATTCGGGAGGAAAACGGCGGTTTTGCGATTGGTGCCATGACGCCGAAGCGGGCGATCGAAGATCACGCGGGCATCAAACGCGATCAGCCGCTTCTTTATGCTTCGACATTTTTTATTGGGCACCCTCAGATTCGCAATCGCGGCACCGTCGGTGGTTCCATTGCACAGGCCGATCCAGCAGCAGAGTATCCGGCGGTGGCCGTTGCGCTGGGTGCGAAGATGAAAATTGCCGGAACTTCGGGCCTGCGCACCGTCGAAGCAGAAGATTTCTTCGTGACCTATCTTACGACAGCGATCGAGCCGACGGAAATTTTGACGGAACTTTTTGTGCCCAAGCTCTCGGCGGGTACGGGTTGGTCGTTTCTTGAGGTTGCGCGCCGGCATGGTGATTTTGCGATGGCAGGCAGTGCAATCACGCTCGCGCTGCACGACGGGAAATGCACGGATTCGCGCGTTGTGCTTTTTGGTGTTGGGGCGACACCGCTGCGTGCTCGCGCAGTCGAGGAAGCAATTCGCGGCGAAACGGCGAGTGAGAAGCTTTTCGAGCAGGTCGCTTCGAAGGTGACAGAGTGCATCGTTGAGCCGATGTCGGATATGCACGCTTCGGCGGAGTACCGTCGGCATCTCGCGCAAGTTTTGACGCAGCGTGGTTTGAACGAAGCCGCTTCGCGCGCAAAGATTGCATAACGCAAATTGGTGTCGATTTCATATTGGTTGACTTACGCGTATGTCGATACGCAACGCAAAGAATGCAATGGTTTCATGAACGTAAGATTTGGGAAATGGTGAGAAGGGACGGGTATGTCGGAACCGCGAACGATCCGCGTCACGATCAACGGTAAGCAGTACGAGGGCAGTGCGGAGCCGCGCACGACGCTTGCAGATTTTTTGCGAGGCACGCTCGGTTTGACGGGTACACATGTGGGTTGTGAGCACGGCGTTTGCGGTGCGTGCACGGTGTTGCTCAATGGCAAGACGGTGCGCTCTTGCTTGATGCTTGCTGTGCAAGCTGACGGTGCGTCGTTGATGACCGTGGAAGGCTTAGTCGATCCGCGTGGCGCGTTGCATCCTATCCAACAAGCCTTCATTGAAGAGCATGGTTTGCAGTGCGGATTTTGCACGCCCGGATTTTTGATTACGACTTATGAGCTTTTGCAGAAAAATCCAAGTCCCAGCGACGAAGAAATCAAAGATTTACTGGGCGGGCAGATTTGTCGGTGTACGGGTTATCAAAGCATTTTGCGTGCGGTGCGCGTGGCCTCGGCCAAGTTGTACGGAGCCAAAGTCGCGGGAACGGAGCAGCGGGCCTAAAAGTTATATGCGCCGAAGATTCAACGCGAGAAAGTGTATAGACAAGGTAAAAAGTAGAAAGTAAAAGCGGGGAAATAGAAATGGCGATGAAGATTCCGACGAAACTTGAAGAACTGCCGACCGATTCGCCACGCTGGATCGGTCGGGAAGTTAATCGTCTCGAAGATCCGAGTCTTGTCACGGGGCGCGTCGAATTCATCGACAATTGTGTGCTGCCCGAAATGCTTCATTGCGCAATTTTGCGTAGCCCTTTCCCGCACGCGGCGATCAAAGCCATTGATACGAGTCAAGCGGAGAAGCTACCTGGTGTTTTTGCAGTTATTACCGGCGAGGATGCCAAGCGTTGGAGCAACCCGGGCATGACGGTTCCGGAAGGTTGGGGCACGCATTGTCTGGCGACAGACAAAGTACGCTACGTCGGTGAGCCGGTGGCGGCGGTGGCGGCGACGAGTCGTTACATCGCAGAAGATGCGCTGGAGTTGATCGAGGTCGCCTACGAATCGCTTGCGCCAGTGGCCGACGTGTTCGAAGCCATGAAGCCAGAGAGCCCCAAAATTTTTGAAGAACACAAGACGAATATCGCCTTACACAAGATTATGACATGGGGTGAGGTGGATCGCGTTTTTGCAGAAGCGGAGCATGTTTTTACGCACAAGTTTCGCTGGAACCGCGTCGGAGCCAATCCGATGGAAACTTGTGGTGTGATCAGCCAGTGGGATCCGATCAATCAGTCGCTGATTTGCCGCGGTAGTTTTCAGTCGGCGTCGCATATGGCGCTCGGGCGCGCGATGGTGCTTGGAATTCCGGCAAACAAAGTGCGCGTGATTACGCATCCGCACGGTGGAAGTTTTGGCGGCAAGGGGGGGCCGCGCGGCGCTGACATTACGGCTCTGCTTTCGCGCAAAACGGGTGGCCGTCCTGTGAAGTGGATTGAAGACCGGATGGAATATCTTGGTGCGGGCTCCAGTCAGGCTTGGGACCGACACTACGAAGCGTCGCTTGCGGTACGAGCCGACGGTAAAATCACGGGCTTTAAGGTGAAACTCGTTGATGATCTCGGTGGTACTGCCGAAGGCTTTGGCGCTGTGAGCGCCGGCAAGCCGCTCGCGGCCTTCACGGGTTGTTACACGATTGAAGCTGCACAGTACGATCTCACGCTCGTGATGACGAACAAATTGCCTGCAAGCCCATATCGTGGGATGGGTCCGCCGCCGCATTTCTTTGTGCTTGAGCAGATGGTTGACATTGCAGCGCGTGCTTTGAAGCTCGATCCGGCGGAAATTCGACGCAGAAACTATATCCAGCCGGAGCAGTTTCCATACACAATTCCGAGTGGAAATGAATACGACAGTGGAAATTACGAGGCGACACTGAATAAGGCTCTCGCCATGTCGGACTACGCAGAAATGCGTAAAGAGCAAGAAGAGGCACGCAAACAAGGACGTTACATTGGTATTTCGGTTGTCAATGCGATTGAGCCGGGTGTTTTCGATTGGAATGCCTACGCGACGGTCGGTTTGCAAAGTATTGGTGTGCCCGAGGGCGTGACGGTAAGTATCGACATTTTGGGCAATATCACGGCGCGCGTTGGTTTTTCCCTCGAAGGGCAAGGTCAGTACACGCTTGCAGCGCAAGTTCTGGCAGACTTTTTTGGCGTCGACATGAAGGCCGTGCAGGTCGTGTATCTCGATACGCTTTCGGCTCCGCCGCACTTTGGCCCGGGCGGTAGTCGTTTAGGAGTTGCACTGACGGGTGCTTTGCTCGGTGCGTCGCAGCTCGTGGCGCAGCGCATGGCCAAAGTAGTAGCGCATCTCATGCACACCGAAGCAGATCATATTGAGCTACACAATGGGATGTTTCGTATCAAAGGTATGCCGGGAACGGAAATGCCGATGGCGCAAGTGGCGGGGATTATGCTTGCGCGCAGCGATCTTCTTCCGCCGGGCGTTGAGCCGAGTCCCGAAGCGACCTATGTCTGGACGGCGGAAGGACGAAATCCCGTGGACGACCAAGGGCGCGCCAAGAGCTATCTCACGGCCGCCAATGCGTGTCACGTCGTGCAAGTCGAAGTCGATCCGGAAACGGGGAAGGTCGATATTTTGCGGTATTACATTGCAGACGACTGCGGCGTGCGACTTAATCCGTCCAATGTGGAGGGCATGATCCAGGGCGGTGTTGCGCAGGGTGTTGGTGCGGCGTTGTACGAAGAGTATGCCTACGACAGCGAGGCGCAGCCGCTGGTTTCGACATTCATGGATTACTTGGTGCCGACCATCAACGAAGTGCCCATGACAGAGAAAGCTGCACTTTGCACGCCGTCGCCGGTAGCACCGCTTGGGGCCAAAGGCTGCGGCGAAGGCGCAATGCACACTACGCCGGCGGCGATTATGACGGCGATCACCGATGCATTGACACCTCTCGGTGTTATTGCGGATGAAACGCCGGCAAGCCCAAATCGGGTTTGGAAGTGGATCCAGAAAGCTCGGGCTGCACAACCCAGCGCCTAGATTCCGAGCGTATGCAGGATTGATTTCGGCGAGCGAAGCCAAGCACAACGCAAAATTTTAAAACCAGAAGAGGAGAGATTCATGGGAGCCAAGAAGACCGGTCAAGACTACTTTGTTGCGTTATCGGAATGTCATTTGATGAATCCCGAAACGCTCGCCGAAGTGGCGTATTACCCCAACATTCAACGTTGGTGGGGCAGCGTGAATGGCGTGATGAAGGCGTGGGCAGGTCGAAATCTTACGGATCCAGATGCCTCTTGGCCCGAGCCGCTGGCCAAGGAATTGATCAAATACATGGACTTGTCGGGCGTCGACGTAACGTTTGCACTGCGTGAGCCGATGATGGACGTCACCGGCGGTACAACTTGCCTTTCAACGAACGGCTTCATCTTGAAAGAGATCGAGCCGTATCCGGATCGCATTTATCTCGAATGCAATGTCGGGCCGATCTTGCGCCGTGGCATGGAGCACGCGCTCTGGGAACTCGAGTATCTCGTGAAAGAGCGTAACGCAAAACTTTGTAAGGTATACGCTCCAGAAGATCTCGGTGCGCTCGATGATCGCGCGCTGTGGCCGTTCTACGAGAAGGCCTGCGAACTCGATATCGCGCTTACGGTGCACACTGGTCAATCCTACGTCGTGCCGCAACCCAGTGCGCACTCGATGCCGATGACACTAGATCGTGTTCTTCTCGATTTCCCGCAGCTTAAGGTGATCGCCTATCACATGGGTTGGCCGAATACCGAAGAGTTGATCGGACTCGCCGGCAAGCATATGAATCTCTACTTGAGTTTGTCGGGCATCATCGGTTGGTATCAGCGTTCCCCTTATCGCGGTTATCACGCGATTGGCACTGCGCTGCAATGGGTTGATGCGCATCGCATCGTGATGGGACTCGATCTTCCGTTCGACGACATGCCGCGCGTGGTGGACTGGGTACGCAATCTGCAGATGCCCGAAGAGTTGCAAGAGAAGTGGGGCTACCCGGAGATTACCGATGAAATTCGTGCGGGTCTTCTTGGTCTCAATCTTGCGAAGCTCGCAAAAATCGACACCAAAAAGCGTTGTAAATAATCGCTTGTCTTTGCGCTTTGAACAAAACGGAGAAAACCGGTGAAAAACCAAGCCTGCATCGTTGGTATTGGTGAGACGAAGTATTCGCGCGGCGAAGGTTCGGGAATGACTTTGCTTGGCTTGCAATTGCAAGCGGCCGCAAAGGCGATTGCGGATGCAGGACTTAAAAACGCGCAGATCGACGGCATTATGCCGTTTCCGACGCTGGGCAACGCGGAATCATTTGCCGCCAATCTGGGTTGTTCGAACTTACGCTTTGCAGTGACTGTTCACATGGGCGGTGCTTCGCCGGTGGCGTCACTGCAAAGTGCTGCGATGGTTGTGACGACGGGGGCTGCGGACTATGTTCTAATCCTTGGAGGTTGGAACGGTTATTCCGGTGCGCGTGCACGACAGTTGGTTTCGCAAGACATTTCGTCGCTGCCCGGCGGCGCCATCGCGCGCGATTACTATTTGCCGTTTGGTCTCACAGCTCCGCCGCAGTGGTATTCGCTGATGGCGCGTCGACACATGCATGAGTATGGTACGAAATCGGAGCAGCTCGGCGCGATTGCAATAGCGATGCGCAAACACGCGCAGCTCAACACAAATGCCGTGATGCGTGGGCGCACGATGACGCTCGATGATTATCTGGCCTCACCGATGCTTGCGGATCCTTACCGTTTGTTTGATTGTTGTCTTGAAACCGACGGAGCAGCAGCGCTGGTCGTGACGAGTGCTGCCCGCGCACGCGATTTGAAGAAATCGCCCGTTTCGATTTTGGGCGTTGCGGCAGGGCAGCCTTATCCCGCCGATGAAATCACGAATCGCAAAGATATTTTTCGTACTGGACTGACGAGCGCAGCTCCCGAAGCTTTTGCGCAGGCCGGTGTGACACCGAAAGATGTCGATTTTGCACAGATCTACGATTGCTTCACTTTTGAAGTTTTGCAGCAGATTGAAGAAGTGGGCTTTTGCAAACGCGGCGAAGGCGGTGCTTTCGTAGAAGGCGGGCGGATCGAGCTCGGTGGTGAGCTTCCGATCAATACGCACGGTGGCCTTCTTTCTGAGGCACATGTGCTTGGTATGAATCACATCGTCGAGGCGGTGCGCCAACTGCGTGGCGCTGCGGGCGAGCGTCAAGTGAAAGATGCCGAGCTTGGTGTCGTAACAGGCTGGGGCGATTTTGGTGACGGCAGTATTGCGATTTTGGGTCGTTAGAGCGGTGTCTCTACGCGAGAAGTCTTGACACAAAAAAGTGAATTTTGAAAACGAGAAAGAGAGAACGCTATGAGCGAGTCGACGAGCGAATACACGAAGCCGCTTCCCGTGCTCGAAGGTTTCGCGAAAGATTTTTACGAATTTTGCAAACAAGGCGAGTTGCGTTTTCAGCGCTGCAAAGCCTGCGGTGCCTGGCGACATGTGCCGCGTGAGATGTGCGCCGAGTGTGGTTCGTGGGAATGGGAGTGGGCGAAGTCGAGCGGCCGCGGTCAAGTCTTTACGTGGACCGTCGTCAATCGTGCACTGCATCCGGCCTTCAAGACATCGGTGCCGCTCGCGCCGGTGATCGTGGAACTTGAAGAAGGCGTGCGCTTACTCAGTGAAGTGCAAGATTGCGCGCCGGAAGATTTGCAAATCGGAATGTCGGTGGAAGTCGTCTTCGATGCAGTCACACCGGAAATCAGTTTGCCGAAATTTCGTCGTCGCGTAGATTGAGTAGCAAGAAGATCAAATTTTCAGTTTCGACTAAAACAATAACACAATATTGTGGAGAGAAAACGTGGAGATTCCGCCGGAAATTATTTACGAGAAAAAAGGCCATATTGCGATCATGCGCATCGATCGTCCAAAGGCGATGAATTCGCTGAGCAAGGCGATGTTGCTTGGGCTCGATGCTGCCTTCAAAGACTTTAATGACGATCCCGATTTGTGGGTTGCAATCTTGACAGGCAGCGGCGACAAAGCGTTTTGTGCGGGGATGGATCTCAAGGAAGCGATTCCGCTACTCACCGCCGGTGATGATCTCGGCTATCCCGATCATACAAAGCGCCAATTTTCCGATGTCTTTAAGCCGATCATTGCTGCCGTAAATGGTGCTTGCATCGCGGGCGGGATGGAAATGCTTGCGGGCACCGACATTCGCATTGCGGGTGAACACGTGAAATTCAGTCTTGGCGAAGTTCGCTGGGGTTTGATTCCAGCTGGAGGATCACATATTCGTGTACCTCGCCAGATCCCATGGGCCGTGGCGATGGAACTTCTGCTCACGGGCGAACCGATCGATGCAAAGCGCGCTTATGATGTCGGGCTTATCAACAAGGTCGTACCGTCGGATCAAGTTTTTGAGGAAGCGATGAAGATGGCCGAGAAAATTTGCAAAAATGGACCGCTTGCCGTGCGTACAGCAAAAGAGATTGCGGTCCGTGCGATGCTAAACGAACCAGGCTTTGTACTCGAAAAGGCATTGGCTGCACGCGTATTTTCGTCGGAGGATGCGAAGGAAGGTCCGGCGGCGTTCGCCGAGCGCCGTCCGCCTGCATTCAAGGGGCGTTAGCTTTCACAGGAGAGAAAACCAATGAGTTGGTCGGAATGGACGCCCGTGCAAGGCGAAGGACTCGTCTTTGAACAAATTTTGTACGAAAAGAAATATCACACGGATCTCGAAGGTGGCGTTGCTCGCATTTCGCTGAACAAGCCTGACAAATACAACGTGATGACGCTTTCGATGGTCGATGAGATGTTTCGTGCATTTTATGATGCGAACCACGATACATCGATTGGTGTTATTTTGGTTGCAGGCAAGGGCAAGCATTTCGGCGCTGGAGGAGACGTCGAGTGGGAGCGCTGGGGTCTGCGCGAGGCGTTCTACAATCGCTATCCACACAATCGTTTGATCCGCCTCTCGCGAAAGCCGGTGATGGCCGTCGTGCAAGGTTATTGTTTGGCGGGCCACAACCACATGGCGTATTGCTGTGATTTTACGATTGCAGCGGAGAACGCAATTTTTGGTCAGGCGGGTCCGCGCGTGTCGAGTCCGGCGGATGGATTCTTCGTTCCGTATTTAACCAAAGTTGTTGGAGCGAAGAAGGCGCGCGAGATGTGGATGCTTTGCCGACGTTACTCGGCGCAGGAAGCCGAGCAGATGGGGCTTGTGAATAAGGTTGTACCGCTGGATCACCTCGACACAGAAGTGGATCAGTGGTGCGAAGAGCTTTTGCGTGTGAGCCCGGGTTGCCTCGAAATTCTCAAAGCCAGTTTCGATCAAGAAATGGATGGCTACAAAGAAATGGGTACGATCTCAAGTCAGTTCTATCCCGATTGGTTCGATATGCCGGAAGGCAAAGAGGGCGGCATGGCGTTCATGGAAAAACGGCCGCCGCGCTTTTGGAAAATTCGCACGAGCGAGCGCGAAATGCGGCGTGGCTTACTCGAAGAATTTGAAAATCAAAAATCGAACACCTAATTTTGTGTCACTATCCGATTAATGTGTCGAATGCACATTTCGCTGTGTGCGTGCTCGCTCGAAGAGGGCTGCGATTTTTTGTTGCAAGGTGCGAAGCCCAAATGGCTTGTGTAGAAAATTGTGCTCGGCAATTACGCCGGCGCGATCGCTGAGCACATCGTCGGTGTAGCCGGAAATGTAAAGCGTGATCAACTCGGGATGATTTTCCGTGAGCTTTTCTGCAAGCTCGAGTCCGTTCATTTCCGGCATTACGACATCGGTGATGAGGAGTCGAATACTTCCTGTGTGCTGCGAGGCTTGCTTGAGAGCTGCTTGCGGGGTGTCCGCGCTCAGCACGTGATAGCCGCAGTGGCGTAAGAAATCTGCCAAGAGTTCGCGAAACGACGTATCGTCTTCGACCAAAAGTAGTGTTTCTCCGGCGGTGATGTGCAGGAGATTGGAGTTGTTGCGCGGCGTGGCGGATGCCACCGATGCGGCTTCTTCGGTTTTTGGCAAATAGATACAAATGCATGTGCCTTCGTCGGGAGAACTCTCGAGCGCAAGCCCGCCGTGGCTTTGTTTCACAATGCCGTACACCATCGAAAGTCCAAGACCTGTGCCGCGATGTACGTCTTTCGTCGTAAAAAATGGCTCAAAGGCGCGAGTTTGTGTTTCCTCATCCATTCCGCTGCCGGTGTCGCGAATGCAAAGAGTGACGTATTCGCCGGCTGGAATATCGATGAGGCTGCGCTCTGGTTTGGCGTCGAATTGGTCATTGGAAACCCGAATCGTGATCTGTCCGCCACGCGGCATGGCGTCGCTCGAATTGACGACGAGGTTCATAATGACTTGTTCGAGTAGCCCAGGATCCATTTTGACATATTTTGGTGTTGGATCGAGATCAAGCGTGATCTGAATGTCTTCGGTTAACAAGCGACACAACATTGGTTTGAGATCACGCAACAGTGTATTGATGTCAATGACTTGCACTTGGGCGGCCTGATGGCGACTGAATGCGAGCAATTGCCGAGTGAGACCCGCGCCGCGTGTAGCGGCTTTTTGGATTTGATGGATGGGCTCGCTCAAACGGCAATCGGGAATTTGTTCGCGTACCAGTTCGCAGTTGCCGAGAATTGTGCCGAGGATCGTATTGAAGTCATGCGCGACGCCCCCGGCGAGTCTTCCGATGGATTCCATTTTCTGTGCTTGACGCAATTGTGCTTCGAGTATGCGTTCGGCGGCAATGTCTTTGACGATCATAATAAAGCCGATCGGAATGCCCTGCGCATTTTTTAAGACGCTTGCGGAGGTACGAGTTTTGACAATTACATTTTTTTGTGTTACACGATTTAGTTCGTCGAGGTTGTACCCAACACTTTTCATTTTTTGTAAAAACGGACGCACTTCCTGAGTCAATTGTTCCGGCGAGTGCAAATCTGCAAGGGACAGGCGCAGAATTTCTTGCTCGGCGTAGTCGTGCATTTTGGCGAAGGCGGCATTGGCGAATTCGATGCGTTCACTCAAATTAAAAATTGCGATTCCGTCGGACGATTGTTCGAGTGCTTCGTTTTGTTGGCGCGAAACCTCCGCCATGCGCTGTGCACCGAGGGTGAGATACGCAGTGGCCCAAATTGCAGTTAAGGAGAGTGCACGATTTGCAAGCACGATCCACAAGGAGAGTGCTGGCGGAGACAAGAAAAAATCAATGATCGTGAGCGCGCTCGCGGCACCTGCGACGGTCCAGGTGTAGCGCGAGCTGCCGGAGCGCAGCGAAAGCAAGACAACGCCTACATAGAGAACACCGATGGCGACACCGCGTGGCAACAAGAGATCAAGAACGAAGATGCCCGCGAGCGCGAGCAAAATACTTGAGGTGAGCAATTGTCGCTCGCGAGCGCGACGGTTCGCCGACGTCTCTGCGCGGTTTGTCTCCACGAAAGGGGACTCGATGGATTCGGAGGACGGAGGCTGCGTTTCGCTCATTGTTTGTGATTATCGTCAGGCCAGGAAACAGCGTCAACCGCGCGTTGGTAATCCTCCCAAGTGTCGATGTCGCGAGGTACGGGCCCCGGTATGCGGACTTCATGCAGCCACTCAGGGCGGGACGCGAAAATTGCACGCGCCCCCTGATCACCTTTGAGCTTTTGCAGCGCTTCCCGGTCTTCCCACACCGTACGCGTGAAAAACACGGGATGGCCGGGTGTGGCTACGAGAGTAGATCCGACACGATTCGATGTATCGTCGAGGCCTGTGTAGAACGGTCGCAAAATCAAGGGAGCAAGTTCCGTGTCGCACTGCGTCGTATTTTGCATTTTGCTTTGCGCCGTGCAGAGGCAGAAGAAATTTTCGATGAGCTGATTGATGGTTGCAGTTTCGAGGTCGGGTTGATCACCAAGAAAAATCGCCGCCGCTTGCACATCGGAAGAAAGCGCGCGCAAACCAGCGCGGAGAGAACCGCTTTGACCACACGCATAGTCGGGATTGTAGACGAAGCGCACGGGACAAAACTGCGTACGAATGATTTCGTCATATTTTGGTGATGGGTTCATGGATATGTCGTGCGGTGTAGCGTGAGGAAAGGTCTTGTTTTCCGTCGGAGAATCGACCTGAAGAGAGAGATGTGTCGGCGAGCGTGCAACGTTCGGCAGGCGGACTGCCTTTTTAATAGCCTCGGCCTCGTGGCCCAGTACGACAACGAGTTCGTCGAGCTTAGCTTGCGCAATGACCTCAATCATGTGTTCGAGAAGCGGTCGGCCGTGAAAGTCGAGAAGTTGTTTGACGACGACACGTGATGATTTCAGAGTGTATCTAATTCTCTTTTGTGTTGAATCAAAATTGTGTTGTGTGTCTTTCCGCGCAGCGGTCGTGCGCAAACGCTGAGAGGTGCCGGCCGCCAATAGGATGCCTGCGAGCCGGGGCTGCTGTATTGGATTAGACAGCGCTTTCGTGTCATCGATCACCATAGATCGTTGCCTCGCGCTGACAGAGTGCTCCGCCGGCGCGGCCATGTCGCACGGCCACCATCTCGGCGAGGATGGAAAGCGCGATCTCTTCGGCGGTGCGTGCGCCCAGATCGAGTCCAATCGGTGCATGGATGCGTGCAAGCTCTTCGTCGCTGAAGCCGTCGTCGCGCAGCTTGGCTTTGCGTGCAGCGTGCGTTCTGCGACTACCGAGCGCACCGATGTAGCGCACTGGCGAGCGCAACACCTGGCGCAGCGTCGGGAGATCGAATTTCGCATCGTGCATGAGCGTGACGACGTAGGCGTATTCGTCGAGCCGCGCATCTTTGAGTGCTTCGTCGGGCCAGGCTTCGACGATGGTCGTCGCTTCAGGAAAACGCTCTTTTGAAGCGTAACTGGGGCGCGGATCGACGATCGTGACTTCAAAGCCGACGGTGCGCGCCATTCGACAAAGTGGAATTGCGGTGTGCGTACCGCCGATGATCCAAAGCGAAAGCGGTGGTGCAAAGCTTTCGATGAAGAATGTCGCTTCCCCGTCGCTGTAGGGGAGTGTTGCATGATAGGTACCGACGATTTTGAAATGCGTTCGCGCCGCTTCGGCAAGGCCGGCATCGAGGGTTGGAGCAATGCCACCGACGGTATCGATATCCAGCACGAGCATGCGTTTTCCGACGAGCGCGTCGGGGCTTAGTGCCACGCAAAGGGCAGCGGGTGTGTTGGCTTTGAGAGCTGCGCGCAAACGGCGTAACACTTCATCTTCGACGAACGGTTCGATCAAGACGTCGATTGCACCGCCGCAGCTTAGTCCGATTTCGAAGCCTGCTTCGTTCGTCACGTGATAGCGCGCGATGGTGGGCGTCCCGGTTTCAAGAACTTGGAGGGCACGTTCATAAACGTCGCTTTCGGCGCAGCCGCCGCTCACCGAACCTTTCATTTTTCCCGTCGGTGTGAGGGCAAGCCGCGCGCCCGAACGGCGTGGCGCCGAGCCGCGTACGCGCACGAGCGTTGCTAGCGCCACGCTCTCGCCTTGTTTCTGCCAGCGCTCAATTTCTGAAAAAATTTCCTGCATTCTGTTTTCATCCGCTCAATTTTGAAACTTCGAGACTGACAAAGTTTACGCGAAGAATCGACCAGGGCGACGGTTCGCGCGGAGTTTGTCGAAGATCAATTTCTGTTTGTGCGCTGCTGCATTTCGGGCGCGTTTCCAGCGAGGTTTCGATAAAGTTTTGTAGAGAAAATAGCGCTGCTTGCGGCGGCAGTTTTCACGCTTTTCGAACACTTTTCAAAAGAGAGCACGCCTGTGACGGATCATACAATTCCGATGCTTTATTACGTCATTTTGACGGTTTTGATTTTGCTTGCACTGGGCGTTTTGGTGCAGGGGCTCGTGCAAACCTGGCGGCTTGCAAATCCGGGCAAGACGTTTTCCCTCGATGTCGCTAAAGGAATTGCTGCTCAAATTTTGCAAACCGACGTGATCAATCGCGCGGCATTTCTTGAGCGCGGCGTATTGACGTCGCGTCTTTTTAAGCGTCCAGCCTCGGGACTTGCACACGCGTTGGTGTTTTTCGGCTCCATCGTTTTGATCCTTGGCCATGCAGCGTATCCGTTGGTTTTCATCGGCATTCCGGTGGAGGACGGCGCGTTCGGATATTGGTTCATGGCGATTGGGCGCGATCTCGCGGGCGTGGCGGTTTTGATCGGCTTGCTCTTTTTTATGATTCGCCGCTTGGTGTTTCCGCCGTCGCGACTTCTCGAAGGCCGTGCACGTCGCGGTTTTGTTGCACTCGAAGCCTTTTTTCTCGTGATTATTTTTGCAGGTTTTACGACGGAAGGTTTGCGCCTTGCGTACGAAGGACTAACTCCGGGACGCTTCGTCGGAAATCCTCTGGCTGGATTGCTTGGCAATGTGGGATCCGACACAACTTTGCGTTGGTATCGTTTGTTTTGGTGGTTGCACGGGCTCGCGGGTCTCGTTTTTATTTCGACGATCGCGCATTCACCGCTTGGGCATATGTTGCTTGGGCCGATCAATGCCGCACTCGCTCGGAAAAAGCCCGGCGTACAGCTACGCCCGATCGATTTCGACGCACTGGATAGCGATGATGCGCCGCCGCTTGGCGCTTCGAAGCTTGCCGATTTCAGTCCGAAAGCGCGGTTTGATTTTTTGGCTTGCGTTTGGTGTGGCCGCTGCAATGAGGTCTGTCCGGCGACACAAACGGGTAAACCACTAAAACCCAAAAGTGTCATTGTCACTGCGGCTGAATATCTGCGCGCGGGCAAGCTCGATGATGAAGCATTTCTTGACGAGGTTGGTTTTGAGGCGACGTTTAATTGTGTAACTTGCGGCGCGTGCATGGAGGCGTGCCCGATCAGCATTCGCCATCCCGAAGCGATCATCGAAATGCGACGTCATTTCGTGATGGAGCGATCTGAACTTCCGGAAATCATGGGGCATGCCAACAAGAATCTCGAAACGCGTGAGCATCCTTTCGTCGGTACGAGCGCCAGCCCCGAGGCTTGGCGCCAAGGGCTCGATGTTCCGTTCTTTGAGAAGGGAGTTACCGAATATTTGCTTTGGATTGGCTGCGCGATCACCTATGAAGAGCGCGCGCAATCCGTTGCGCGTGCGATGGTAAAACTCTTACAACACGCAAAAGTTTCATTCGGAATTCTTGAGCAAGCGCGCTGCACTGGCGATCCCGCGAAACAAATGGGCAACGAGATTTTGTTTCAAGAAATGGCGTCGGCCAACGTCGAAGAGTTTTCCGAGGCTGGAATTAAGAAGATCATCACGATGTGTGCACACTGCTTTAATAGTTTTGATCGCTACTACCCCGAGTTGGGCGGCAATTACGAAGTCGTGCCGCATGCTATGTTGCTCGACCAATTGATTGCGGCGGGCAAGCTGCCGAAAATTTCAGGCAGCGAGAAGATCACTTTCCACGACCCCTGTTACCTTGCACGACACAATGATGTGATGGATGAGCCGCGCAATGTCGTCGCGTCGGTTGGATCCTTGGTGGAGATGCCGCGCCATAAGAAAGACAGCTTCTGCTGCGGTGCAGGTGGTGGAAACTATTGGGGCGGCGCAGGTGGCGAGCGCATCAATGACGTGCGCGCCAAGGAAGCCTTGCAGACGGGTGCAGACAAAATTGCAACCGCTTGCCCGTTCTGTTTGTTGATGCTCACCGACGGTGTGAAGAAGAGCACTGACGAGAAAAAGGTTTTCGACATTGCCGAACTCGTCGCAGAAAAATTGCCGAACGCCTAAGTCGAAAACTCGCCGTTGCAGTCGTATTGATGCGTACTTTTGCAGCGCAAGTTTTTCAACCTATTTTTGTGTTCATCCTACACGAGTGTGATTTAGGGTTTGGGTTCTGAGTTCTTTGGATCGCTCTTTTCGAATGGCGCAATCAACACGTCGTAGGCGTGCTTCGTGTCCATGTATTCCTTGAAGAGTTTTACTTTGCCGTTTTCAGCAATCAACAAGAAGTGATAGCGATTGTTATAGATCGCACCGGTGACGGTTTTTCCATAGGACTCCGCTTCGATTGCAACGCGGTTTCCCTCGGCGGTCATGTCGATGATGCGCAGTTCTAGGCCCTGTGGAAACACCTGAAAAATTCCTTCGACGATGGGGACGAGTTGGTCGCGATCGTACGTTCCCGAAAAGGGTAGGTTCCCAAGGCTAATGACTTTTCCGTCGGGCGTGTAGAAATCGCGAATGGCTTGCGCGTCGCCGCGGCTGATGGCGGCGATGAATTCGATGGCCAGTTGTTTATTGCGGCTCTCAAGAGAGCCGCGCCCAGAAGCCTTGACACATTCTCGTGTTGCGCAGCCACTTGCAAAACCAAGTCCGAGTACGATGAGCCAAATCAGTGGCTTAGAATTTTTCCATGACATTTTTTTTGAACTCCTCGAAGAATTTTCGAATCTCAGAAATCTCTCGGCGCTTGGGCGAGACTACCACGCGTTCGACGCCGCGTTCGGCGTAAAACTCCGCCGACGCGAGATCGGGAAGTCCCACGCAAGTGATGGCAATTTCTGCGGGATCCCGCTCGTGCGCACTGGCCGAATCGCGCATCGTTTTGCAGAGCGAGGAGAGTTGGTCGGGTGCGACGCCGAGCGGAAAGAAGCCATCGCCAACGCGCCCTGCACGTTTGGCAGCAGCCGGACTGTGGCCGCCGATGACGATGGGCACACCGCCGGCTTGCACCGGTTTTGGGCGCGAGACGGCGCCGTGAAAGCGCACGAATTCACCGTCGAAATTTGCGATGGGTTCGCGCCAGAGTGTACGCATGGCGTCGATGTATTCGTCGGCGCGCCGTCCGCGATTTTCGAAGCAGGTGCCAAGCGCCTCGGCTTCTTCTTTGACCCACCCCATTCCAATTCCAATCTCAAGACGGCCCCCCGAGAGGCGATCAAGGCTCGCAAGCTCTTTGGCCAGGATCAGAGGGTTTCGCTGGGGCAAAACCAAAACTCCGGTCGCAAGTCGAATGCGTTTCGTTGTGGCGGCGATGTGGCTAAGCCAAATCAGAGGATCGGGCTGTGCAACGTCGCTCGAAAACGGGGAGCGACCGCTCGGGTCGTACGGATACACCGATTCGTACTCGACGAGCATCACCACGTGCTCGACCACCCAGATCGACTCAAAGCCAAACTCTTCGGCGAGCTTTGCGAATGAAATCGCATACTCTGGTTCTTCGATGGGCGCGATGCCGTAAGGCGGAAAAACCCCAAATTTGAGTTTCGATCTCATAAAACCTCATTGGAAACTTTGCTTATCTTGCCGGTTTTTATCAGTTTTTTGGATAATTCTTTCATCTTGCCAAAGTTTGTGCGCGGCAAAGAAAAAATTTGAAAAAGCATACTCTCATCTTGCGATTTTGAAAATCATATTCAATAATCCGCCCACCTTTTTGGAAGTTTGAGAATTGAGGGAGCGAGAGATGTTGGGCTGTTTTGTTTCGAACAAATTTTGTTTGACTCGACACGTATTTGTGTCGTTGGTTTTTGTGCTTTTTCTTGCTCCGCAAACGGGCTTTGCGCACACCGGTGAGCCGAAGGGCGAGTCGTCGCCTCAGCGCCAATACCAAATGCTCAAATTTGCTATTCAGGAATACGGGGAAGGGGTGCAAGGTGGTGTCGTCATTGACAAGCGCGAGCTGGCCACGGCAGAAGAAACTCTTGCGAATCTTGAAAAGGAAGCCCCTTCCGAGCAGCTGACAGAACTTCGAAAGCTCGTCGCGGAGCGAGCCGATGTGGCGAAGCTCGAAGCTGTGTTTGGGGAATGGCTCGAAGAGCACGGGGCAGGAATCGTTTCGGACAAACCGGAGCGCGCGCCTTCCATTGCAGCAGGAAAAAATCTCTTCGCGCGTTACTGCGTTTCGTGTCACGGCGACAAGGGAGATGGCAAAGGTCCGCTTGCGGATGAAATCGAGGGTCCAAAACCCGTTGCCTTCACCGACGAAAGCTTCATGGTGAATGAGACCCCCGAAGAATTTTTTCAAGTGTTGACCCTGGGTGTGCCTGGCTCGGTGATGCCATCCTGGGAAGAAGTGCTCACCGCGCAGGAGCGCTGGGATATGGTGGCGTTTCTCTGGTCGCTTGCGGGTCCGCCGGTCAATCGTGCAGAGATGAACAACTGCACGAGTTGCCATACACAGGAACGTGCTACTGCTGTATTCAGCGTTTCCGATTCGGATCTCATCGCGCGTCTTGCAGAAATCGAGGCGCATCGCGCCAATGCGGACAGCACGGCGCGCTTGGCGCGACAATTGGCATTTGTTGAAAGTCGCGAAGGCGATGCCCTTGCACAGGCTTTCGATCAACACCATCTGCTTCTTTCGGTTGATCTTTTGCGCGAAGAATACAGTCAAGCCGTGAAGGGCGGCATCGTGGTCGATGCGATCGAATACGGCGAGTCGCGACTTTTCTTCGGTACGCTGCAAGCAGACATCGACGCGGGATTTGCCGACGGAAAATTGCAAGATCCAGAAATTCGCACACTCACCAAAGCGATTGGAGAGATGGTGTATGCAAAGAAAGAGCCGAACGAAGTCGAGATGCGTTTGGTGGAACTGCGTCGCGCTTTGCAAGACGATCTTGGTATTCGAGAAGAAGCACAAGAATCTGTGATTGTGCGAGTGCTTGCGATTCTTGATGAGGCGCAAGCGCTCGCGGTGACAGCGCCCGATCAGGCTGCGTCGAAAATCCTCGGTGCGTACATGGCTTTCGAGGCGGTTGAGAAGAAATTGATTGCGCTCGACTTGGCTTTTGGAAAGGGCATCGAAGCACAATTTGTTGAATTACGCTCGAAAGTGTCGAAGGGTGGAGATACCTCGGCGGAATTCACAAAGATTCGTACAGATCTCAAAAAGGCTGAGGCTCTGCTCGCAGGCAAAACGAATTTTCTAGAAGGTTTTCTTGCGTCGATTTTGATTATTTTGCGTGAAGGGTTGGAAGTGATTCTCGTGGTTAGCGCACTGGCGGCTTACCTTACGAAGGGTGGGCATCTTGCCGAACGGCGCTGGCTTTTTGAAGGGGCGATCGTCGGTGTCGTGGCGAGCTTCCTAACTGCCGGGATTTTTGAATTTGCATTCAGCGGAACGGCTCTCGCCAAAGAGGCCCTCGAAGGCATGACGATGCTTGTGGCGGCCGTCGTCCTATTCTTTGTGAGCTACTGGTTGCTTTCCAAAGTTGGAGCCCAACACTGGCAAGCGTATATTCACAAGCAACTCAATCATGCCCTGGGCTCGGGTTCGCGCTTTGCGATGAGCTTTGCCGCTTTCTTGGCTGTGTACCGAGAAGGCTTCGAGACGGTTTTGTTTTATCGCGCATTGATGGTGAGCGAGGGTTCGAAGAGTGCAGTGATTGTAGGCTTCTTGCTCGGTTGTGTTGTGTTGGTTGGGCTGTGGATTGCCGTGATGCGCTTTAGCATGAAGATTCCGCTTCGTCCCTTCTTTGCAGGAACGGGTGTATTTCTTTACGCGCTGGCGTTGCGTTTCGTCGGTGGCGGAATTCTTGAGTTGCAAGAAGCCGGTTGGGTTCACTCGACACCTGTTTCTTGGTGGCCGGAGTTTTCGTGGCTCAGCATGGCACCGAATCTTGAAACGGGGCTTGCGCAGCTCGTTTTGATCTTGGCTGCCCTGGTCGCTTTTGCGGTGATTTTCTTGCAGCGCGTGACGGAAAAGAGTTCATCTTAAAATAGGATGACTCAAAAGTGTGTTTATTCTTTGCCGAAGATTGCGTGCGCGACGCGTGTGCAAGAACCGCAAACCCCTACGGTGGCGTGTCCATCTTGGGGGTTTGCGGTTCGTTTTTTATCGTCCCTTGAACACAGGCGCGCGCTTTTCTTGATAAGCGCGCGGCCCTTCGGCGGCGTCTTCGGATTTGCTGACGCGCTGGAAGAGCGCGTTTTCGAGTACGAATCCGCGTTCGTGTTCCCAAGCGCGCACCGCGATTTCTTTGGCCGTGCGCACTGCAAGCGGACCGTTCTTGCAAATCGTCTCGGCGATCTTCAGTGCTTCGGGCAAAACCTGATCGGGTGACACAACTCGGTTTACAAGACCCACATCATAGGCGCGCTTGGCATCGATCGGAGTGCCAAGCAGGAGAAGCTCCATCGCGACGGCCCAGGGAATCGCGCGCGGCAAACGGATGTGCGAGCCGCCCGCCGGAATCATACCCCAACGCACTTCGCCGAGAGCGAAGCGCGCGCCTTCACCGGCGACGCAGAGATCGGCGCCAAGCACCAATTCGAGCGTTGCGAAGCCGTTTACGGCGGTGATGATCGGTTTGAAGATGTCGCTGTAGACGCGCTTCGTCGGATCTTCGTTGATCTTGTAGCGGCCGGAGTTGATGGCCGGGATCAGCGATTCGAGGTCGCCGCCCGCACACCAATTCTTGCCGTTGCCCGCCAGCACGGCGACCCAAAGATTGGGATCGGCATTGAAGTCGTCGAAGCTGGCATAAAGCTCATCGATCATTTCCGCCGTGAAGCAGTTGCCTTGCTGCGGGCGATTGAAGGTCATGATCGCGATATGGTCGCGCTTCTCGTATAAAAATTCTTGAATGGCCATGGATGCTCCTTTGGGGATAGACGCAAGAATGTGTTGGTTAGCGTTTCTTAGTGATTCGTTTGAACCGTGGAAGTGTCACTTCGTCGGTGACGGCGTCGAAGACGACTTCCACTGGCATGCCCATCTCGAGTTCTTCCGGCGGACAGTCGATCACCCAGCTCACGAGGCGCACGCCTTCTTGCATTTGAATCACCGCCGGTGCATACGGCACGTCGTCCGGAAACGCCGGATGCATCACGCGTTGCACGACGGTCCATGTGAAAAGTTCGCCGCGTCCCGACGAGCGCGCCCATTCCCAGTTCCACAAGCCACACTTCGCGCACATTTCGCGCGGCACGTGTCGCCACTTGCCGCAGTCGGTGCAGCGCTGAAAGCGAAGCTCACCGTTCTTGCAGTGATCGTAAAATTCTTTCGTCATACCGCGCAGTAGCGGCAAAGGTTTCGAATATTGCGAGGTCGTCTTGGCTTCGTTCATGAGTTTCTCCGATCTACACAAAGATATGTTTAGCGGCGCAAGATCGCGATGCTGCCGTCGCCGAAATCGCCAAAGCCGGTGACGAGACCGATCTCGGCGTCTTTCACTTGTCGCTCGCCCGCCTCGCCGCGAAGTTGGCGCACGGCTTCGACGAAGTGATTCATGCCGAGCACATGGGCTTCGGAGAGCAGACCGCCGTGCGTGTTGACGGGCAGTTTGCCGCCGAGTTCGATGCGTCCACCCTCGACAAACGCGCCGCCCTCGCCGCGTTTGCAGAAGCCGAGTTCTTCGAGTTGCTGCAAAACTTGGAAGGTGAAGGGGTCGTAGATTTGCGCGAAGTCGATGTCGTCGTGCGTGACGCCAGCCATGGCAAATGCGCGCGGCGAAGCCGACGTCAGCCCGAGTTGGAAGACATCGTCGCGGGTCACGATATCGTCGGCGGGATAGGGTTGACCTTGCGCGACACTCATCACGTAAACCGGTTTTTGTTTGAGATCGCGCGCGCGCTCAGTGGTGGTGACGACGAAGGCCGCCGCACCGTCGGCTTCGAGCGAACAATCGAAGAGCCGATACGGATCCGAGATCACCGGCGAGGAGAGATACTTCTCCAGCGTTAGTTCTTTGCCGCGCATCAGCGCATGTGGATTTAATTGTGCGTGCTTGCGCTGGGCGACCGCGATGGCGCCGAGGTGTTCAGGCTTTGTGCCATACTCATACATGTGTCGGCGCGCGATGAATGAAAACCATTGCGGCGGCGCGGTGAGGCCGAACGGAAAATAAAAATCGCGTGCCGTCGGGCCGCCCGACATCACTGTAGTGTCGGCCACGACGACTTCGCGCACACGCCGCCCCGAAAATCCGTACCAACCACCCGGAATCAAAATGGTGTCGGCGAGCCCTGCCGTGACTGCCATCGCGGCGTTCGCAAGTGATGCGCCGGGCGCAGCGCCGCCAAGATGCGCTGTTGTCTGATAGCGCAAATCTTCGATGCCGAGATGCACGGCGAATTCTTCCGCAATGCCAAGACAAACGAAGGGCAACACACCGTCGATATCGCTGCGCTTGAGGCCCGCATCTTCGATGGCCGCAAGCGACGCTTCGAGTTGCAAACTCAAATCGGTTTTGCCGGTTTCCGCGCCGCGCGAATATTTCGTCTGTCCGATACCGACGATGCAGGCTTGGTTTTTGAAAGAACCCATGGGCCGCGTCTCCTTATGGATCGAGTGGTTTGTCGATTAATTCGTCAAGAAACCTGACTATACCGCGCGCGCTCAGCTCGTCAAGAAACCTGACAAAAATCAGAAGATCACTTCGTCGCGCACGAGTTGCTGATAGCGCGCGTCGGGCAGCGCGAGCAGCGTGTGGAAAACGCGCTCGTTGTCGCAGCCCATCGCCGGGCCGGGCGTGATGCGCGGCTCGCTGCGGCTCGTCTTCACGTAGGCGCCATAGATCGTTTCGCGAAAGCCGAGCGGATGCGTGACTTCGATGAACGTATTGCGCGATTTCAGTTGTGGATTCGTGAGCAAGTCGGCCACCGCCAGCACCGGCGCGGTCGCGACGCCGTGCGTTTGCAACAAGGCCGCGAGTTCTTGGTGATCGAAGCCGCGCGTCCAAGTGCTGAGTTTTTCGTGCAGGGCTTCGATGTGGGTGACACGATTTTGTGACGTCGAAAATTCTGTGGTTGTTGCCCAAGCCGGCGTCTGCATGGCAGCGACGAGCCCGCGCCATTCGGCTTCGGAAAGCACCGCGATGCTGATCCAGCGATCGTCACCCGCGCACGGAAACACGCCGTGCGGTGCACCCGCCGCCACCGGATGCCGATTGCCGATCGGTTGCGCCACCCGACCGTTTAATGTGTAATCCATCCAAGCCGGCCCGACCATCTGCATGATGCCTTCTTGCTGCGAGAAGTCGACGAGCTGGCCCTTGCCGGTTTGTTTGCGGAAGCGCAACGCGAGCAATACGGCGAATGCGCCGATGATGCCGCCGAGCGGATCGGCGTAGGCGTTTTCCATCGGTACCGGCGGTCCGCCCGCATAACCCGTGAGACTATCGAGGCCGGTGATGCTGCTGAGACTCATGCCGTAGGTGCGCACATGGCGTAGCGGCCCGCTAAGCCCCGCTGCCGGCATCGAGGCCATGATCACATCGGGACGCACCTTACACAATTCAGAGTAGCCAAGTCCGAGCTTATCCATCACGCCGGGGCCGAAGTTTTCAAGAACGACATCGCATTTTGCGACGAGCTCACGCGCAAGCGCTTGGCCTTCGGGTTTTTTGAGATTGATTGTCACGCTGCCGTTGCCCGCCCAACCGGCGTGATTTTGCAAACTGCGATCGAAGTCGCGCTTGCCCTCGGCAAACGGCGGCAAAGTGCGATTGATGTCGACGCGCGCGTGCGACTCAATCTTGTAAACCTCGGCACCGAGGAAGCCAAGCGTTTGCCCGGCGACCGGCCCGAGCCAGCCCCAACCGAAGTTGGCGACGCGGATGCCTTGCAAGGGCAGGGCTTTGCTCATGCGATCACTCCTTCACTTTGAAGTGTAGCTTGCTCCGTCGGCGAGAGACCAAGTCGCGCGCCGAAGATCTCGGCGTTGTGCTGGCCGAGCAGCGGCGCGGGTGCGATCGGGCCGCCGGGACACTCCGGCAAGAGCACCGGTGCACCGAGGGTGCGCACCCTGCCGAGCGCCGCATGCGCGAGTTTGCGGATGTAGCCGCGCTCGTGCAAATGGGGGTGTTCGCCGGCTTCGGCGACCGTGTACACCGCCGTCGTAGGACAACCGTTGGCCTGACACAGATCCATGATCTCTTGCTTCGTGTGTGTCGTGGCCCATTCGTAGACGAAGGAATAAATCATGTCGGAGTTTTGCGCGCGCTCGAACATATCGTCGAAGAGTTCGAGCTGTGCCCAGTCCGGGTTGCCCATCGCACGCACGAGGCCGTGCCATTGTCCGGTTTCGAGCGCCATCATCCACACGTAACCGTCTTGGCAGGGAATGATCGTGGCGGGCGCGGCGAGTGGCATGCCGACACCGGTGCGTGTTCCGGTTTTTCCATCTTGTGCATAGCCACCGATGTTTTGCGCGCCGACGAAGAGTGCCGCCACGGCTTCGGCACATGACACGTCGATGTGTTGACCGCCACCACCGCCGCTTTGTGCTACGAGGTCGCGCCCGATCACCGCGGCAAGACCCCAGGTGACGGCGCAGTAGGCACCGAAAAATTCGGCCGAGAACGTGCCGTGTTCGAGCGGTGCTTTGTCGGGCACGCCGCAGTAGCGCGTGCCGGTCGCGGAAAGATGGAAGGCATTCAAGTCGTAACCCTTCCAGTTTGCATACGGCCCGGTTTGGCCAAACGGCGTGATCGAAATCATCACGAGCTTAGGATTGATTTTTTCGAGGCTATCCCAGTCGAGTCCCCACTCGCGCATTTGCTTGGGTAAGTAGTTTTCGATCAGCACGTCGGCTTCGGCGATGAGGCGAAGCAAAAGCGCACGACCTTTTTCGCAAGTGAAGTCGAGCGTGATACCGCGCTTGTTCGTGTTCAAGAAAAAGAACGTGCCGCTCTTTTCGGGGTCTGGGGCGTCGCTCGGAAACGGTCCCCAACTGCGCGTGATGTCGCCCGCGCCACGCGTTTCCGTCGGATCGCTTGCGCACGGCGACTGCGGCAATTCGACTTTGATCACTTCGGCGCCGTAGTCGGCAAAAAGTTTTGCCGTGAAGGCGGCGGAAACGCCTTCGCCGAGTTCAAGCACGCGAATTCCCGTGAGTGCGCCGGTCATGGATGCCTCCTCGCTCGTGCAGGTTTTTGGTCGATTCGAGTGCATAGCCCAGGATCCAAAAATAGTCAGGCCTCTTGACTGTTTTTCAATCAATGCGATGATTCCGGCGCTGCGCGAGGTACCTGCGCCTTTGGCGCAACAAGCATGACTTGCGCTTGCCCGCGTGATGCTTCGGTGGCAAAGTCCGCGCCGAACCAACAGATCGCGGCACAAACACATCGCGACCAACTCAAAAATCCGCACTGGCGAGAGGAGAAGAACGTGGCCAAGGACCCGCTGAAGACACGGCTCGTAGAAGAGCTTGGCATTGAATATCCCATTATTGCATTTACGCATTGCAAAGACGTTGCAGCGGCGGTGATCAACGCCGGTGGTTTTGCAGTGCTTGGTGAAACGCAACATTCGCCCGAGCAGATCGAGGCCGACATCAAGTGGTTGCGCGAGAAGGTGGGCTCAAAGCCGTTCGGCATCGACTTGGTTTTTCCGGCTTCGGTACCGGCGGTGGGTTCGATCGAGGAATTGCTGGCACAGATTCCCGAGCCGCAACGCAAATTTGTGGAAGATATGAAGAAGCGCCACAACATTCCCGAGCCGAAGAAGGTTCCGGAACTCTATGACCTTGGTTGGGTGAACAAAGAAACGCCGCGCCGCCAACTCGAAGTCGTGCTCGAAGAAAAGGTGCCCGTGCTGGCCTCGGGCCTCGGCAATCCCGCGTTCATTCTCGAAGCTGCGCATGCGCGCGGCATGAAAGTGTGGGGCCTTGTCGGAAAGCCGCGCCAAGCGCAACGCGAAATTGAAGCCGGTGTGGATGCGGTGATCGCGCAAGGTTACGACGCCGCCGGACACACGGGTGCGATCGGTACGTTCTCGATCGTGCCGCAGGTCGTGGCGATTGCGGGTGACACGCCGGTGATCGCGGGCGGTGGTGTCACCACCGGGCGTCACCTCGCGGGTGCGATCGCACTCGGCGCACAAGGTGTGTGGACGGGAACAGTTTGGCTCCCGTCGCGCGAATCCGACGTCGAGATGGTCATCAAAGAGAAGTTGCTCGCCGCCAAGGCGACGGACACGTCGTACTCGAACTGCATTTCGGGCTTCACGATGCGCACGCTCAAGAGCAAGTGGCATGAAGAATGGGAGCGCCCGGATGCACCGCCGCCGGCCCCGGCTCCGTATCAGTTGCTGCTTTTCGCCGGCGTGAAGCAATCGGGAATCGACTGGAACTTGCCCGACTTCATGACCGAGGCCGCCGGCCAAGGCGTGGACTTCGTGACATCGATGAAGCCCGCGCGCCAGATCGTGCTCGACATGGTGGAAGAAGCGTACGAAGTCTTCGACCAGCTCTGTGGTGACGACGAGTAAACATTTTTGTGTCAATGCGAATGTAGCGGGAGGCTTGCGTGAGCCGAGCGATTGCCGTCGAGCGCGATGTCATGGTGCCGATGCGCGACGGTGTTCGGTTGGCGACGGATATCTACCGGCCTACCGATTCTTGCGAAAATGAAGCACGGGATGCTGCGCGAGGTGCCGCGCAGGGGAAGACGCAGCATCCCGTGCTCGTGCACCGCACTCCCTACAACAAAAGCGATGCCTGGGTCGTCGGCGGATTGATGTTGAATCCCCTGCTTGCGGCCGAGCGCGGTTACGTCGTGCTCGTGCAAGATACACGCGGTCGTTTCGCTTCCGAGGGAGAATGGCAGCCCTTTCACTGTGAAGGCAACGATGGCTACGACACCGTCGAATGGGCCGCCGCGCAACCCTGGAGCAACGGCAACGTCGCGATCTACGGATCGTCCTACAACGGTGTTACCACGCTGCAAGCTGCCGTCGCTGCACCGCCGCATCTCAAGGCTTGCGCGGCCTACATGACCGGCGCGAACTATCACGCGGGTTGGGCGTATAGCGGCGGCGCCTTCGAACTGGGTTTCAATTTCTGGTGGGCGCTCAACTTGGCCTGGGATCGCGCGCTGCGACTTCCCGAAGCCGAGCGGCTGCAAGCCTTCGGCAAGTTGATGGCCGCCGCGAAAGATCCCTGGCAAGCGGTGCGCGAGCTTCCGCTTTGGGATAACACAGCACTTTGTAGTTCCGCCGATCGCAATGCCGCCGATTGTAATGCAACCGACGGGCGAGGCGAGCATGCGCCGTTTTGGCGCGAATGGCTCGATCATCCGCGCTACGACGAATTTTGGCGCAGCGTCGACGTGGCGGCACGCTGTGCAGAGATCCAAGTGCCGGTGCTGCAAATCGGCGGTTGGTACGACGGGTTTTTGCAAGGGCACTTGGATTTGAACGAGAGTTTGAAGCGTCATCCGCGCGTCGAAGTGCGCGACACACACCGATTGGTGTTGGGCCCGTGGGATCATATCACCTACATGAGCATCCGTCCGACGGCAGCTGGCGAGCGCGAGTTTGGTCCCGAAGCCGTGGCCGGGCCGGCGGGCGTGAGCGAGATCGTGCTGGGTTTCTTCGAACCGTATTTGCGCGACGCCGCGTCCAAATCCGAAAATGCGGCGCAACCGGTGCAGCAAGCCGCGGCGCGCGTGCGCTATTTCTCGATGGGCGAAAATCAATGGCGCGAAGCTGCGAGTTGGCCGCCGCCGCATACACAAGAAAGTTTCTTTTTGCACAGCCAAGGCCGTGCCAACACGCGCGCGGGCGATGGCGTGCTCGATCGAAACTCTCCGATGCAAGAGCCCGCGGATCACTACGTGTATGATCCAAGCGATCCCGTGCCGACGCGCGGTTGTCGCAGTCTCGCGCCGATTTTCGGTTCACCCGGCGTGCTCGATCAGCGCGAAGTCGAAATGCGTGATGACGTTTTGGTGTATAGCAGCGAAGTTTTGCAAGAGGCGCTGCGCATCGCGGGTCCGGTTTCGCTCGAACTTTGGATTTCGAGCGATGCGCCGGACACGGATTTCACGGCAAAGCTCGTCGATGTCGATCCAAGCGGCTACTGCGCGCCGGTCGCCGAAGGCATCTTGCGTGCACGTTATCGAAACGGAATGGACCGCGAGGCCTGGCTTTGCGTCGCTGAGATCGTGCCGCTTTCGATTTCGCTGCTCGACGTGGCATATGTCTTCAAGCCGGGCCATCGCCTGCGCCTCGAAGTGACGAGCAGCAACTTCCCGAAGTTTGATTGCAACCCGAACGCGAAAGTCGAGATCGCACGCGCGCGCGTGAGCGATCGCCGCAAAGCCAAGCAAAGCGTGCACCACGACGCCGTGCATCCATCACGCTTGCTCTTGCCGGTGGTTCGCGGCTAACACGAAAAAGTGACGAATGAAATTTGCGCGCGCACGCTACAAAGCCGCGAGTGCACTCGTGCATAGCGCATCGACTACGGCAAAGGCGCGGGGTACATGCGTGCGTGGCGCGTGTTGCATAGGTGCAAAGACGTGCGTCGCGCTTGTGTGAGCGTGGCTGCGCAGCGTCGGAACTCACTCAGTCCGCGCAACCGCAGTGCTCACTTTCCGACGAGCGCGGCGATTTCGGCGGCCGAGTAACCCAGCTCGCGCAGGATTTCTTCGCTGTGCTCGCCGACACGCGGCGCTGTGCGTCGCACCGCCCCGGGCGTCTTCGAGAATTTCGGTGCGATGCCGACTTGCGGAATTTTCCCGTACTTCGCGTCTTCGACTTCGACGATCATCTTGCGTGCGATCAGGTGCGGATCGCGTAGCGCTTCGTCGAGTGCATACACGGGCGTTGCACAAATCTCAACGTCTTTGAGTTGCGCAAACCATTCGTCACGCGTCTTTTCTTTGAAGCGCGCACGCAAGAACGCGAAGATTTCGGGAAACTTTTCGGTGTTGAACTGCTCGCTCGCGAATTCTTCGCAGCCGAGTTGCTTGCAAAGTCGCGCCCAGAACCACGGTTCCATGCAGCCGACGCTGAGCCATTTTCCGTCGGAAGTTTCGTAGACGTGATAACACGGCAGCGCGCCGTTCAAGTAATGCTCACCCGGGCGCGGTGGCCGGCCCTTGGCGAGCGTTTCGCCCGCGAGCAGTCCGATCAGCGACAGCACGCCGTCGCTCATGGCCATGTCGATGTATTGCCCCTCGCCGGTGTTCTTGTGATGTACGACGGCGGCGAGCACGGCGAACGCCGCGAAAAGTCCGCCGCCCGCGAAATCCGCGATCGCGTTCATCGGAATCGTCGGTGCGCCGCCGGGCGCGCCGATCATGCCGAGCGCACCGCCGATGCTGATGTAGTTGAGATCGTGCCCGACGAGCGGCGCATACGGCCCCGTCTGGCCGTAGCCGCTGATCGAGCAATAAATCACGTCGGGTTTCACCGCACGCAGCGCATCGTAATCGACACCGAGTCGTGTCGCGACGCCGGGTCGAAAGCCTTCCAGCACCACGTCGGTGTTTCGAGCCAGCTTGAGGCAAACCTCCCGCGCGGCCGGGTTCTTCAAATCGAGCGCGATCGAGCGCTTGCCGCGCCCGACCGGGTTGAAGGCCATGTCGCGCTCGCTGATGCCCATCGCCGAACCGACGCTTTTATGAGTCGGCGGCGCTTCGACCACGATCACGTCCGCACCGAGATCGGCGAGCAGCATCGAACAATACGGCCCCGGTGCGTGCCGGGAAAGATCGAGGATGCGCAAGCCTTGCAGTGCAAACATCATTCTTCTCCGATTTCGTCGCCGATCGGCAGCGCTTTGGCTTTGCTGCGCAGCTCGTCGAGAATTTCGCGCAAGAGTTCGAAGCGCTTCACGCCGATCAGCGCCGTGTATTGTTCTTGAATCTCACTCGCGATCTTGGTGCCGTCGCGGATCAGCTTCTTTCCCGACACCGTAAAGCGTACGATCTTCGCGCGGCCGTCGCTCGGGTCGGGCACGCGCTCGACGTAGCCCAAGCGCTCGATCTCATCGACGAGCTGCCCCATCGCCTGTTTGCTCATTCCGGCGAGATCCGCGAGTTCGGTGAGCCGCGTGCCCGACGCATGCAAATAGGCAAGCACCGCCTGATGCGACGGCTGCAACTCGTCGTGGCCGCGTTCATAAAACTTCGCAAGCGCACGGCGCTGAAAATCTTTCGCGACTTCCATCAGCGGCTGACCAATGTTCGTCGCGCGAAACGTTTCGATGTTGATCCCGCCGGGTTCTTTCTTCTTCATGATCTGTACTTCCATGATGTCTACAAGATTGCGTTTGCCAATTCCGTTCGCACACGACGTTCGCGAGTTTGGGTGGGAGCGCGTCGGTGAAACAGCATTGCGCCCCGCCCGATCGTCAAGAGAGCTTGACCAAAAGATAAGGTATCTTGACCATTTGGGAAACGGATCTCCTCCCGAAATTTCGCGGGAACCAAAGCATGCGTGTGAGTCAAGCCGCGTGTGATTCGGCGCTGCGGTTGCGCGACCAAGCCGCCCACCGCTCGTAGTGGTGATGCAAGTCGCCGAGGATAGGCAGCGCAACGATCTGCGGTCCATCGCGCGGTTGTGGCGGCGGCGCGCAGGATTTTTGTGACTTGGCAATGAAAGCCGAGGGAAAGATCGCGAAAACGCTGCCTGCGCCGGCGGAAATTACGGCTGCACACAACGGCACGTTGTGCTTGACAGAGCAGCACGAGTTGAAGTCTGATACAGGCGCTTTCGCTGGCGTCCAATTCCACGGAAAGCACGAAGCAAACTCAGCTACAAAAGCACTCGACGGAATCAGGGGGTTCGAGACCGTGCGCGCCGCGATTCTCAGCGACGTAATAAACCACGCGCGGCACACGCGCCGATGCAAGACGGAGCGTGTGCGCTGAGCATGTCGAATCCTTTTTTTGATCGCCCCATTCTCAATTCACCTTATTCATGCCCAACACGACATTGGGAATTGGATGAGGCCGGCCAACCGACGCAGCGCATTGTTGAAGAGCGGCGACCGGCGAAGTTCATCACGCCGATCCCAAAGCCGAAGAAACACAAGCTCGCTGCTGCCAACACGGAAATGGTTTTCAACGAAGGCAAAGGACTTTCTTCGACGGAGCAGCAGTACGATCCCACGTCGATCATCAATCGCGTGCGCGGCAGCGTGGCGATCTGGCGCAATTTGCCACCGAACCAATGGCATGTCACCCCGGAAACTGCCCGCCTACTTCAACACTGGCGTCATCATACATTTAGCGGTGTACGCCCTTTCTTTTGCCAAATCGAGGCTGTCGAAACCGCAATCTGGCTTACCGAAGTCGCGCCGCACTCGACAAGCGGCAAACAACTGCTCGCCAACCTCGAATCCGCCAACCGAGATGCCAACCCGGAGTTGATGCGCCTCGCGCTCAAACTCGCAACCGGTGCAGGCAAAACCACGGTGATGGCGATGCTCATCGCGTGGCAAACCATCAATGCGGTGCGCCGCCCGGATAGCAAAGACTTTACACGTGGCTTTCTCGTCGTCGCGCCGGGCCTCACGATCAAAGACCGCCTTCGCGTACTTCAGCCCAACGACCCCGACAGTTACTACGCAGGCCGCGAGATCGTTCCGATCGACATGCTCGACGATTTGCATCGCGCCAAGATCGTCATCACCAACTATCACGCCTTCAAGCTGCGCGAGCGCATCGAAATCTCCAAAGGCGGACGCCAGCTTTTGCAAGGCCGCACCGGCGAAGTACCACATACACTCGAAAGTGAAGGGCAGATGATTCAGCGCGTGATGCCCGATTTGATGGGAATGAAAAACATCCTCGTCATCAACGATGAAGCGCATCACTGCTACCGCGAGAAACCGCAAGACACCGACGATGACGACTTAAAAGGCGACGACAAAAAAGAAGCGGAGAAAAACAACGAGGCCGCACGACTTTGGATTTCCGGTCTTGAAGCCGTGAAGCGCAAATTCGGATCGAACCGCATCATCGATCTTTCGGCGACGCCCTTCTTCCTGAGCGGCTCGGGCTACGCCGAGGGCACGCTCTTTCCTTGGACGATGAGCGACTTCTCACTGATGGACGCGATCGAGTGCGGCATTGTGAAACTTCCTCGTGTACCCATCGCCGAAAACATTCCCGGCGATGAAATGCCCACATACCGCAATCTCTGGGAAAACATTCGCAAAGACATGCCCAAAAAAGGCCGTGGCCAAGGCGGAGAACTCGATCCGCTCAAACTTCCCACGCGCTTGCAGACCGCCTTGGAAGCACTCTACGGCCATTACGAAAAAACTTTCCATCTCTGGAAGAAGCAGGGCATCTCGGTGCCGCCCTGCTTCATCATCGTTTGCCAGAACACCGCGATCTCGAAACTCGTTTACGATTTCGTTTCGGGCTTTCAACGCAGGAACGAAGACGGCAGCACCACGCTCGAAAACGGGCGCTTCGCATTGTTTCGCAACTTCGACGAAACCACCGGCAACCCGCTGCCGCGCCCCAACACACTTTTGATCGACAGTGAGCAACTCGAAG
>CAYRID010000012.1:0-34366 GCA_964424225.1 uncultured Geobacter sp.
AATCGCTACCGACGATCGCCGAATGAAATTTATGGTGCAGATCGTTACCTCGAACGTCCGGATCTACCGCACGGGTTGAAGTCTTTGTTCAAGGATTTCGGGCTTTCGTTGGTGGAGAGCGTGGCGCGGCCGGCTGCTGCGCCCGCGCCAGCTTCGGCTCCTGCACCGGCAAAGGCGGCTCCACCGAAACCTGCTGCACCGGCCGCACGCGCGCCGGCTCCCGCATCTGCACCTGCTCCCGCACCCGCTTCCATCACGCCGCCTGCGCCGACACCAAAAAATGACGGCCTTGACGCCATTCGGAGCAAAGCAGAGCGGCTTGCGCGTGTTGTGGTGTCGGATGTCGTTCTTTACAACCAAGACAAGTTTAATCGTGCTGTACAAAACGGAACCGTACTGAAGCAGATGGAGCCTGATCTCATTGAGGGGCGTGCGCACTTCAACGCGCAGATTGATGCACGAGTTCGCGCCGAGAAGGATTACCTCGCTGAAGAATTGCTGCGCGTTGCACGCATGCGTGGCATGCGGTGAGGTGAATTATGGATGAGCGCGATTACGAAAGCATTCGCGTTGATCTTGCTAGTGAGGATGACGAGATTCGTCGACTCGCGATCGAGCGAGTTGCTTTTCTTCCGGGTCGCGAAGCGATGCCGTATCTCTTGGGCTGCTTAGGAGATCCAAGTTGGCGCGTGCGCAAAGCGGCGGTCGAGCGCATTGCGGATGCGCCGCGCGACTGGGATGCGCCGCATTTTTTGATCAAGGCGTTGGCCGACGGAGATAACCCGGGCCGCCGCAATGCTGCCGTCGAAGCGCTGGTGCGTTGCGGGGCGATGGCGGTGCCTTCGTTGATCGTGGCCACCGATGATCCCGATGTGGATGTACGGAAACTCGTCGTGGATGCATTGGCCGGAATTGGAGATGCCAGTGCCGTCGGACGATTGATTGAAATTCTCGATGATCCGGATTCGAATGTGCAAGGTGCCGCTGCCGATGCGCTGGGCATGATCGGTAGCACCGAAGCTGTTCCGGCACTTTTGAATGTCGTCAAGGGCGCTGCCGGTGATCGTTTGGTGGTTTTTTCGGCGTTGCGTGCTTTGGCGCGAATCGAAGTTCCGGTCAAGGCGCGTGATTTGCGCGAAGCTTTGCAAGATTCGATTTTGCTTCCCGCGGCCTTTGCCGTGCTCGGCCGAGCGCGTGATCCCGAAGCGCAAGAAGTGTTGTTGCAAGGTTTGGCGAGTGGCTCGCGTTCAACGCGCGAAGCGGCGATGGCGGCACTCTTGCGTTTGGTGGCCGTGCTTGATCCACGAGAGAGCGCCGAGCTTGTGCTCACGATGCGCGACATCCTTGATCATCATTCGGCTTTGCTTGCTGACGCAATTTTGCGTCTCGGTGAAGCGACGCTTACGACGCGCTTGGTATTGGTGCAATTTCTCGGTCTCTTTCCGCGCAAAGACATTGTGATTCCAATTCTTCTTGCTGGACGCGATGAAGTGCTGTCGGAAATTGCACTCTCTACACTTTTTCATTTAGGTCCTATCGCCGAGCAGGTCTTGGATGAGAATTGGACGCATCTGGAATCCAATGCCAAAAATCTTGCGTGTCGTCTGCTTGGGCGTACCGAGGGCCGGCAGGGTTTGGAGCGTTTGTTCTTCGCATTGGAAGAACATGACGCAGAATTGCGTACTACGGCTGCGCAGGCGCTGGGCGAGCGACAAAGTTCCGAAGCGGTGCCTGCACTCGTGAATCATTTGGAAGCGGCGGCGCTTGCGGCGGAAGAAGATATTGAAAGCGAAGAAGAGTTATCCGCTGTGCTGGAAGCTTTGGTGCGAATTGCGAAACCCGAGTCGAGTGCCGACGAACAAACGACGAACGAGGCCATAGATTTGTTGGCTTCGCGTCTACACGGCGCCGCAGAGCCGGTGCGGCTTGCGATTGCTTCGGTGCTGGGTCGTATTGGCCGCGCCAAAGACTTGGCTTTGATTGAGTTTATGTTGAAAGATCCAAGCCCGTCGGTGCGACGCGCTGCTGTCGAAGCGCTTGCGCGGGTTGAACCAGGAACGCTGTCCGAGCCTTTGCGTTTGGCCATTGCCGATGAATCACCGACGGTGCGAATTGCTGCGGCCAATGCATTCGGAGCTTCGCAACATCAAAGTGCTCTTGAAGATTTGCAGCGTTTGCAAGCTGACAGCAATGCGCGTGTGCGCGCTGCGGCGGTGCGGGCCATCGCGCTCTTTGCCGTGCGCGCTGCGAAGGTCGAGGTGACACAAGAAGTGACGCAACGTTTGCGCGCGGCGTTGCACGATGAAGGAGTGGTGGCGCTGGCTGCATTGAGCGCCTTGGATGAAGTGGGTGGTCACGCTGCGGCACAAGCCGCGCAAGATTTGCTTACGAGCTCGGATGCGAATCTCGTTCAGGCCGCCGTCGGCTGCATTGGACGCCATGGAGACGCAAATCAAATCGAAACTTTGATTCCTTTGGTTGGGCATGAAAGTTGGTCGGTACGCGCAGAAGTTATTCAAATTATGACACAAAAAAATGTAGTGCGTGCTGTGCCGTTTATTTTGCGTCGGCTTGAAACGGAACAAGACGACTTTGTGCGCGACGCGATTCTCCGGGCGTTGAAACACCTGGAACAGTAGGAGTACGGTTTGGCGCTTGGTGGCGCAGACGACACGCCCACGATGAGGGATTCGGAATTCCGAATGCTTTGTGATCTCGTGCGCGCACGCAGTGGGTTGCACTTTGGCCCGGACTCACGCTTTTTGGTTGAAAAGCGCGTGGGACGACGCGTGCGCGAACTCGAGATCGGTGATTTTGCTTCGTACTATTATTTTCTGACGCACGGTTCAAGCGGCGAACAAGAACTTGCGGAATTGATCGACATCCTTACGACGAATGAAACTTTTTTCTTTCGCGAACTCAATCAGCTGCGCGCCTTGGTGGAAGAGATCATTCCCGAATTGCTAGCACGCCGACGTGCAGGTACGGGCCCAGTGAAAATTTGGTCGGCAGGTTGTTCGAGCGGAGAGGAGCCGTATTCGATCGTGATGCTGGCGCTTGAAGCCGGACTCGTCCCTAGCCGCGACTTTCATGTGTATGCCTCGGACATTTGTCGTCCGATGCTGCAGAAGGCGCGCCGCGGGAGTTACCGTGAAGTGTCGTTTCGCAATACGGATGCCGCATTGCGTGCAAAATATTTCGAAGCCAAGGACGGCCTCTATCGTATCTCCGACGAAATCAAGAAGCACGTCAACTTCATTCATGTCAATTTGATGGATTCTTCACGTTTGGCCGTATTGAGCGCGATGGACTCAATTTTGTGTCGAAATGTCATTATCTATTTTGATCTTGAAACGAAGCGTAAGGTGATTGAGTCATTTTATAAAAAATTGCACCCGGGTGGCTATCTCTTGTTGGGTCACTCGGAGTCGTTGATCAATCTGTCCAATGCGTTCGATCTTCGTCATTTGAAACACGATCTTGTGTATCGAAAACCTGCCGTCGGTGAGGTGGCGCGCGATCCGTGGCATATTGCCGCCGCGGCAGCCATTGCGAAAGCCGATCGAGCCAAGGGTGGTACGGGATGAGCGAAGAACTCATTCGCACGCTCGTGATTGACGATTCGGCGTTTAGTCGGCGTGCGATTACGCGCATGCTCGAAGTGTCGCCACTTGTTCGTGTCGTTGGTACGGCGCGCGACGGAGAAGAGGCGCTGCAAAAAACTTTCGAGATGAAGCCCGACTTGATTACGCTGGATCTCGAAATGCCGCGTATGGATGGCTTTACGTTTTTGCGTTTGGTGATGGCCAAGCAGCCAACGCCCGTCATCGTGGTGAGTAGTCGCAGCGGAGATCAAGACGTTTTTAAGGCACTCGATCTGGGCGCGGTGGATTTCATTGCCAAGCCTGCGCAGCGTCCGTCGCTCGAACTCGAACAGATTCAACAAGAGTTGCTGCGCAAAGTGCATGCGTTGCGCCAGTTGCGCATTCAGAAAGTTCGCGAGCGGATCACGTCGCTACCGCATCTTATGGCGGGGTACGCACCGAGCCGTCTTCTGCAACCGCCGAAAGTGGTGGCGATCGGTTCTTCTACCGGTGGACCCGGAGCACTGATGCAGATTCTTGGCAGTTTCGTGGAAGTACCCAAAACTGCGATTTTAATCTCACAACATATGCCCGCCGGTTTTACGAAAGGCTTTGCAGAACGAATGGGGCGTATGACACCCTTTCGTGCAGTGGAAGCGCAAGGGGGCGAAGCCCTCGAACCCGGCCTGATTTTGGTGGCACCCGGCGGTTATCACATGGTGCTCGAAAATGTGGGTGGTCGGACCGTTACGAAAATTGAAGATCAGACTGTGCAAGACCGATACGCACCTTCGGTAGATCGAATGTTCATTTCTGCTGCGAAGCATTTTGGTTCTGAGTTGATGGCGGTTGTGCTGACAGGAATGGGCGATGACGGACGCCAGGGAGTCTGCGCTGTGAGTGATGCGGGAGGTTGCGTGGTCGCGGAGTCCGAAGAGACGGCCATCATATTCGGAATGCCGCAGCAGGCGATTCGTGCAGGAGTCGTGGACGCTGTGCTGCCATTACACAAAATTGGTTCGGCGATTCAAACGGGAATTCGCCGGAAAGATCGACGGGAGACCGTGCGACGAAAGGATCAACAATGAGTGATGATCGCTCGAAAGGGTTTCGGCGCGGCGAAGAATTCTTGAGCATGTTCAGCCGCGGGCTTGAGTTCACGAAAGAACTGGTGCAAGAAAATGAAAAACTTCGTAAGAAGATTCTTTTTCTCGAACAACAACAAAATACTGCAGCACACGATCCGAAAGATTGGGATGGCTTGCGTGCCGAACTTCTGGCGCGCATTGAAAGTCTCGAAAACGAAAAGCGCGGCGCGCTCGAACGCTTGCATGAAGTCGAAGAAGAAAATCGCCATTTTGCCGATCGCTATTTGGAAGTTGAGGAAGAGAACAACAATCTTGCGAATCTTTATGTGGCGAGTTTTCAGCTTCACTCGACACTGCGTATGAATGAAGTGGTTTCGATCATTCTTGAAATCGTAATCAATCTGATCGGTGCTGAAATTTTTGCCATCTACGCCGTCGATGAGAACTCGGGTGCGATTGCGCCGATTGCCTCAGAAGGTTTTGAAGTCAAACGTTTTCCGTCGGCGCGCTTGGGCAGCGGTTTGATCGGCGAGGCGGTGGCGTCGGGGCAGCTGTACACCGCTGAGGCCGGCTCGACGCATGACGACATGACGCCGATTGTGTGTATCCCACTTCGCGTGCAGGAGCAGCCGGTGGGTGCGATTGTGATCCATCGCCTGCTGGCACAAAAAGACGGCTTTACAGCACTGGATCACGAACTTTTTACGCTGCTTGCGGGCCATGCAGCGACGGCATTGTTTTCGGCACGTCTGTATTCGCAATCGGAGCGCAAGCTCAACACGATTCAGGGATTCCTCGAACTTTTGAAGGATTGAGCGGCAGCTTGAATTTCGAGCGCCAACGGGGGAAGAGTAGAAGATGTCCAAAGTCAGAATTCTGATCGTCGAAGATAGTCCGACGATGCGGCAGTTGCTCTCCTTTGCCTTGCAGAGGCTGAAGGGTGCCGAGGTCGTCGAGGCACAGGATGGCATGGACGGTTTGCGCAAAATTACGTCGGAAAAATTTGATCTTGTGCTTGTCGATATCAACATGCCGGTGATGGATGGTCTGAAATTGATTCGTTTGATTCGCGGTGAGCCTACGCTCAAAGAAATTCCGATCGTCGTGATTACGACGGAAGGTGGTAAGGAAGATCGCGAACGTGCGATTGCACTTGGTGCCAACGAGTATTTGACCAAGCCGATCCAAGCCAATCGCGTGTTGTCGGTGGCGAAGACTTTGCTCAATCTCGAATAGTTTGACGCTTTTGCAATGTGCATTGTCGCGTGTCTGCGTGGTCGGTGATCGTTTTGCGAGGAGAATGGCGTGGCTCAAATTCGCATCCTCATAGTCGAGGATAGTCCTACGATGCGGCAGCTTTTGACGGTGACTCTGCGTGGACTCGGTGACGTTGAATTCATTGAGGCCAAGGACGGGATGGATGCACTGCGAAAATTAACCGCGCAGGAAATTCACCTTGCGCTCGTCGACATCAACATGCCAGTTCTCGACGGTCTCAAGCTAATCAGTTTGATGCGCAACGATCCAAAACTTCGGCATATCCCTGCGATCGTTGTGACGACGGAAGGCGGCGCACGCGAGCATGAAAAAGCGCTTGAACTCGGCGCCTGTGCATATGTGACGAAGCCGATTCGTGCTGCGCGTCTTCTCGAGGTCGTGAAGGCGGCGTTGCACGCCTAGCGCTGCAATTCGCAAAAGCGGGTGTTTCTTGAAGGGAGCCCGTGGTATACCTCGTGCATGAACTCGCATTTGCTTTCACGTGACCCTGCATACAACGCATTGATTCGAAATTTCACTCCTTGCACACCGACGGAAATGCTGCGACGGATGCTGCGCACGGCATGCTTAGTCTGGGTGGTCGCATTTTTTACGATGGGCTGCTCGTATCGACTTGTCCGCTACGAAGGTGCGCTGGGTGATTTGCGCACGATTGCCATCGCGCCCATTGAAAATTCGTCCTATGAGCCCGGGCTCGATTTGGTCGTGACCGATGCCTTATTGCAGGAATTCTTGCGCCGTCGGGCCTTGACTGTCGTCGATGACACCGAGCGTGCCGATCTCGTGATTTCTGGACAAGTGCAGCCGGTACGCACGGTTTCGCGCAGCTTCTCTTCGTCGGTGATGGCGCTTGAATACGAAACGACCGTCGAACTCAATCTCAAGGTGACACGAAAAGGTGTCGAAACTCCTGTGACGTTGCGCGATTTGCAAGAGTCCGAGATTTATCTTGCGAGTGCCGACATTGGTGTGACACGTAAAAACCGCGATGAAGCTCTGCGCCGCATTGCCGTGCAGTTGGCGAGTCGCACACACGACATTCTCTACGAGCAGTTCAAGCCGTGAATCTGGCGGAGTTACAGCGCGAGTTAAAAAGCGACAGCTTGCGCGCTGCATATTTACTTGTCGGAGAAGAGCCTCTTTTGCGCGATGATGCGCTCGCGGTCTTGCGCGCGGCGGTCTTGCGCGATGCGCCTCCAGATTTCAACCTCGATGTTTTGCACGGCAGCTCCGCCACGCCGGCGGCGCTCCTCGACGCCGTGTCGCTTTTGCCGATGCTGGCTGAACGGCGACTTGTAATTTTGAAGGAGCCCGAGGATCGGCGCGGCGCGAGTGCCAAAGCTTTGCTCGATGCACTGGAGACGCTTGTTTCAAAGCCTGCCCATGGATCATCGACGGTGCTCGTCGTGATCGCCGCGAAAGCCGATCGGCGTGGCCGCTGGGTGAAGGCGTTTGGCGACGGCGTCGTTGATTGTGCGGCACCGACGAAAACAAGCGAAATTGCTGCCTTCGTGCGTGAAGAAGCCGAGCGCCAAGGATTGAAACTCGCGTCAGGGGTCGCCGATGCGCTTGCTGAGAGAATTGGTCCGCAGTTTTTGATGTTGCGCCAAGAGCTGGCCAAGCTCGCCTTGCTTGCAGGGCCCGGTGAGACGATAACACAAAAAAATGTTGCAGACGGTTCGATTGATGTCGCGGAAGAATCGATTTGGGATTTGATGGATGCGATTGGTAATGGGCGCTTGGCCGAGGCGTTCGTCGGTTTGGAGCGCATTGTCTCAGGCGGTACGCCGGCGCCGGTCGTACTCGGAAGCTTGGCTGCGCATTTCCGCAAACTCGCGCGCTTGCGCGACGGGGGGAGCGTGGCAGGGCCACCGTTTGTTACGCGCAAGTTGCAAGCGCAAGCACAGCGCTATCCGAAATTTCGCCTCGAAACTTGTTTGCAGGCGATTCACGAGACTGACGAGATTTTGAAGGGCCGAGGCAACCTTCCGTTGAAGCTCGCGCTTGAGCGTTTGGTACTTCATCTCGCGGGTTAAAAAGAATTGAAAAAGAAAACGGAGCCGCTAGCAGCTCCGTTTTCTTTTCTGTGTAACAAGGGTGAATCGACGAGCGACTTTACTTTGCCTTCGCTTTGTAGAGACGCGAAATTTTGCGGCTGGCGCGATTTTTCGGAATCAACCCGGCGCTCGCTGCCTTGCGCAGCGCTTTTTCTGCGCGGCGGAGCTGGTTCTTTCGCTCTTCGTCCGTTGTTGTGGTTCCTTCGGCTACTGCCTTGACCACTGAGCGCAGCGCACTGCGTTGCGCGCGATTACGTTCCTGACGCTTCGTGTTTTGTCGAGCGCGTTTTACTGCAGACTTATGATTGGCCACTCTTTTTGCTCCTCAAGCTGTCCAAAGCGGGCGGAACATAGGACTCTTGCTTCGCGCTGTCGATGCCTTTTAAAGTCTTGGGCAATGAATCCTGGGGAATGCGAAGTTTTCCCTCTGACCCAGGAGTTTGCGTTTTTGCGCGGGGAATGCGGATTTCTTGCATTTAGCCCAAAGAAGATCTGGCCGATACGGAGCGAGGCTTTCCGCCGGAACCGTGAGGGGAATTGTGAATCGCGTACGAAGCATTGTCGCTTTGAGAATCTTGCTGTGGGGATTGCTCGCTTTGGGAGGTGCGCACTCGGCTTTTGCTCAAGAGGACGAAGGCGCTGCCTCGTGGGCCGAGCCCGATGCTGTGGTCGAGGAGGATAGCGGCAGCTTCTTGTCGGACTATCGTCCGGCGGGCACGGATCGCGTGCGCAGCAATGACGATTTGGAAAACACTTGGTTTTCGAGTGCGGTTTCTCTCGAAGAGCGGGTGAAGCGAACACGCATTGCTGCACTGCTCTTGGGAGTGCGCAACCTGGAGCCCGCTGCGCGAGCCTTGATCAAAGGTCTGCCGGAAGGCAAGCGTTTGGACGCTGCACACTACGCAGTGTTGCTCGCACCGGATTTACCGGCTGCACATATGGCCTTGGCCCGTGCGTTATGGAATGAAAAAGGTTTTTCGGGCATTGTCGCAGCGCTCGAGGCAGGCTTTGAGGCGATCCGCGCCAGCCGCCAAAACTTGTATAGCTCGCTTTTGATGAACGGCATCGTGATGTATGCGCTTTCGATTACGTTGGTCGTCGGTGCGTTGTTGTACATCACGATCGCATCCTTTTGGGTCTTGCCGCATGCCGTACATGACATTGGCGATACGTTTCGCGTTGCGATGCCGGCTTATGCGCGGGCGGCGGTGCTCGCTGCGATCTTGTTGATTTCTCCCGTTCTCGGAGAAGGCTGGCTTGGACTTGCTCTGGGCGGATTTGGCTTGGTGTTTTGCTATGGCTCGACACATCAACGTGTTGCAGTTTCCATTGCAGCGACTTTGCTTTTGCTCGGGATTCATCCGATTGCCGAAACGGCGGGGCGCAATCTCGTGGCGCTGGGGCTCGATCCCGATTCTCAGGCTGCTTATCGCACCGAATATAGCCTTCCGACACAAACGGATGTCATTCGCCTGAAAGATATCGAGGGCCGCGATCCTTTGGTGGCGCGCGCGCTGGCAACTTACACCAAACGCGAGGGCGATCTTGTCGGTGCCAAACAGCGCTATGAGGCAATTCTTGCCGAGGATGCGAGCGATGCGGAGGTGTTGAACAATGCCGCCAATGTGCTTTTTGCGATGGGTGACATTACGGGCGCAATCGATTACTACGAGCGAGCTGCCAGCATTGATCCGTCGGCGCCTTTGTTGTTTAACCTTTCCCAAGCGTATGGAGCGGCGATTGAACCGGAGCAGCAAAGCAAAGCACTGGCCGATGCACAAGGGATGGATCCGGATCTCGTGCAAGAACTCATGGAGCTGCGACCGCTTACAAACAAAAATATTGCTCTACATATCCCGGTGTCCGTCGACAAAATTCGCGCACGCCTTTTTAATCAAGCCGACGGTCGGGAGATCGGGCGTGTATTTCGCAGTTTGATTGCGCCGGGGCGGCTCTCGTCGATGTGGCTCAGTGTTGTGGCGTTTGTGTTGATTGCAATCGTGAGTGGCGTTCTAAGTCGTTTTTTTGAATGTTCTTTTTGGTGTCAGTCTTGTCATCGTTCGTGCTGTCCTCATTGCGAGGCTGTTGTGCGTGAGAAAAATCTCTGCGAGAGCTGTGACATCTTGTATAACCGTCCTGCACTGACGGATAAAACGCTACGCGAGAAGCGAATTACTGAGCTGCGCAAGCTCGACAAAGTTTTGCGTCGAGTGAAAATCACACTGACCGTGTTGGTGCCCGGCCTCGGCGGTTTGATGGCGCGTCGCTTTGTTTTTGCGCTGATCATGACGCTTATTTTCGCGGGAGCTGTCGTAGGCTTTTCTTCGGTCAGTCAAATTGTGCCAGATCCGATGATCACCGGTGGAACGGAAGTGTTCTTACTGTCTGTCGCAGCAGTGGTGTTCTTGGCGGTGTATGGTCTGCTTTTGCTCATTTCTTTGCGTTTGTTGAGGAGTCGTTGAATGGCGTCCTTACGCGGCAACATTGAAGATTTCGGCATGGCCGATGTGTTCCAGTTGATTGCTCAGCAGCGCAAGACGGGTGTGCTCGAGTTTGTGCGCAAAGGCGACAAAATTCAAATCCAGTTCGACCATGGTTTGGTTGTGGGTGCCGTACACGCCGAAACTACCGCAGGTTCGCATTTTGGCGAGATGTTGCTGCGCTGTGGCTTCGTGACACGCGAACGTTTCGATGAATTTGTGGAAGAAGGCAAACGCACCTGCAAGAGCATGGCGCGCATTGCACTAGAGAAAGAAGTGTTGTCACCGGCGGAATTGCGCGAGCTGGAAGACTTGATTACCTCGGAGACGCTTTTCGATTTATTGCGCTGGTCGGAAGGTGACTTCGATTTTCACGCTATGCCCGTCAAGCATGATCGTCAGCGCAGTGAGCTGATTTCGACGGATCACATCTTGATGGACGGGTTGCGGATGGTGGATGAGTGGCACCAGTTTTTGCCTCTGATCCCCGATGACTCTCTTGTGTTTCAGAAAACCAATGCTGAGGAAGAGTCGGAACGCGGGCTCGCGGTGGACGTCAAAAAGATTTATCGGCGTATCGATGGGCGCTTGAGCGTGCGCCGTATTATTGATCTCAGTCGCATCGGCACCTTCGAGGGAACGCGGATTTTTGCGGATTTACGCAAGAACGGATTGATCGAACCGGTGCAAATCGAAGAGACGCCTGTCGAGAGCAAAAAATGGATTGGCGTGGAATTAAACCGCGAATTTTTACCGGTTGTTTCTGCGACACTTGGAAGTGTTGCGGTGCTTTTGATTTTTATGATTTATTCGCTCGTTGCCGGGCATGCGTCGGTGCCGGATGCATTTTCGGTACGCAAGGACTCCTTGAAGGTGGCCGAGATTCAGCTCAAAACTTTGTTGTTGCGCAACGCTGTTGAGGCTTATCGCTATGCGGCTCCGCTGCGTGGCAAGACTCAAGTCAAAAATGAATTCCCTCAGAAGCTCGATGATTTGGTCGAGAGCGGTTACGTCGTGCCCGATGCGCTCGCAGCGCCCAATAGCGCGCCGTACTACTACGTCGTGCGGGGAGACAATTTTGTGTTATTGGGCCCAGAATTCTAGTGCGTCGCAGAATACAATTTTTGTGTTGTTTGCTAGATCGGCTTGCTTGCGTCAATCAGGAGTTTCCCTTTGTCTGACATCAAGAAATGCGCCGAAGAGACCTTGGTCTTTGAGGATAACCAGCTTGCAGCGCAGCTTTACGGACAAGGTGACGCAACATTGCGTACCCTTGAAGCAGAATTGAATCTTCAAGTGCGCGCACGTGGGAATGAAGTCAAAATTACCGGCGAACCCGAGCGCGTGCAGGCGGCGCGAAAAGTACTCGAAGAGTTGTATCGCTTGTTGCGTTCCGGCAATGCGTTCGATGTTCGTGATGTGCATCATGCGCTGCGCATGGTGCGCCAAGAACCGGATCTCGACTTAAAGAATATCTATGAAGGCGTGCTCACTGCGACGGGTGCGCGGCGGCGCGTGATTGCCAAGAATCTTTCGCAGCGACGTTACGTTGAATTGATCTCGACTTGTGATTTGGTGTTTGCGATCGGTCCGGCGGGTACGGGAAAAACGTACATTGCGATGGCGATGGCCGTCGCGGCGCTGAACAACAAAGAAGTTGCACGTGTCATCCTTGCGCGGCCTGCTGTCGAAGCAGGAGAAAGTTTGGGTTTTTTGCCCGGTTCGCTCGAAGAAAAAGTAAGTCCATACTTACGGCCGCTTTACGATGCACTGCACGACATGATGGATTTTGAGAAAGCCTCACGCTTGATTACGAAAGGCATTATCGAAGTGGCGCCGCTTGCGTTCATGCGCGGTCGTACGCTCAACGACGCTTTTGTGATTCTTGACGAAGGTCAGAACACGACGCGCGAACAAATGAAGATGTTTCTGACGCGGCTTGGCAACAACTGCAAAGCGGTGGTGACGGGCGACGTGACACAAATTGATTTACCACGAGAAAAGACCAGTGGCTTGATTGATGCGTGTCGGATTCTCAAAAACGTCGACGGAATTGGTTTCATGCACTTCGATGAAACCGATGTCGTACGCCATCCGCTCGTGCAGGCGATCGTGCAGGCGTACGAGCGCGAAGCGGCTGCACAGCGCGGCATTTTGAAGTTGCCGGGCATTGACGACGATTCGCAATGAACGTGGCTGTCTCTTTGTCGTCGGATGCCGTCGCACCATCGTCGGTGGTTTCGCTCGTACGTGACTACGGCGAACGCATCTTGCACGCACTGGCTTTGCAAGAGGTCGAATTATCAATCCAGCTCGTCGACGATGCAGAGATGGCGCTCTTGAATGAAACCTACCGCGGTAAACAAGGTCCGACGGACGTGCTTTCGTTTTCGCTCGCAACGGGCGAACATGCGCAATACTGCGGCGGCTTACTCGGTGACGTCGTGATTGATTTTGCACAGGCAAAGCGCCAGGCGGTCGAGCTTGGACACCGCGTCGAAGAAGAATTGCTGCGGTTGCTCATTCATGGCGTTTTGCACCTACTGGGACACGATCACGAACAGGACGAAGAAGCAGCGCGGATGCAAGCCGAAGCAGAGCGGCTTTGGACGTTGCTCGTCCAACCTTAAAAAGTACAAACGCAAAGAAATGATGGATCATGCGCGGCGGTTTTGAATCAGACACAAAAAAGCGTTGTTTGGCGGGGGTGGCATTTGCGCTAACGACATTTTTTTCTTTTCCGCATCCGGTGCCTGCGTTCTTTGGCGTCCCTCGCCAAGAATGGGTGCTCGATTTGGGAATTGGATTGGGTTGGCTCGTGCCGCTGTGTTGGTTCTTGATGCTTGACGGACTTTCGCTGCGGCGGGCTGCAAAATACGGATTTTGGGTTGGGCTTGGAACTTATAGTTTGTTCCTGTACTGGATTTATGTGGTGACCGTGCGCTACGGCGGAGCGCCGCCACTGATTGGTGTTTTTACGCCCGTCGGTGCAGCATTGTATTTTGCATTTTTCACAACGCTTTTCGCGGTTGGTTGGCGCTGGCTTGCATCGTGCGGTTTTGATGGCGTGCTTTGTGCAGCCTTGCTTTGGACGGTCGTCGATCACCTACGCACTTTTGCGTTTACTGGTTTTCCGTGGGCTCTGCTGGGTTATAGCCAGCATCAAAATTTTTTTCTTATGACTTGGGCGCCATGGATTGGCGTGATTGGAATTTCATTCGTCGTGGCACTGGGTAGTGCAGCACTCGCAGACCTGGTGCGCGCCTTCACCGTACGCACTGCACGCAGGCTTATTCGGAGCGAAACGATAGTGTCGCTAATCTGTGTCGTTCTCCTTCTCGTTTTTGGGGCGCTGCGAGTGGCGTTTTTTGAAAAGCTGCCCCCGGCGGCCGAGACACTTCGTATTGCGATTGCGCAAGGTAACATCGATCAAGGGGATAAGTGGTCGCCCGAGTGGGCCGATCGCACATTGCAAATTTATGAATCTCTAACTAGGCAAGCGCGCGATGCGGGTGCGCAGGTTGTGCTTTGGCCCGAAACTGCCGTGCCGGGGCCGCTTTCACCGGACACGTTCCTGCACGAGCGAGTGACGCGGCTTGCTCGCGAAACGGGCCTGACTCTTGTCGTTGGTGCCGTTGCGTTTGAAGAAACATCCGACGATTTGCTCGTCTTCGACAGCGCCTACATGGTGCGCTCCGACGGTGATCTCGTCGAGCGCTACGACAAATCGCACTTGGTCCCCTTTGGCGAATACCTGCCATTTCGCAAATGGCTTGGTCGTTTCATCACAGCGATTGCGCGGGGTGCAGCCTTTGCCGACGTAACAGCCGGCCCGGGACCGCGCCCGATGCGCTTGCCGCTGCAACCCGCGCTGACTGTCGGAGTGCCGATTTGCTATGAACTGATCTTTCCCGACCTTGTGCGGCAATTCGTAACGCAAGATACGCGTGCGCTCTTTGCATTGACGAACGACGCTTGGTATGGACGCAGCGGCGCACCTTATCAATTTCTTGCGATTACGGCGCTGCGTTCGGCGGAAACGGGGCTCTGGACGGCGCGCGCGGCGAATACAGGCGTGTCGGCGATCATCGATCCGCGTGGGCGCATCGTGCAACGTACGCCTCTCTTTGAGCGCAGCTTGCTTGTGTATGATTTGCCGCTTCGTGACACCAAAGAACGTCGTACGTTTTATGTGCGTTTTGGCGATTGGTTTGCGGGCGGATGTTGGTTGAGTTTGTTCGGAGTCGTTGCTGTTGCCCTCTGGCGTCAGCGAAGTCAGCAGATGGGGAAAAAATGAGCGAAAAAACGATTGAAGTTTTGGAGTCGAGTGAAATTGCGGAACGCTTGGGTCGTTTGAGCGCACGCTTTGATGAGTTCCGGGGGCGTCTTTGACGTTCCTGCTTTGCGCAGTCGGTTGACCGATCTCGAAGGCGAGGCGTCGCGTCCCGATCTTTGGGAAAAGCGCGAAGAAGCCGAACGCGTGCTTCGCGAGAAAAGCGCGCTCGAGCGTGAGATTGACACTTTTGAGCAACTCGCCGCCGCACTCGAAGAGGCGCAAGTTTTGCTTGAGCTTGCGCAAGAAGCGGATGATCGCGCTGCCTTTGAAGAGGCCATCGCCAAAATTGAGAGTGTCGAGCAGCACCTCGATGCGGCCGAGTTGCGGCGTTTGTTTGGAGGCGAGCACGATTTTTCGAATGCAATCGTTTCCATCAATGCGGGCGAAGGCGGGACGGATGCGACGGACTGGGCCGAGATGCTTTTGCGGATGTACTTGCGCTGGGCCGAGAAACAGGGATTTCGCACGGAGATTTTGGATTATCAGCCGGGTGACGAGGCGGGGATTCGCAGTACGACTTTCCTCGTGACTGGCGATTACGCTTACGGTTATTTGCGTACGGAGCAGGGCGTGCATCGTTTGGTGCGGATTTCGCCGTTTGGTTCCGGCGCAAAACGACAGACTTCGTTTGCCAGCGTTTCGGTTTTTCCGGAACTCGATGATTCGATTGAAGTGGAAATTAACGAAGCGGATTTGCGCATCGATACGTTTCGTGCCGGTGGTGCTGGTGGGCAACATATCAACAAGACGGACTCGGCTGTGCGCATGGTGCATATTCCGACGGGCATCGTGGTGCAGTGCCAAAACGAACGCTCACAACACAAGAACCGTGCCTCGGCAATGAAGGTGTTGCGCGCACGACTTTTCGAACGCAAACAACAAGAGCGCGAAGCAGAGCTTGAAGTGCTACGCGGGGAAAAGCAAAAAATCGGCTTTGGCAGTCAAATTCGATCTTACACCTTGCATCCGGCGCAGCGCGTGAAGGACCATCGAACGAACTGTGAAATTGGCAACGCAACGAGTGTGCTCGACGGCAACCTTGATGCTTTGATTCGTGCAACCTTGTTACACAACGCGGCGTTGTCTGGAATGAAATAAATCAAACTCAATTTAGTGTCAAGGAACGCTAGAAAATGGAGAGTGCGAAGTGAGTGAAGACGAACGCAGAGTGCGCCGTGAGCGGCTGGACGCCTTGCGCGCGGCCGGCGTTGAACCTTTTCCGGCGCATGTGGAAAGTCGTATGCCGATCGCGCAATTGCGCGTGGAAAATGATCATCTCGATGAAGCGGCTCTTGAAGCGGCACAAAAGACTGCAGCGGTTTGTGGGCGCATTTTGGCAAAGCGCTCTTTTGGAAAGCTTTCTTTCTTTACGTTGCTTGAAGATGGCGTGCGTTTGCAGATGAGCGTGAAGCAAAGCGAGGTGGACGCCCTAACGTTTGCGTTTTCGAATGAGCTCGACATTGGAGATTTCGTACGCGTCGAGGGTGTGATTTGGCGCACGCGCAAAGGTGAGCTGACGATTGATGCGCGCAAGCTCACCTTACTCGCCAAGGCTTTGCGGCCGCTACCGGAGAAGTGGCATGGCCTATCTGACACAGAAGTGCGTTTTCGACATCGCTACCTTGATTTGATTTCGAATCCGGAAAGTCGTGAAATCGCAGTGCTGCGTAGTCGTGCGATTTCGGCAGTACGCGCTTATCTCGATGCACAGGATTTCCTTGAAGTCGAAACGCCGATTTTGCAGCCACTTTACGGCGGCGCGGCAGCGCGTCCGTTCACGACGCATCACAATACATACGATCAAAAATTGTATCTACGCATTTCGGATGAGCTGTATCTCAAGCGTTTGATCGTCGGTGGGCTTGATCGTGTTTACGAAGTAGGGCACAACTTTCGAAACGAAGGTGTGTCACGCAAGCACAATCCTGAATTCACAATGATGGAGTGCTATCAGGCGTATGCAGACTATCGGGACATGATGAATCTTGCAGAAGCCATGCTGCGAAATGTGGCTCAGACAGTGCGCGGCGCGTTGCAGTTCACCTATCAAGGAAATGCAATTGACTTCGCGGGATCCTGGACGCGCAAGACGATGCGCGATGCCGTACTGGAGGCGACGCGAGTTGACTTTTTGGCGGCACCGGATCTTCCCTCGCTGCAAAGTGCAATGCGTGCGGCGGGGATTGCGTGTGACGGCGAAGCGCCGACGTGGGCGCAACAAGTCGATGCGTTGTTTAGTGAGTATGTCGAGCCGAAGTTGATTCAGCCGACTTTCATTACGGATTATCCGCTCGAACTTTCGCCGCTGGCCAAGCGTTCACCGACGGACGAGCGTATTGTAGAGCGCTTTGAACTTTTTATTGCAGGCATGGAAATTGGCAACGCATTTAGTGAACTCAATGATCCGATTGATCAACGAGCGCGTTTTGAAATGCAACGCCAGGCCCAGGCGGCAGGCGACGAAGAGGCGCATCCTTTGGATGAAGAGTATTTGCGCGCGCTTGAACACGGAATGCCACCGACGGGAGGGCTGGGTGTGGGGCTTGATCGTCTGGTGATGGTTTTGACGGATGCGCCGACGTTACGCGAAGTGGTGTTGTATCCGCACTTGCGGCCGGAGGTCGCTGGCGAAGAACGGACGACGGCTGCAAGCCACGACGAACACGAAAAGGGGAGTTGAGTGGTCGAGGTATTTTGGCACCTCGTGACGGCAACCGGCGCGACTTTTGCGTTGACGTTCATCATTGCGCTTGCACTGGGCATCAATGCCTTGGTGGTGCTGTTTTTGGGCTCATCGGCCTCAGTGCTCGAACGGTTTTCGCGCGTCTCGCAATCTCCGCGAACACGAATTGGTGTTATCGTGGCTTGGTCAGGATGCGTGGCGGCGCTTGGCGGCAGGCTTTGGCGCGAGGCGGATCCGACGCAGGAGTTGAGCAAAATTGTATTTGGGTCGTATGGCGTAGCTTTGCTCTCCGTGAGCGTGCTGACCACGCTTGTGTATGGACTTTTGCGAAAGCTTTCTGCTCGTGTCGTAGGTTGGTGCGGTTTGCTGACACCGTCGCTGGGCTACACGCTTTTGATCGGTGGCGGCCAGCAATGGATGCTTGCCGCTTCGCCACTCCTTATTTCGATTTTGCTCGCACTTGCGCTGTGGCTGCGTCGCTGGCGTAAGGGGGCTTCGCGCAGCACTTTTGAAGTTCTCGTTTTGACACTTTGTGGTGTCTTTTCGATTGGCGTTGTGCTCGCACTGGCGTTGGCGCAACCCAGCCCGAACGCGAGCGGCTTCGGGCTCTTGTTGATCTTGATTTTTTTAGCCTTGCTCTTGCTTGGCTTGATGCCGCTCGCGATCGCCGGTTTTCTCGACTTGCGAGGCAGCGCCGAATGGTTCGTGGCAGTACGCTACTTGTTTGCGAAGCGCCGACAAACATTTATTTCCTTAATTACTCTTATTTGTGTAGCAGGCGTTACGGCCGGTGTTTGGCTGATTATTACTGTGCTTTCCGTGATGAATGGTTTTGAGCGCACTTGGCGCGACGAGATTATCGGCAATCGCGCGCATTTTACGGTGCATTCTTGGACGGGGGATATACCGAACTATCTGGAGACGATGGAAAAAATTCGCAGAGTTCCCGAAGTGCTCGGCACGTCGCCTTATTTGGACGCCGAAGGAATGGTACGCGGACGCAACGGCGAAGTCGTGGCGGTGCGTGTGCGCGGTATTGATCCAGCACTCGTGAGCAACGTGACGAATTTGCGCGAGGATATCGTCGCCGGTTCGCTCGACGACTTGGGTGTCGCGGCGGATGCAGAAGGCCTTGAAGTGCCTGGGATTTTAGTGGGCAGCAAACTTGCAGCATCTTTGGGTGTGACCGTCGGTGATTCGTTGCGTTTGATTTCTCCATTTGGCGGGCCGCCGACCCCCTTTGGCCCTGCGCCGCGCTTGAAACCATTTCGTGTCGCCGGAATTTTTGAAACCAGTTTTTTTCAATATGACGAAATGTTTACCTATGTGAGTTTGGCGGCTGCGCAAGATTTCTTGAAGGTGGACGACGTAGTGCAGGGAGTCGAAGTGCGTGTCACCGACCTTTATCGTTCACAAGCTGTTGCTCGCACGGTGCGCGAGGCTCTACGCGGAGAAGTGTATACTCGTGACTGGAAAGAGTATTTCCCTGCATTCTTTCAGGCGCTGAAAACAGAACGCATCATGATGTTCTTCTTGCTCACGATGATCATGGTCGTTGCTGCGTTCGTGATCGTGGCGACGCTGGTCATGATGATCATGGAGAAAACGAGCGACATTGCGATTCTCAAGGCGATGGGAGCGGAGGACGCGGCGATCGAGCGTATTTTTGCAATCGAAGGCACTTTGATCGGCCTGGTCGGAACGGCCGTCGGTGTTGTGGCCGGGATCGCTGTGACAACGCAGCTAGGTTGGGTGCAAAAGCAAATCGAAACGGTTTTGCAGATTGATGTTCTCCCCGCCGATGTGTACCAACTTTCGAACTTACCGTGGGAAATCAATCCAATTCAGATTTTGGTCATTATGACGATTGCGATGGTGCTTTCACTGGGAGCGACGCTTTTGCCAAGCCGACAAGGTGCACGCATCGATCCCGCCGAGGCACTGCGTTATGAGTAAACCTTGCCTTGCTCTCGCCTCGTCGCAGGCTTCGGGCGACGCTTTGATTGAAACCATCGACCTTTGCAAAAGTTTTCAGGTTGGAGACTTGCAAATTGATGTGTTGCATAACGTAAATTTGTGTATTCAATCCGGTGAGCGCGTAGCGATTCTTGGGCAATCGGGCGTTGGGAAATCGACGTTGCTGTACATCTTGGGCACGCTCGATCATCCCACATCGGGTTCGCTTTTGTTTCGCGGGGAGGATGTGTTTCGCAAAACGTCTGCGGAGCTGGCTACATTTCGCAATCACGAGATTGGTTTCGTATTCCAGTTTCACCATCTGCTTCCCGAATTTTCGGCGCTGGAAAATGTGATGATGCCCGGACTTTTGCGTGGGCTTGGCTTTGCCGAGATGCGTGAGCGTGCGCGTGCAATTTTGGAAGAAGTCGGCCTTGCGCATCGTTTGGCGCATCATGTGGGCAAACTTTCCGGCGGAGAGCGCCAACGTGTAGCCGTTGCGCGCGCATTGGTTTTGAATCCGCCGCTGATTTTGGCAGACGAACCGACGGGCAATCTCGATCCGCGCACTGGGGAAAAGATCGAAGATCTTTTGATTGAAATGAATGAGACGCGTGGCATTGCGCTTGTCGTGGTGACCCATTCGGATCGACTGGCGGATAAAATTGGACGCCGCCTGACTCTTTGCGACGGAAAATTTTGAAATTCGCAGTTGAGTGTACGTTGTGATGCCTTGCAGTCGGATGCGAGTTGGATGCGGATTTGTTTGTAGTGCATTGCCTCCAGTTGCACCGTCGGAAAAAACTTGTGCAATCGAGGCGTCGAAAAACTGAGGAGCGCGCGATGGCAGAACTCATTCTTGTGGTGGGAGAGAAAAATTATTCCTCGTGGTCGCTTCGGCCGTGGTTGTTCATGCGGCAAGCCCAAATTCCGTTTACAGAAATCTGCGTACCACTTTCTGGACCCGCTTCGGCGCCGGCGCTTCGGCGCCATTCTCCGTCGGGGAAAGTGCCGGTGCTACGCGATGGTGATCTGACCATTTGGGATTCACTTGCGATTTGCCAGTATCTCGTTGAGAAATATCCGCAGGTTTCGGGTTGGCCGAAAGACTTGGCCACGCGGGCCATTGCCTATTCGGTTTGCGCTGAGATGCATTCGGGTTTTTTGAATCTGCGTCGCGAATTGCCGCTGAATTGTCGCGCGGAGGGTGCGCGCGTGACGCTTTCGCCGGAGGCCGAAAAGGAAGTCGCACGCGTATTGCAGCTCTGGCGGGATTGCCGTGAACAGTTTGGCGGGAAGCAAACGTGGCTTTTCGGAGAGTTCGGAATTGCAGACGCATTCTATGCGCCAGTGGCCCTACGCTTTAAAACGTATGGCCTTGATCTTGGGACGGTTGAGCAAGCTTATGTAGATGCGATTCTTGCCTTGCCGGCGATTCGAGATTGGGTTGCCGCGGCAAAGCAAGAAGTGCAAGCGAACGACAAATCCACCGTCGGTGGTTCGGCGAAGTAGCGCTGTGGATTTGCACTGGCATTCTGCGCGCGCAGACGATGTCGATGTCGCCAGCCGACTCATTTATGAGTCCTCTTCGCAGGTTTTTGATTTTCTATTCAGTACGCCCGCATCTTCGGCATATGATTTTTTACGAGCTTGTTTTGTCGACGGTGCGGGACTGTTCGGATTTCGCAATCACACGATTTTTACGGTGCAGGGCGAAAGCGTCGGCGTGGCCGCGTTGTATGACGCCGTGGCGCAGCAGCAGATGGGTCTTGAAACGAGCCGTCAGATTTTGCGCTTTTTCGGCTGGAGACGTTGCTGGCGTGTGTTTCGCCGCATGCTCGTGTACGCACACGACGTGCCGGCCCTGGATCCCGGTGTTTTGTATTTGGCGCATTTTAGCGTTGCTCCGCAGTGGCAACGGCGTGGCATTGCGACGAAATTTCTGCAAGCGCAGATCGAAGCGGCGCGCAGCGCGGGGTATCGGGTGTTTGCTTTGGATGTCGATACTGAAAATTCACCGGCGCAGGCCTTGTATCGGCGACTCGGTTTCGTGCCGATCGTATGCTATGCGACATCGACGGTGACACCTCGACTTCCGGTGCGTTTGCGGATGGAGTTGTGGCTTGGATCGGAATCTTCTTTCGCCTGCGAATAAGTCGGTTGCCGTCTTGCTGCAAAAAATCTCGCCCATTAGAATGGGCTTCCGATTAAGATGCACTCGGATTTCGACGAGAACTGATCAACTCGGGCTTGTAGGCCCATCAATGCCATCAGAAGTGATGCGATTCGTGCTGGAGGATGCGTGCGGCTTTTGTGCCGAAGTGGGGTTGGCCGGGCTTCCCAAACACTTCCTGTCTTTTTGCTACTTGCCGTACTCGCTGCCTTGGGCATGCCGACGACTCGGGCCTTTGCGCAGAGTGAGGTAGCGGGGACGCAAAAGGTCATCGCCGTGGCGCCGCTGCGCATCAACAGTGCGACGCCACGTTCCGATTTGGAATCGTCTTTGCCACAGCTCTTAGTTTCACGGCTTCAAGCGAGAGATGTCTTTGCGGTGATTTCTCCGGAAGAGACGTCCGCAGCGTTGACGAGCATTGCGCCTGAGGATGAAGCAGGCGTCCGACGTGCCGCACAGAAGCTTGGTGCGGATTATCTCGTGCTCGGAACACTGACCGAACTTGCGGGGCAATTCAGCCTTGATTTTCGTTTGATTGCTGCAGAGCCAGGACAAGAGTCTCCGGCGTTTTCGTATGCCGCAGCCAGCGAAGATGAGCTGCTTGGCCGCATTAATGAGTTTTCGGAAACGCTCGCGACGCGGGTTGCACAGGTTGCGCGGGTGCGGGTTTCGCAGGTTGTTTTCGTCGGAGCCGAAGAGCTCGGAATTGATCTCGCCGAACAAGTCCATACCAAGGCGGGGCAAGACTACGACGGAGAGGTGGCGCGCGCAGATGCCGAGCGTTTGATGACGCTGCCGGAAATCACGCGCGCAACGCTCGAAACGGAATCGACACCAGACGGTGTTATTGTGCGGTTTCGTGTTTTGCCGGCGCAACAGTTGTTCGTTAGTCCGGATTTTGATCGCAGTATGCGGATCGTCGACGTCGTGGTGCGTGGAAACCGCCGCATTGAGACGGCGGCGATTATGGCGCGAATTCGAACGCGTCCCGGCGATGCCTATAGTCAACGTCGCATTGCCGGAGACATTCGCGAAATTTTTGCACTGCGATTCTTCAAGAACGTGACCGTCTTGCGGGAAGAGCGCGATGGTGGACGTGTGATTGTTTTTGAAGTCGAAGAAAATCCCGTTGTGCGACAAGTGTCGATTCTTGGCAACGATAAAATTAGTGCCGACAAAATTCGCGATGCACTGACACTGACGACGGGCTCAAGTCTCGATTATCCACTCTTGCACGAAAATGTGTCACGCATCGAAGCCTTGTACCGTGCCGAAGGTTACTACCTTGCCAAAGCTGGCTTTGAAATCGAGCCGCTTACGGAAGGCACGGTTTCGGTGAACTTCGAAGTGAAGGAAGGCGAGAAGCTCAAGCTGCGCAAGATCGACTTTGAAGGCAACCAACACTTTACGGATCGTCAGCTGCGCCGAGGCTTCAAAACCAAACCGTGGCGCTTTTATTCGTTTGCGACGAGTTTCTTCGACAAGACCGGCACCTACGCCGACGCAATCTTCTTGCAAGATTTGCGTCGCGTCGAAACGCGCTATATGGACGACGGTTATGTGCAGGTGCATGTGAGCGAGCCCAATGTTGTTCCGCACGAGAAAGGGCTCGATGTCATCGTCAAAGTCGAAGAAGGGCGTCAGTTTTCCGTCGGTGACATTGCGGTGCGCGGCGATGAAACGATGGATCTCGATGCCTTACATAAACTTGTGAAGCTAAAAAAGGGTAAGGTATTCAATCGCTCGCAACTGACTGCGGATATTGAAGCGCTTGAAGAGCATTACACGGATCGCGGTTACTATTTTGCAAAGGTGAATCCGCGTACGGATTTGAAAGACGACGCCGATGCGGTGTCTGTGACGTTTGAAGTTGAGAAGGGTTCGTTGTATTTCGTGCGCCAAATCGATTTTGAAGGCAACACCTATACACGAGACAAGACATTGCGTCGTGAAGTGCAAGTGGTGGAAGGCGAACTCTATTCGGCGCGCAAGCTTCGTCAGAGCAAGGAACGTATCGATCGTCTGGGCTATTTCGAAGAAGTCGATATCGAGCCGCGCCCCGTCGAGGGCGACGAGGACGAAGTCGATCTTGGTATTCGTGTCGTAGAAAAACCGACGGGCGCGTTTAGTGTTGGCATCGGCTACTCCTCAGCCGACAGCTTTGTGTTTAGCGGTAGTATTTCGCAGGCAAACCTCTTTGGTCGCGGTTATTCCGTGCAATTGTCAGCCGATCTCGGTGGCGCTTCGGATCGTTTCTATTTCTCGTTCTCGAATCCGTATTTATTCGACACAGATTGGAGTCTTGGTAGCACGATCGCGATGACTGATGTTGAGTATGAGGACTTCTCTCAAAAGGAACAAAGTTTTGCGTTGGCACTCGGGCATCCGCTCGATCTCGAATTTCGCTCGCGCGGCTTCCTTCGTTATTCCTATGCGAATCAAGACATTCAGTCCGACGACGATGTCGAGGCAGCTAGTATTTTGCAGCGTCAGATTTTTGATGGGCAACAGTCGACGAGTATGATCGGAGTTTCTTTCCGCACCGATACGCGCAATGATCGATTGTCTCCGACGAAGGGAATGCAGTTTGGCGCTTCAGCCGAGTTTGCGGGGCTCGGTGGCTTTAGTCGGTTCCTGCGCCTCGAAAGCAAAGTCGAGTGGTATTACCCCCTTGAGTGGATGCCGCTGAATTCGACGATCAAACTTGCAGGACGCATCGGCTATGCGTTGCCATTCAATAGTGTTACGGATTGGACGCTTCCGACGGGCGAGGCACCGACGTCTCTCTACGGTGATTTTTCGACTTATGACCGACAGGTGCTGGCGTTGTCGCAGATTGACACGGATCTTACGTTGCCTTTGTCGGAACGTTACTTCCTCGGCGGGCTTGGTACGTTCCAGCTTCGCGGTTATAAGGCGCGATCGGTTGGTCCGCGACGCGCGACATTAGTACAAGTGGGAGATTCGAAATACTTCACGCCGGCGGGCATTGATGCGACGCCAAATGTCGATACATCGACTTATCCGCCTACAATACTTGCCCCTGCCAGTGGTGATTGCGTGCGAGATAGTGGCTGCAACGATATCTCGGACCGTGATGATAGTGACTTCGAAGATCTGGATGCGACGGACGTCATAGGCGGTAACAAGTTCATCTCGCTGACGACGGAGTATCGCTTCACGATTGCGGAATCACTTGGCCTCGTTGGAATTCTTTTCATCGACGGCGGCAATGCCTTTGCAGAGGGAGATAACTTGTTCGATCTCGGGAAATGGCGCTACGGTACTGGCGCCGGTGTGCAATGGTTCTCACCGTTCGGCCCCTTGGAAGCGTACTTGGGAATTCCCTTGAATCGACTTTCCGTAGAGAAGAGCATGGTGTTTGAATTTTCTATGGGCGGCAATCAGTTTTAACGTTTTAGATCACGAGGAAACCAATGCAAAAGAAGAAAACTCCGTCGGGAAGCGTGCAAATTTTTATGGTGCTTGCGCTGCTTTGTGCTTCGACTCTTTTTGGTGTTGCAAAAAATGCTGTCGCCGAGGAGGCGCTGCGTATCGGCATCGTCGATCTCGATCGAGCGTTGAACTCCATTGAAGAAGGCAAGTCGGCTCGCGAAGAGTTGGCGCGCAAACAGCGCGAGGCGGAAGCGCAGTTGCAGCCGATGCTCGATCAGTACAAGGCGAAGCGCGATGAACTGGAATCGAAGAAATACGTTTTATCCGAAGAGGCGTTGTATCAGAAGCAACTCGATCTTGCGGAACAGAATGGAAAGATCGAGACAAAGGGACGCGAGTTACAAGCAAAGTTCAAGCTTGATCAAGAGCGATTGGTTGGACCGCTGCGCAAGAAGATGATCGATATCATTCGTGAGATCGGCAAAGAAGGTGGGTACGCAATGATCCTTACGCGCGATGATCCGGGTTTGATTTATATGCGCGAGTCGCTCGACATCACAGATCTCGTCGTGCAGCGCTTTAATCGAAAGAAGGGCTGATCGACCTTTGGCGGAAATTCATCCCACTGCGATCGTCGATCCCAAGGCGCGTCTGGCCGATGACGTTGTCATTGGTCCGTATAGTTGTGTTGGGCCAAGCGTCGAGCTCGGCTCGAAAGTGCGACTCGCAGCGCATGTCATCGTCACGGGTTGCACACGAATTGGCGCTCGAACACAAATTTTTCCATTCGCGTGTATTGGTGAAGCGCCGCAAGACAAGACGTTTTCCGGCGAAGCGACGAGTCTCGTCATTGGAGCCGATAATGTTATTCGCGAACATGTGACGATTCATGTGGGTACACCGTCGGGCGGTGCTTGCACGCGGGTGGGCGACGACAACCTCATCATGAATGGCACGCACATTGCGCATGATTGCTGCATTGGTTCGCATACGATTCTTGCCAGCTTTAGCGGTCTTGCCGGACATGTCACGGTGGAAGATTATGCTGTGCTCGGGGCCTACACTGGTGTGCACCAATTTACCAAAATTGGTGAATCGGTGATGGCGGCTGCCAATGCCAAAATCGGGCAGGATGTGGCTCCCTTTGGCATGGTGATGGGAGATCGGGCTCGCCTCGTTGGACTCAACACCGTCGGACTCAAGCGCCGCGGCTTTGATGCGGAGAAACGCACAGCACTCAAACGGGCTTACCATATTTTGTTTTATGCGAAGTTGATGCTTGGCCCGGCCATCGCGCAAGTGCGCCAAGAGCTAGGCGACATTCCTGAGATTGAGCGTTTGGTTGCCTTTGTCGAGTCTTCCGAGCGCGGTGTGTGCCGCTGACGGAGCGAGCGCCATGGCCGAAAAGCTGGGATTGATTGCAGGGCGCGGATTGTTTCCGCTCGAAATTGCACAGGCTGCACGGGCACGCGGTGCTCGTGTGTGCGCCGTAGCGATTCGTGATAACGCAGATCCTGCCCTGGAAGAATTCGTGGATGAAACCATTTGGTGTTATCTTGGCGAACTTGGGAAATTGATCGAATCTTTCCATGCAGCTGGCGTTACGCGCGCGATGATGGCCGGCAAAGTTCTCAAAACCAACCTTTATCAAGACCTGGCGTCCTTACACCTCGATGCCGTGGCGCTACGCACGCTAGCCAGTTTGCGCGATCGCAAAGACGACTCAATCCTTGGGGCGATCGCAGATACGTTGCAGCAAAATGGAATTACGTTGGTACCGCAAACCGAATGGGTTCCGGAGCTTTTGGTGGAAGAAGGTGTGCTTGGAACACTTTCGGTGACGCCGGCGCAGTTTGCCGACATTGAGTTTGGTTTTCCGCTCGCCAAAGCGATTGGCGGACTCGATATCGGACAAACGATTTTGGTCAAAGACCGCGCAGTGATGGCGGTCGAGGCCATTGAGGGTACGGACGAAGCGATTCTCCGTGGTGGTGCTCTGGCCGGTGAGGGTGTTTGCATGGTGAAAGTGGCCAAGCCGCAGCAAGACTTGCGCTTTGATGTGCCCGCTATCGGCACGGAGACGATTCGCAATTTGGCAAGAGTACACGCAGGAGTGTTGTCTGCCGAGGCGGGAAAAACATTGATCTTTGAACGCGAGAAAGTGTTGGAACAAGCGGATGCGGCGGGCATCGCGGTCGTTGGGGTCAGCGAGGAAGGTTTGGCGGCGCATCGACAAAAGAGAGAACTGTCATGACGACGATACACACGATTGTGATCGGCGTAGGACATATGGGCCGCTTCCATGCACAAAAGGTGGCAGCTCTTGAGCGTGCGGGGGAAGGAGTCAAACTGCTTGCGGTTGTTGATCGCGACTTTGCGCGTGCGCAAGCGGTTGCGCAGGAGATTGGCGTGCCGGCGGCGGTTGACTACCGAGACTTGCTTGCGCAAGCGCAGGCGGCAATCGTGTGTGTCCCGACAATTTTTCATTATGAAGTTGTGCGCGAATTGCTTGAGGCGGGGCTCGATCTTTTGATTGAGAAGCCCATTGCTGCGACACTCGCGGAAGCGGATGCGATTGATGCGCTCGCGACTGCGAAGGATCGCATCGTGCAAGTGGGACATCTCGAACGCTTTAATCCAGCGCTGCGTGCGATTCAGGAAAAAATTATATGCCCAAAATTTATTGAAGCGCATCGCATGGGGCCGTTTCCGGATCGTGCGACCGACGTCGATGTGATCCGCGATTTGATGATTCACGATATCGATATTGCTCAGCAGTTGGTGGGGTCGCGTCCGGTTCGCATGGAAGCGATTGGTGTGCCCGTTTTGTCCAATACTGTCGATATTGCGAATGCACGCTTGGTTTTCGAGAACGGATGTGTTGCCAATCTGACGGCGAGCCGTGTCTCGGTGACACCCATGCGACGCTTTCGGGTGTTCCAGCCTCAAGGTTATTTTTCGATTGATTTCCTAACGCAAACAGTCGTGATTTTCAAAAAACACAATTCGAAGACACCGGATGGAAAGCCACAAATTGAGATGGAGAAAATCTCGCTGGATCGCGAAGACGCACTGATGAATCAAGCTCGTGCTTTTTTTCATTCGGTGCGCACGCGCGAAACGCCGCTCGTGACGAGTGCCGCCGGACGCGATGCTCTGCGCACAGCGCTTGATCTGGTGGCGGCGATGCCGCATTTTGAAGAATTGCAATGACAGCGATTCTGCTTTCTTCCGGCGATGCTTCAGGAGATTTGCACACAGCGGATCTCGTCAAGGCGATGCATGAACGTTTGCCGAATCTGACATTATTTGGTGTCGGAGGCGAGCAAATGGAACGGGCGGGTGTTGAGCTGATTGTGCATCAGCGCGAACTTGCCATCGGTGGATTTTTTGAGGTGCTCGCGAGTGCTCATCGAATTTTCTCGGCATGGCAACGCTTGCGTGAAGCGTTGCAAGTCCGGCGCCCCGATCTTGTGGTTTTGGTTGATTCCCCCGACTTCAATCTGCCTTTTGCCAAAAGCGTGCGTCGTGCGGGAATTCCGGTGTTGTATTACGTGAGCCCGCAAGTTTGGGCCTGGCGTCGCGGGCGGATGGCCAAGCTCGCGCAGCGCGTCGATCGTATTGCTGCGATTTTTCCTTTTGAACCGGCGATCTATGCATCGACACCAATTCGTGTTGACTTCGTGGGTCATCCCTTGCTGGATAAGTTGCAAACTTGGTTTCACGATCGTTCGCGCGAGGAAGTGCGTCAGTCTCTGGGTGTAGATTCTACACAGAAAATTGTTGCACTTTTGCCAGGCAGCCGACGCAATGAAATTCGATATAACTTGAGTTTGCAACTTGAAACCGCACGTTTGCTACGAGCGCGTATGCCGGAACTCGCGTTTTTGTTGCCCGTCGCACCTACGCTGGATCCGCAGACGATTGCGCAGGCCGTGGCTGCACAAAAATTGCCAAACGATTTTCCATTGCGACTCGTTGTGGGCAAGACCTATGACGTTTTATTTGCGGCCGACGCCGTGCTCAGCAAACCTGGTACGAATACCGTCGAAGTGGCGCTCTTGGAACGACCTCTGGTGGTGGCTGGACGAGCCAATCCGTTGAGTGTGGCGCTTGCAAAGCGCATCATTCACGTGCCGTCGTTCACGATGCCGAACCTGATTGCCGGGGCGCCGGTGGTGCCTGAATTTTTGCAAGACCAAGCAAAGCCCGAACGGATTGCCGACGCATTGCAACTTCTTTTGCAGGAGGGGCCGACTCGCAGCTTGCACTTGCAGCGAATGATGGCGATTCGCGCGCACCTCGGTTCGGGTGGAGCCGCTGCGCGCACGGCAGAGATTTGTGAGGAAATGATTCGTGCGGCTCGCCACACATAGTTTTGCCGCTCTTTCCGCGCTTGTACTCGCACCGGTGGGACTCGCTGCGCTTGCGCTCTCGCCGAGACGTGCCGTTGGACTGTCGGAACGTCTCGGTGCGCTGGCTCCGCGCAAACCCGGTGCGATTTGGATTCATGGTGCGAGCGTGGGCGAAGTACAGGTAGCACGGCGTTTGGCGGAAGCATTGCGTAGCGAGGGTCGCGAAGTTTTGCTTTCGACGATGACGGTAACAGGGAAAAGTGTCGCAAAAAATTTTCAGAATGGCTTTGATTGCACGCTTTGTCCACTCGATCATCCGTGGAGCGTGAAGCGTGCCATGGATGCCGTGCAGCCTCGCGCCTTGGTCTTGATTGAGACGGAACTTTGGCCGTTTTGGATTACAGAAGCGAAGGCGCGCGGAATTCCGGTGTTGATTGCTTCGGGGCGAATTTCGGATCGTTCCTTTCCGCGCTATCGGCGCTGCAAAAAAATACTTCGGACGATTCTTGGCAAGATCGATGGTGTTGCGGCTCGTACCGCTCTTGATGCGGAGCGGTTCGTGGATCTTGGCGTGCCCGTTTCACGTGTGCAGGTGCTCGGCGACTTAAAATTTGATCCGTCGCACAGTGCGGCGACGCTCGCCGCGGACCTTGCGGATTTTTTGCAAATGACACCGATCTTTGTTGCTGCGAGTACGCATGCAGGCGAAGAAGCAGCGGCTCTTACTGCGCTGGCTGTAGCGGAACGCGCCGGGCTTGGCGCCGCACTCGTGGTGGCACCACGCCATCTTGAGCGTCTGGAGACAGTAGAAAAAGAGTTGCGTTCTTCGGGGCGTCGCGTGCAGCGTCGCAGCGCGCTGCGTACAGCGTCGGGCAAGCCTTTGCGGGCAGGAGAGATTTTACTCCTCGATACACTGGGTGAGTTAAATGCCATTTTCTCTCGTGCGACGGTTGCATTTGTGGGTGGAACACTCGTTGGTGTCGGGGGGCATAATGTTCTTGAGCCAGCATGGTCGAAAGTGCCGGTGCTCTTTGGTCCCCATACACAAAATCTCCCGGATGCAGCGAATTTGCTTTTGGCTGCCAAGGCTGCCAAGCGTGTTGCCAACGCGGAAGCATTGGGTGCGGCATTGATTGAATGGTTGCGCGATCCTGCGCAAGCGGCGGCGGCGGGAGAATGCGGTTACGCCGCCGTGCAAGCACATCGCGGTGCGACTGCGCGCACAGCTGCTTTTGTACAAAATTTTTTGAGTTCGACATTGGAGAGTGTAGAGTGATTTTTCCTTGGTTGCAGAAAAATGAAGAATCACTTTTTGAGCGCGTGGCGTTCCTTCCGTTGGATGTGCTTGCGATTTTGTATGGCACTGCGGCGCGTACGCATCGCTTCGTCTATCGCTGTGGTTTTAAAAAAGCCAAGCAACTGGATTGCCGCGTTGTGAGTATTGGTAACCTCATTGTGGGTGGTTCGGGCAAGACTCCGATGACGGCGTGGCTTGCGAACGCACTTTCGCACCGAGGGTTTCGCGTTGCGATTGCAAGCCGAGGTTATGGGCGCATTGGTCGCGAAGAAATTTCCGTTGTCTCCGACGGAGAAAAAGTTCTCTTGGATCCGACACAATTTGGAGACGAACCCGTTTTGCTTGCGCAGCGCACTTCTGGAGTGCCTGTTCTCGTTGGTGCTCGTCGTGACCAAGTTGGCGCGTATGCGATTCGCGAATATCGAACCCAAGTTTTACTTCTCGATGATGGATTTCAACATCATCGTTTGGAGCGCGATGTCGAGATTTTGATGTTGGATGGCATGCGCGGATTTGGCAATCATCGTGTTTTGCCGCGAGGCCCTTTGCGCGAGCCGTTATCGACATTGCGATTGGCCGATGCGGTTTGCGTTCTCGACGGACCGCTTGCAAAGAGTGACGCGGAGATTCTCGCTCGCTTTGCGCCCCGAGCCAAGATGATGAATGTGCAGAGACAACCGAATTTTGTGTTATCTCTTCGTACGGGTATTCGCATGTCTCCGTCGGAATTAAAGCATTTGCGCATTGGCGTTTTGGCGGGGCTCGCAAATCCGAATGCGTTTCGCCGCACGTTGCTAGCGCTTGGAGCAGAAATCGTTGCAGAAAAGATTTTTCCGGATCACCACTTGTATGTGGAAGACGATATTGTGGATTTGGCAAAGGCGTCACCCGGTTGCGTTTGGGTAACCACCGAAAAAGATGCCATCAAAATTCGCTCTGAGTGGATTCGCGATTTGGACTTGCGTGTGCTGAGTATCGATCTTGCGGTGGATGATGCCGAGTCGTTTCTCGACTGGCTTGAGGAGCGCTTGCGTTCATGAGTCCAATGAAGAAAAACGACGCCCAGATTCGCGAAAAGAAGACAAAGAAATGCCATAAGCCGACGGAGGAAGAAGCGTCGCAGATGCTGCGCTTGCGCTGGAAGCTTAGCCTTTGGCTTGCAAAAGGGATCGTTTGGTTTGTGCGTCTTTTGCCACGCACGGCTGCACGGCGCCTTGGCCATATCTTTGGCGGTTGGTGCTTTTCGCTAATCGGACGCCGACGCGAGAAGATGCTCGCCCATCTCGCTTTTGTGTATCCCGATTGGAGTGATGCGCAGCGCATTGCGGTTGCGCGTGCGTCTTTTGCCAATCTTGGGGTGATGTTTGCGGAGTGGGCCGAGCTTCAAAGTCTTTCTACGGAGAAGATTTTGCAGCGGACGGTTTTTCGCGGCATCGAAAACCTGCAACGTGTTGCAGCGCGCGGTCGAGGTGTGATTTGTGTGAGTGCGCATTTTGGGAATTGGGAGTGGCTCTTGGTTTCGGCAGCCGCCCAGTTTCGTGAATTCGGGCTTGAGACCATGGCGGTTGGTCGAAACGTCGCCAACCCTGCGATTTACCGTTGGATCGTCGAAACACGCGACAAAACGGGATCAAAGACTTACCCGCAAAAAATGTTACCGCTCATCAAGGGATTGCGGCGTGGTGCGGTGGTGGGACTTTTGGTTGACCAATATTGGCGTGAGCAACGCGGAGGTGTGTTGGCCCCGTTCCTTGGGCATCCTGCCTGGACAACGGCGGGGCCGGTGGCGCTAGCTTTGCAAACCGGCGCAGGCGTGATTCCTTTTTCGATTCGGCGTTTAGCGGACGGTCGGCAAGAGGTGGTGTGTGGCGAGGAAATCGTGCTCGATGATTTGAAAATGGAAGCAGAGGAAGAGAGTGCCGGCGCGCCGAGTGAGTCTTCCGAGGCGCGCCGAGAGCGTCGTGAACGCCGCGTGCATGCGGAGGGAATGCGTCGTATCAACGACGCGGTGAGTGAGGTCATTCGGCAAGATCCCAGCGCTTGGCTTTGGTTTCATCACCGCTGGCGAAGGACATCTGATTTTCGTGCATTTCGTCGTGCGTATGCCGAAGCGCAGTCAGAGCTCCACACTGCTCGCTAAGTCCTACACTTTTTTGCGATAGCCGAGTTGATGCAGGGCAACGCGCCATTGCTCTTTCCGGAGATGCGCGAGCATAGCGGTTTCGAGATTGTGATCTCCGTCGGTGTATGCGGCAAGAAAATCGTGTGCTGTTTTGATTTGCGCTTCGCGGGTACCAAAGTGCGCTAATAAATTGCGTTTGATCAATGAGCGATACAGACGCATCAGCTCTTGCATGCGCCGAGCAGCCGAGACTTGCGATCTGTGTTGTGCTCGATCGAGATCGATTAGAAACACTTTGGTGTCATCCATTTGTTCGACGAAGAGTAAGTTTTTGATTTGCAAATCGGCATGCATTCCACCGCAGTCGTGAAATTGACGAATGGCTCGCGCGGCCGCCTTCGTAGCACGTGCGATTTGCAGAGTGTTGGGACGGCGCGCGAAGAAAGCCATGCCGTCGCTGCTGTTTTCAATGGCGACGGTGGCAATGGCTGCTCTCCAAAGCGGAGCTTGTCGGTGCCCGCAAAGTGTTCCCCCGAGTACAAAGGCAGGGCGGGGTACGGCAGCACCGGCTGCGCGCAGTGTTGCCGTTACCGCGAGTTCTTGGAGCGGACGCGTAAGCCTGAGCAAAGTGGCGCCAAAGAATGGGCCGAGGATTCCACCGTGTAAAACTGGACGTAGAAAAAACTTTTCTTGAATGCCGGGAACTTCGAAGAGCAGTGCTTGGCCGCGACTTACTCTTTTTTGTGACGGATCAAACAAGGCGGCAAAGGCATCGCGGCGACAAATTTCAGAACGTGCAATGCACTGCAACCATTGCACATCACCAATGAGTCGTAGGCCATTGCAGTACGTCTCTTGGAAATTCGAGGGCAAGTCGCGCAACTCAAATCTCGCCGCGCCGTGCACGCCACAAAAGAATGGGTGCAACGGCGGCAAAAAATAAATTTGGTAACGCGAGTGCGAACCAGACGGGCATGCGCGCATCTTTTGCGAGCCGATCACCCATACTCATAAATACGTAATAGATAAATACCAAAAGCACACAGAGCATGATGCTCCAGGCTCGTCCGCCGCCACGCGTTCGTCGAAGACCCAAGGGTACGCCGACGAGAGCAAAGAGAATGGGCGCAATGGGCTTTAGAAAGCGGTGATACAACGTCATTAAAATGCGATTGGGTTCTTTTACGCCACACGGATCATCTGTGTTGCCGGCGATATTGCGTGTATAGGTAGCACGCAGTTCTGCGTTACTTTGTTCGCGCAGTGAGCAGCGGTTTCCGATCATAGAGCTGACGTCGAGTTCGTATTCGAGTCCCGCAAAAGAGATACGCCGATAAATTGTTTGCGCTACCTCGCGGCGCGTGAGTGAGTGTGTGGAGCCACTGTCTTGCTCACTGTTTTGAATGTGCACGTCGCCATTTTTGAGCGTGAGTGTCAGCGTGCTCGTTTCGTTGTCGAGATTGATATTGCCCGATTCGGCGAAGATCACGAGCGGGAGTGTTGGCTTGCTGTGGTCCCAAATCATGACGTGCTCAAGACCCGTTTTCGGATTTGCACGATC
>CAYRID010000013.1:0-17879 GCA_964424225.1 uncultured Geobacter sp.
ATCGCACCGACGAGCAACGTCCACTGATTCACCTTCGATGAAATCAGTGCGCCAATGCCTACCTCACCGCGAAATTTCAATGCAAACAAAATGGCAACCACAAATTCGGGCGACTCCGAAGCAAGCGGCGCCAACCATTGCACGAGCAAGAACTGATCAATGCCATGATGTTTTCCGATCTCCACCAATCCATCTGCAAACGGAGCGGCAGAAATCAAAATCATATACGTCGCATACAACAAGAATCCTGTCGCCCAGACACGGCGCCCAAAGTCGTGCGTTGACTCTTTGATGAGTGCTGCCGGTCCGACGAGTTCCGTTTCCCCGTGCTGACTGCGTAGCGTATTGAGTGCATACACTGCAAAAAGTGCAATCAACACAAAGGCATCCAACAATCCAATGACACCACCCAGTGGAATCAAAAATGCAAACAGCGTCGCGTAAAGCAAAAATCGCAACTCCAGATTCTCTCCGCGGCGAATTGCAAGAAACGATTTTCGCTCTCGCCAACAAGCAATCAACACCACCACCGGCCAACCGATACCGACGAGAATTCGATTCGCGCCCGTCATGTTCGCCACTGCAAAATGCGTGTAATCGGGATTCTTGCCGGCCATCCACGCAAAATGCAGATCCACGGCGTATTCTGGAAGAACGCTCACAAGTGCAAGCACCAGCAACGCAAACGATTGCGGCAAATCTTGTTCACCAAGCTCGGTAGCCCAAGAGAGCATGAAGGCGCTTGCAATAATGGAAATGCCTGCAAGCAATACGATCACGGTCGGCGAAAATTCGGGAATGACACCGATATGTGACAAAAGCCAAGGAAGTGGACAAAGCATGCTCGCGCTCAAACTGGCAATGTTGCGAACTTTCTCTTTGCGCCGCATTGCATTCCCCCTTCATGTACAAAAATGAAAATTTGAGACGAGCAGCTTCCAACACAAATTATTGTTGGAAGAGGCAAAATTGCTTTGCCCTCGCCCTTAAAAGGTCACGCCAAAAGCACATTCAAAACGCTTGCGAAACTCATCCAGCGTGATGCGTACACTCTGCGGTCCGGGCAACGCCACCTTGAGGGCACCCATCAAACTTCCAAGCTGACCACAACGCTCCGACGGTAAACCGCGCGCGCGTCCAAACAAAAACCCCGCGCGGTAGGCATCGCCGCAGCCCGTTGGATCGACAATGCGTTCCGCCTTCACCGACGCAATTTCATACGTTTTGCCGGCCTCATGAATTCGGGATCCGTGCTCGCCGAGCGTAATCACGAGAGTCTTTACGGCCCTCTCGATCTCGCGCTCGGTCATTCCCGTCGTCGCCAGCGTCATCGCCCACTCGTAGTCATTCACGATGTAGGCATCGGCGCCTTGAATCATCTCCACAAGATCGGGACCGCTAAAAAGCGGCATCGCTTGACCCGGATCAATCACCGCCGCAATGCCACGCGCTTTTAACGCGCGCGCATAATCCATCATTGCTTGTTTGCCGTTTGGCGACACAATACCGACGGAAAACGGGCCGGCCTGATCTTCGAGTCGCGCTTCATGTGCACGCAACATCGCGCCCGGATGAAACGCCGTGATTTGGTTGTCATCGAGATCCGTCGTGACAAAAGCCTGCGCCGTGAGCTCGTCGTCGAGCACTTTGATGGCATCGCGGCGAACGCCGTGCTCATCCATCCAATTTGCGTAAGGCCGAAAATCACTGCCCACCGTAGCGAGCACGAGCGGATCTTCTCCCAAACACCGAAGGCCGTATGCAATATTTCCGGCCGTTCCTCCGAAAGACCTCTTGAGTGCAGGCACTAAGAAAGACACATTCAGAATATGAATTTTGTCGGGCAAAATATGATTCTTGAAGCGGTCTTCAAAAACCATGATGTGGTCGATTGCGACCGACCCCGTCACGAGAATCGACATGCGCACCTCCAAGGTGCGCGAGTCTTGCGGGTCGCACAAAGCGCGTCAATGGAGCATCGCTACGCATGAAAATCGCCGAACTCTTTCGCGCAAAGCATCCCGTGTGTTCGTTTGAATTCTTTCCACCGAAAACAGACGAGGGCTTCTCGAACCTTTACTCTACGATCGCCGATTTGAAGCGCTTGAATCCCAACTACGTCTCGGTCACTTGGGGGGCCGGCGGTTCAACACGCCGCAAGACCATCGAACTCGTAAGCCAAATTCAAAACGAAATCGGCATCACGGCCATGGCCCACTTCACTTGCGTCGGTGCCTCGCGTACGGATCTCGCACAATCCCTTGATCGAATGCAAGAAGCCGGCATTGCCAACGTACTCGCTCTCTCGGGCGATTTGCCGGAAGGCTATGTGCAACCGCCCGATGCGTTTCGCTATGCAAGCGAACTCGTTGCCTTCATTCGTACGAAGTGGAATTTTTGTTTGGCGGGTGGTTGCTATCCCGAAACACACCCCGCAGCGACGAGCCCCGAGGCCGATCTCGAGAACTTAGTGCGCAAGGTGAATCAAGGTCTCGACTTTTTGATCACGCAGCTTTTCTTTGATAACGCAGTGTATTTCTCCTTTGTCGAGCGAGCACGCGCGGCAGGCATCACCATTCCGATCGTGCCTGGCATCATGCCCATCGTGAGCGAAAAAGGCATTCGTCGCATGACACAACTTTGTGGTGCATCGATTTCCCATGAACTCAATGCGCGCCTGGCTGCCTGCGCACAAGATCCCGTGCGCATTCAAGAACTCGGTATTGAATGGGCAGCGCAACAATGCCAAGAGTTGCTCGATCGCGGCGCACCGGGTTTGCACTTTTATACGTTGAACCAATCGTCCGCGACACGGCGCATTCACGCAAAGCTTTTTGGCTCATGACGAACACAAAAAAGAGTCCAATGAAACTTGCAGTTTTACTCTCGGGATCCGGTACGAGTCTCGAAAATCTCTTCGAGCGTATTGCCGACGGGCGCCTGCCGGGTGTCCATATTGCGGTTGTCATCTCGTCGAAGGCCAACGCCGGCGGCCTTGAACGTGCGCGACGGCACAACGTTCCCGCCGTCGCCATTGAACGCAAAGCCTTTGCAACAAACCAAGCCTTCAATAATGCGCTGCATACTGAACTTGCAAAATACGAAATCGACCTCGTAGCCCTATTGGGATTTCTTTCTATCTTTGAACCACGCACACGTTTTCGGAATCGCGCAATCAACGTACATCCCGCCTTGATTCCGGCATTTTGTGGCCAAGGCTATTACGGCCATCATGTACACGAAGCCGTGTTAAAGCATGGCGTTAAACTCACGGGCGCCACGGTGCATTTCGTCGATGACGAATACGACCACGGTCCAATCATTTTGCAAAAGGCGGTCCCTGTCGAAGACGACGACACTCCGGAGACGTTGGCTGCACGCGTGCAAGCCGTAGAACGTGAACTCGTGCCGCAGGCGATTCGCCTATTTCATCAAGGTCAACTGCAAATCTGCGATGGACGCGTACGCACTTCAAAGTCTGAAAAAAATCTCACGTAGCGCGATCTTAGTTTGCATCAAAGGTTACGGAAAGCGATCCGTTCGCCGCAGCGCCGTGCGCTTCGTGCAAGAGCGCAACGATCTGCTCGACGTTCCAACGCAAAAGAGTGTCATAATCCTTCGCATTCGCACTGACACCGTGAAGATCAAGACGCACGATCGGAATGCCGGTTTCTTGCGCAATGATTCGCGCACTCGTCTCAAGAAAGCGCGCATCGGAAAACACAGCGCGAAGCTTCTGCGCACGCACGGCATGGATCGTTTGCTTCAGCATGCGTGGCCCAGGCTCTTGATTCGCGCCTTCTTGCAAAACCACTGCTTGTCGAAGTCCAAAGTGACGCGCGAAGTACGCCCAACCTCCATGCGTCGCAACGAAGCCCGTACCGCGCAAAGGCGCGAGTTTCGTCAGCAACTCTTGGTCGAGCACAAGCAAACGCGCACGGAATTTTTCTGCGCGCGCGCGATAAACGGACGCCTGCGCGGGGTCAATCGTTGCAAGTTCGACCGCAAGCGTGTCCGCAATTTGCGCCGCGCAAGTCGGATCCATCCAAAAATGCGGATCCAACTCTTCTTGGTGTTGCTCAACTTCGCCATACCGAGCGCCATGCGGCGCGTGCCCCTCTTCGAGTGGCAAAAGATCAATATCTCGCGAAGCCAGCACAGTGTGCAGCTTTTTCCCGTCGGACGCCGACGGCAAACGCAGCGCCCAGTCATCAAAACCAAGACCAATCACGAGCAAAATATCGGCGCCCTGCACACGCTTCGCATCGGAGGGCTTGGGTTCGAAAGAGTGCGGATTGCCGCCCGGCGGCAAAATCGTCGGCACCTTCGCTTCGCCAACGACCTCTTGCGCAATCAAGGCAAGCGCAGGAATCGACGCCACGACGCGCGGCGCGGTACGCGCGGGCGCATCGTTCGCCCGCACGCCTCCAAAGAAAAATAGGCTCAGAAAAAACGTAACACAAAACCGAGACACATTCGATCGCTTCACGCGCAAAAACGAGCAACGCAACAAAGTGTCATACCTCTTCAATGAGTTCGATCTTGTAGCCATTTGGATCTTCGACGAACGCGATCACCGTCGTACCGTGCTTCATCGGACCCGGCTCGCGCACGATCTTCGCGCCTGCTTGGCGCAGCCGTTCGCAAGTGGCGTAAATATCTCGTACGCCAATCGCCAAATGACCGAAAGCATCACCGAGGGTGTAATCCGATTTCCCCCAGTTGTAAGTCAACTCGATTACGGCCGTTTCGGCCTCTTCGCTATAGCCAACGAACGCAAGTGTGAACTCACCGTCGGGATAATCCTTTTGGCGCAAGAGATTCATGCCAAGAATCTGCGTATAGAAACGCAGCGATTCTTGAAGATCTTTCACGCGAATCATGGTGTGCAAAAGCCGCATCGTGCACGCGAGTCTATCAAGCCGCCAAGTCGGTCGCAAAACGGCAATCGCCCAATGCCTCTCACTCGTCGTCATCACCGCGCTTGATTCGCGTTGAAAGGCCGGCTCGACTTGCAGCAGACGTCACACCGTGCGCAATCGCGCCTTGACCAAAACGGTCCTGGATCGCGTCAAGCGTACGATTGAGTTTTTTACGGCGCTGGTTTGGCAAGTCATCCCGAAAAAGGCCAAGCTGCTCGCGCGCCTCGGCTTCAAGCCCCGACACGGAAACGCCAACGAGGCGCACACGCTCTTTGAGTGACAAGGCATCGCACAATAAACACATATTTGCGTAAATCGTCGCACCGTCGTTCGTACCTTCCGAAAGCGTACGCTGACGTGTCATCTGCGGAAAGCCACGCTGCCCAGGTCCTGCGCGCTGAGCGAGCTTCACTTTTAGCGTCAACGTGCGCGCCACCACACCATCATGACGCAACCTGCGCGCCACAGCCTCGCTATGCACGCGCAGTGCTGCACGCAGCATTTCTCCGTCGGAGATATCGCGCTCGAACGTGTTTTCTTCACCGTACGAAACGGGTTCGCGATAGGCTTCGACTTCGCGCAAATCGTCGCCGAGTGCAAGACGTTGCAGCGCAAGACCCCAGTCGCCAAGAAAATATTTCAGACGCGTTGCATCGGCATGCGCAAGGTCTCCAATGCTACGAAAGCCCAACGCGTGCAACTTGCGCGCAGCGACCGGCCCCACGCCCCAAATGCGCTGCACCGGCAGTGGATCCAAAAATGCACGCACTGCGTCGGGTTTGACTTCACACAAACCATCTGGCTTCGCTTCGTCGCTCGCAATCTTCGCCACCATCTTTACCGGCGCAATCCCTACCGACACGGTCAGTTGCGTTGCCTGAAACACTTCTTTGCGTAATCTCTCGCCCACATCATGCGGCTTGCCAAGCAAACGCTCCGTGCCGGTCAAATCCAAAAAGGCTTCATCAATCGAGAGGCCTTCCACCATCGGAGAATATCGTGCAAAGATTTCAAAAATTCGCCGCGACTCGCGTTGATAACGTCGCATATTGCCCTGCAAGAAAACACCTTGCGGGCAAAGCTTGCGCGCCTCAGCGGTTGGCATCGCCGAATGCACGCCAAAGCGGCGCGCCTCGTAACTCGCCGCCGCCACCACGCCGCGCGCGGAACGTCCGCCGACGATCACCGGCCGTCCGCGCAATTCCGGCCGATCGCGCTGCTCAACGGCCGCGAAGAAGGCATCCATGTCTGCGTGCAAGATGACTCTCGGATGTGTCACGCATCACCCCTCAAAATTGACGCAACCCGTGATTCGCAACCCTCTATGGCACTGCGAAAAAAATAAAATGCGTTGAGCAAAATACGCAAAACGGTACTCGGCTCAACGCACTTTGATGTTCGTAAAATGCTCTTAACGGCAGTGCCAGTGCACACCATGCGGCCAGCAATTTCGTCCACGCAGATGCTTCTTCTCGTGCACGATCACAATTTTCTTGTCTTTGTGCTGATGATCGAGATCTTTCGCGGAATATTTTGCCTCAACCTTGTTCTCGATCTTGCGCTCGATCGTGCGCTCCACCGCACCGCGCGGTCCCACCGGTCCGTGCGGTGGATGGCGCCACCCACTCGCCACCAGCGTGAGCCCCAATAGCCCTGCCGCCCACACAACAACACTTTTTTTGCATCACTCCCCCTCCCCTCACTTTCTCAAGCCTACTTCTTGTGCCCCGAACGCCCTGCACCATCCGCATCAGCATGGTGGCCCTTCGCAAGAATCGCATTGTGCAAACCGTCCACGTAATGCATGTAGGCCACGTAAGCCTCCACATATTTGCGGCCCGACTTCACATTCTTGTCCTTGTTCTTTTGTGCTTTCGCAACGTCTGCAAGCTTTGCTTGAAGGCCCTTCGAAAGCTCTGCACTCAATTCCGCGCTGAGCGCCTCGGAAGAACCGTCGGCGAGCGCCTTTTCAGCCAGCGCCACCACGGGCTCCACCGGTTCATCCTTAAGTCCTGTGTACGGCGCACCTTCCCCAGCGCGATGCAAACGCACAAGCGTCTCGAAGAAATATCGATCTGCGAGCGCTTGTGCTTCAACTCCAAGAGCACGCACCGCCAACGCCTGCTTGAACGCCGCCTTCACCGCCGCTTCATCAGCCTTTCCAACCCACTTCAGTGTCGGATCAACATTACCTTTTTCGAGTGCAAGCTTCGCATCCTGCACCACCGGCCCCTCAAGCGTATCGCAATGCGCCGATGCCACGCTGGCAGCACCGAGTCCCATTGCCATCGTCACCACCATCGTCAAAATGTCAGCTCGAACTCGCTTTGTCACATTTTTGAGTAGAAAATTCATAGCCTTCTCCTTTGTGTAAAGTAATGACACGGCCACTTCTCCCGCGAAGCGGTGTGCGACGCGCTTTACTTCGCTTCGTCAATCATGCGAATGGTTTTTTCTTCGACTTCCTTGGCGACTTGTGTGAGTGCAGGATCTTGTGAGAGCGACGCAAGCATCTGCGCGGGCTTAATCAGGCCAAGCCTGGTTTTCCCCTCTTCGGTAAACACAGAGATGCGACATGGTAAAGCCATATTGAGACGCATATCGGCAGCAAGCACCTTGGCGGCCTGCTTGGGATTGCAAACCTCAAACACCTTGCACTGCTCGGCAAACTCGATGCCTTTGCCGCGCAGCGTCGCCCCAAGATCATGCACGTGCAGCACGCCAAACTCATTGCGCTTCACAGCCGCTTCGAGATCCTGAGCGGCTTGTTCAAACGACTTCTTGCTTTCCACGACGTAATACATTTTCGCCTCCTTTTGACCATCTACGCTCAAGTCGCACTGCCCTTGGCAAGAGCGCTGTGCCTACTCGACCGCGAACTGACTAAATCAATATTGTGTCGACACAAAACAGTTTCTAAAAACCAACACTGCGGGGCTACACACAAACGAAAACCGCAAACCATGCGAGTTCAAGCGCCACCGTATTTTCGATTGAATTCTGCATCGCTCATCACAAGCAAGAGAATGAACTCAATGAAAGCGACAACCGCCGGAATGAACGTCCAGCAAAACAAGAGATACACGATTCCAAGACCGATCTGCCCCAAGTAGAATTTGTGAATCCCAAAGCCACCCAAGAAAAACGCGAGCAAGGCCGCAGCAATGCGATTCTTGCCATTGGGCGCAACGGCACCCAAGAGGCTCGGCGCTGGCATTTGCCGCACTCCGCACTTCGGGCAAATCTCTGCCCTGACTTTGATGGCGGCACCGCAGTCGCTGCAAAATTTTTCATCCATTGCTTTCGTGCGCTGCGCATCACCGTCGGTCATTGCGACCTCCTCAAAGCGTGTTCCGAGTGGACAAAACTTTATCGCGTTTTCCAAACTGCGTCACAGCGCGTCTCGCCTCCGCGCACAAAGCGCGGTACTTTGCTTCGCCATGTTGCAGCCAATCTCTCTTCAAACTTTTTTTCGGAAAAATTCCATGCACGATGAACAAAGCGCGATGCACGAAGCCGCACGCGATCCGGGTGGCGCCGCAGGCGTGCGCTGGAATCTCGCAGATCTCTACGCGGGAAGCGACGATCCAAAGATTATGCAAGATCTCGCGCAGACTTACGCAGGCGCCCAGAAATTTGCTGCACGCTATCGCGGCCAGATCGGCACGCTTGATGCCGTACAACTCGCCAACGCCGTCGATGCGCTCGAAACCCTGCAAACGCCCGTTTCGCGCGCTTATGTATTTGCGGAGCTGCTGTTTTCGGCCGACACCGCAAACCCCAAACACGGAGCACTTTTGCAAAGAGTGCAAGAGCAGGTCACACAAATCAAAAACGCACTGCTCTTTTTTGAGCTTGAGTGGCTGGCGCTCGAAGAGGTCGATGCGCTTCTTGCAAATCCAGCACTCGCCAAACGCCGCCATTTTCTGGAAGGCTTGCGGCGTTATCGTGCGCATGTGCTCTCCGAATCCGAAGAGCGCCTACTGGAAGAAACGGCCAATACCGGAAGTCGCGCTTTCTCACGTCTCTTCGACGAAATTTTGAGCGACCTACGCTTTTTTGTCACTCATGCGAGCGCCACCCAGGAACTCAGCGAAGAAGAAGTGCTCTCCCTTCTTTACGAGCCGGATCGAAACCTACGCGCGGCCGCTGCGACCAGCCTCACGCAAGGGCTGCAAAGACAACAACGCGTCCTCACCTTCCTGTTCAACACACTCGTTCAAGACAAAGCGACGAAGGATCGCCTACGCAATTATGAGTATCCTGCGCACGAACGCAATCTCTCCAACGAAATCGATGCCGCTACCGTCGCCAGTTTGCTCAATGCCTGCGAGGCGCGCTACGACCTTGTCGCACGTTATTACAAACTGAAAGCCAAGCTTCTCGGCCTTGAAAAGCTGGCGGATTACGATCGCTATGCGCCAATCCCCGGACACACTGGAAAGCAAAATTTTGCGGCGGCAAAGCGGATCGTGCTCGATGCCTATCGCGACTTCTCGCCGCAAATGGCCTCAGTGACACAAAAGTTTTTCGACGAACACTGGATCGATGCCGAGCTTCGGCCCGGCAAACGTGGCGGCGCGTTCTGCGCAGCGACGTTGCCTGAGCTGCATCCCTACGTGCTCATGAACTACACCGGGCAGCTTCGCGACGTGATGACGCTCGCGCACGAGCTTGGCCACGGCGTGCATCAATATCTCGCACGCGAGCAAGGCCTTTTCGAGCAGCACACGCCGCTTACGACGGCGGAAACCGCGAGCGTGTTTGGCGAGATGCTCGTGTTTCGCCGCTTGCTTCGCGAAGAACGCGACCCGCAAATACAACTGGCCTTAATCTGCGGCAAACTCGAAGAAGCGTTTGCGACAGTGTTTCGCCAAGTCGCCATGACACGCTTCGAAGAAGCACTCCACACGACTCGCCGCCGCGAAGGCGAACTCACCACCGACCGCATCAACGAACTCTGGCTTGCGGCAAACCGCCCGATGTTTGGCGACTCGGTGACACTTTCAAATGACTACGGCTGGTGGTGGCTCTACATCCCACACTTCGTGCACAGCCCGTTTTATTGCTACGCCTATGCGTTTGGCGAGTTGCTCGTGTTTGCGCTCTTGCATCGTTACGACGAAATCGGCGAGGCCTTCGTGCCGCAATATCTCGATCTCTTGCGGGCGGGTGGATCGGTCGCACCGCCGGAGTTATTGCAGCGCATCGGGCTCGACATCCGCGATGCAAAATTCTGGGACGGCGGCCTCACGCTGCTCGAAGAACTTCTCACGCAAGCCGAAACACTCGCGCAAAGCCTCGCGTAAAACCGCACACACTGCACTTTGCGAACGCTAGCGTGCTAGAAACTCGCGCACGCGCTTGGCGAGCGCGTCGGGCGTAAAGCCATACACTTCGGCGAGTTTCGCTGGCGGCGCCGAGGCACCGAAGCGATCAATGCCATACACCAATCCGTTTCCCCCAACCAGCTCGTGCAGCGTGCGCGCCGAGCCGGCTTCAACCGCCACCACCGGCACACTTCCCGTCGGAACGACTTGCGCGCGATAGGCATCGGGTTGTTCGAGGAAAAGTTCGAGACACGGCAGCGACACCACGCGCGTCTTCTTTCCGTCGGAGGCAAGCTTCTGCGCCGCATCAAGGCAAAGCGAAACCTCGGAGCCCGAAGCCACGAACACGACGTCGGGTTTGCCTGCACATTCCTGCGCGATGTAGGCGCCGCGCCAGATATCTTCGTTCGTAAACGTCGCCGGACGCGCAAGTGGCGGAAGCGTTTGACGCGAGAGCGCGAGCGCCACCGGGCCGTTTGCTTTTTGCAGCGCCCAGGCCCAAGCCAGCGCCGTTTCGAGCCCGTCCGCCGGACGAAACACGTAGAGATTTGGAATCAAGCGCAGCGAATCGACATGCTCGATCGGTTGATGCGTCGGGCCATCTTCGCCAAGGAAGATCGAATCGTGCGTAAACACAAAAGTGTTGCGCACACCCATCAATGCCGCGAGCCGCACCGCCGGACGCACGTAGTCGCTGAACACGAGGAAGGTGCCGACGAACGGCAAGAACGTGCCGTCGAGCGCAATGCCGTTGGCGATCGCGCCCATCACATGCTCGCGCACACCGAAGTGGATGTTGCGCCCGGCATACCAATCCGCGTCGCCCGCGGCGGGGCCGACGTCAGTGGTCTTGTTGATCGTCGTAAGATTCGAGCACGCGAGATCTGCCGAGCCACCGACGAAAAACGGCACCGCTTCGGCGATGCGCTGAATCAGCGTGCTCGAGTGTTTGCGCGTGGCGTCTTTCGCTTCCGCCATTCCCTGCGTGAGCACCGCCGTCAAATCCGCCGGCAGACGTCGCGCGCGGAAACTCTCCCACTGCGCGGCGAGCGCCGGGTTCTCACTCTTCCACGCTGAAATCTCGGCATCGCGCTTTGCGCGCTCCTGTTTCTTGGTCGCAATCCGCTCCGCGAGATACGCGCGCACTTCCGACGGAACGAAGAAGGTTTCCGTCTCGGGCCAACCCGCGGCGCGCTTCGTCGCGAGCGCCTCGTCGGCACCCAGCGGTGAGCCATGCGTCGCCGACGTGCCGGCTTTGTTCGGACTCCCGTAACCGATTACGGTGTCACAAATGATCAGCGACGGGCGCTTCGTCTCGGCCTTCGCCGCTTCGAGCGCGCGGCGCAGCGCCGGCAGATCCTCGCCCGACACGTGTTCCACATGCCAGTGTTGGGCCTCGAAACGCGCGCGAATATTTTCTGTAAAAGCAATTCGCGTCGCACCGTCGATGCTGATTTGATTGTTGTCGTAGAGGAAAATCAAATTGCCGAGTTCGAGCACACCGGCAAGCGCGGCCGCCTCGGCGGAGATACCTTCCATGAGATCGCCGTCCCCGACGGTGCCATAAACGCGCTGCGCACCCGGCCCCGGCCCGAGCGCACCGCGCGCATCCGCCGCGCGCTTGGCGGCTCCGAAACGAGAATGTGTCATCTTCGCCGCGAGCGCCATGCCGACGGCATGCGCAAAACCTTGGCCAAGCGGCCCCGTCGTCACTTCGACGCCCGGCGTATGCCCAAACTCGGGATGCCCCGGCGTGCGCGAACCGAGCTGGCGGAAATTCTTGATCTCGTCGAGCGAGAGGTCATACCCAAAAAGGTGTAGGAGACTATACAAGAGCATCGACGCGTGCCCGCCCGAGAGCACGAAGCGATCGCGCTGCGGCCACGCAGGATCCGACGGATCGAAGCACAAATGCTGATCCCAAATTTCGAAGACCGGCGCCGCCAGCCCCATCGGCGCGCCCGGGTGGCCCGACTTCGCCTTCTCGATGGCGTCGATCGACAAAAACCGGATCGTATTGTGGATCCGCTCCAACAACGCAGGCGTAAGCGTGCTCACCTTCGATCCTCCATTTTCCATTTCAAAGTACAAAACGCACAAAGCGCAAAGTTCAAAGCACAAAGTGCAAATTGCGAAAAAAGTTGGTCGGGATGGTGGGGATCGAACCCACGACACTGGGAACCCAAAACCCAGGCTCTACCTCTGAGCTACACCCCGAACAATGGCCGGTAACGGGCGACGGCCCGGAAGCTATCAGAACCGCGCGGGCGATAGAAGAGGCACGACGATTTTCGTGCGTCGTGTTGGTGCATGCAAAATCACTGCGAACACAAGCCAACCCTCGTCCAAGCGTTTGCCTGCGCGCACTGTCTTTTCTGCGTTGCAGCGTCGACCGTGCAAGACGCATGCATCGCGTGACGGGTTGCGCGGTGCGTGCTACTTACCCGCCATGTCGAAGACTCCTCAACATCTACTTAAGAAAGTCTGGGACGCACACACGGTTTGCGAGCTTCCGAGTGGCCAGACGCAACTTTTCATCGGCTTGCATCTGATTCACGAAGTCACGAGCCCGCAGGCCTTCGCAATGCTTCGCGAGCGAAAGCTTCGCGTGCGGTTTCCAAAGCGCACGTTTGCGACGGTGGATCACATCATTCCGACGGATTCGCAAATTCGACCATTCCCGGACGTACTCGCCGAAGCGATGATGGTCGAACTTGAAAAAAATTGTCGTGAAAACGAGCTCACGTTTTTTGATCCTGCAAGCGGGCAACAAGGTGTCGTGCATGTCGTCGGTCCGGAGCTTGGGCTCACGCAACCCGGCATGACGATCGCGTGCGGCGACAGTCACACTTCGACGCACGGAGCCTTTGGCGCCGTAGCGTTTGGCATCGGCACGAGCCAAGTGCGCGACATCCTCGCAACGGGCTGCCTCGCGATGGATCCACTCAAGGTGCGCCGCATCGCCATCGACGGAAAACTCGGCCGCGGCGTGTACGCGAAAGACGTCATTCTCGCCATCATTCGCAAGCTTGGCGTAAAAGGCGGCGTGGGTTTTGCGTACGAATACGCGGGCTCGGCGATCGAAGCCATGTCGATGGAAGAGCGAATGACCGTCTGCAATATGTCGATCGAGGGCGGCGCGCGCGTAGGCTATGTGAATCCCGACGAAACGACCTTCGCGTATTTGCGCGGGCGCCGCTATGCACCGCAAGGCGAAGCCTTCGAGCGTGCCAAAACCTGGTGGCAAAGTATGGCCAGCGACGCGGGTGCAGCATATGACGATGAGTTCGTACTCACCGCCAAGGACATCGCACCGTCGGTCACTTGGGGCATCAATCCCGAACAAAATATCGGTGTGGACGAGAAAATTCCGTCGCCACAAGATTTTCAAGGCGAAGCGCGTGCGTCGATTGAAGAAGCCCTGGCCTACATGCAGCTCAAATCTGGGCAAGCGATCGCTGGTACACCAATCCATGTCGCCTTCATTGGCTCGTGTACGAACGGACGAATTTCAGATTTACGCGAAGCCGCGGCCGTCGCGAAACACGGCAAAGTAGCGCCAGGGGTACGCACTTTTGTGGTGCCAGGCTCGCGCGCCGTTGCAGAGCAAGCCGAGCGCGAAGGCTTGCATGAGATCTTTCGCGCAGCGGGATTTCGTTGGCGCGAACCCGGTTGCTCGATGTGCCTTGCCATGAATCCAGACCAACTCGTCGGCGACGAAATTTGTGCGTCGTCGAGCAATCGCAACTTCAAAGGCCGCCAGGGATCACCAACCGGGCGCACGCTGCTCATGTCGCCGGCGATGGTGGCAGCGGCGGCGATCCGCGGTTGTGTCACCGATGTCCGGGAGATTTTATAATGAGCAACTCGAAAATCGAACGCGTGCAAGGGCGCGCTTGTGTGCTGCGCGGGAACGACATCGACACGGATCGCATCATTCCGGCGCGCTTCATGAAGGTGGTCACCTTCGACGGCCTCGGCGAGCACGCCTTCACGGACGATCGCAAACAAGCCAAAGGCCAACACCCGCTCGATCGAAAGGAATATCAAGGCGCGCAAATTTTGATCGTCGGAAAAAACTTCGGTTGCGGTTCATCGCGCGAGCACGCACCGCAGGCGCTCGCACGCTGGGGCTTTCGTGCGTTCGTCGGTGAATCATTCGCTGCAATTTTCGCCGGCAACTGCGGCTCACTGGGGTTGCCGCTGCTCGTGCTCTCTCACGAAGACAATGAGCGCCTCATGCAAAGCGTCGAGGCCAATCCAACGCAAACGCTGACACTGGATGTGGCACACGCGACGGTGAGCTATCGCGACGGCGAGATCCAAGGCACGATCGCGCCCGGCATGCAGCGCCAATTTCTCGACGGAAGCTGGGACGGCATCGCTGTCTTGCAAGCCGCCGGTAGTACGATTGAAAACACCGCCACCGCTCTACCCTACATGAACGATTACACAAAATAGTGAAAACATCCTCGCGCGTTTTGCGCTTTTTATTTGTTCTCGATTCTTTGGAGTTCTGCACAAAGTCAAACTGGTCAAAGCCGGGACTGACAAGCTTCCGCGTGCGACTGTTTTCCAGCACGGTCTGCGCGGCTCGTTCGGGCCTCTTCGGCAAAAAGGCCTGGATCTCAAGCGCGACCTTTACGTCCGCATCCAATTGTTCGATAAGATTGAATCTGTAATCCTACTCTTTATCGTGTCAGTCGCTTCAATGCTGTGATGGCAAAGAATGTCGCTGCGACGGCGTCGCCATGCGTGGCGCAACTGCCGGCCCAGCTGCCATCTTCGCGCTGCGAAGCAAGAATGGCAGCGACGACTTCAGCACTCGTCGCGCTCACCGCCGGAAACGCTTCGGCCTCACAAAGCTGAAACAAATACGCGAGATCAAGTGCCTGGACGGTTTGCTTGCGATATGCGCGTTCGAGTTCGCGACCACAACGTTGCAAAATCTCATCGCAGTGCTCGCCATCGTTCACCGCATAGAACTGCGCAAAGGCAATCAGCACATCCCAACACTCGCTTGCGTCACCGCGCAAAAGTGCAGGCGACCAACGCTGCGAAAGATATTGTCCTGCTCGCGCCAGCACGCTCGCTCGCACTTGAAACGTGCGCGTGAGATAACCTGCGAAAATTCCCGTAAGCGACAAATTCGCGTTGCCTTGCGCATCGGCCCAAGCTCCGTCGGAGCGCTGCGCTTGGGTGAGCAAAGCGATCAGCGGCAAAATTTCCGGTGCGCGCAAAAGCCCCAGCGCATCGGCAAACTCGAGCGCACTGCGAATCGCTGCGATGCACGACGCGGACCGTGCTGTGCGAGCCATTTCACTTTCCGCGGCACTTGGCTCTGCACACGCCAGCGCTTTGGCCACGCGCTCGGCGAGAAATTTGCGCAAAGTCAAATTTTTCGTCGGTGACGATGCACTACACGCAGCACGCGGCAGCGTCCACAAATCCTCAGCGAGCAACGCGCCCCACGGCCACGTGGCGGTCTGCGCGCCAAATCCATCTTGTGCGACAAAAGCGCGCGTGCGCGCAACAGCAGCTTGCAAGCGCTCGGCAAGAGGTCGTGTTTCCAAATTCGCTTCGCAACTCATTCTTCTTTGCTCATTTTCGAGTTCGTTTTCAAATGTGCACTTCCCGGGCCTTCGCGACACAAATCAAAACTGTACGCGGCGAGTGAAGAATAGAGTATTTGTGCGGAAAGCCCGAAAAATTTTTGAGGCTTTGCTAGGCTGCGGCCCATCATCCCAACGAAAACGGACACGACTTAGGAGGACAACGATGTCAACTATTCGCAATTTCATGGATACGCACTACCGGCACTTCAACGCACGCGAAGTCGTCGATTCTGCGAAAGCGTGGAATCAACTCCTCGACCGAGGCGGCGAAATGTTGATCACTCTCGCAGGCGCGATGTCGACGGCCGAGCTGGGCATTTCCCTGGCCGAGATGATACGACAAGGAAAAGTGTCAGCCATTTGCTCGACGGCAGCCAACCTCGAAGAAGATGTTTTTAACCTGCTTGCGCACAATGAATACCGCATGGTGCCAAACTACCGCGATTTGAGCCCGCAAGACGAACAAGAGCTCTACGATCAAGGCTTCAACCGTGTGACGGATACCTGCATTCCGGAAACCGTTTTTCGCCACGCCGAGAAGCGGCTCACCAAAGCCTGGGCCGAAGCCGCCAAGAGCGACACACCAAAGTTTCCGTTTGAATTCATGTACCAATTGCTCGACGATCCCACGCTTGAGCAGCACTTCCAAATTCCAAAACAAAACTCTTGGGTGTATGCCGCAAAAGAAAAAGGCATTCCGATTTTTACGCCGGGCTTTGAGGACTCGACGATGGGCAACATCTTCACCGCGCGCGTAATCGACGGAACGGTGTCAAGCCATCGCGCCATGCGCTCCGGCACGGAACAACTTGAACTGTTGAGCCGCTGGTATCTCGAGCGTGCGAAGCGAAAAACGCCAATCGGCTTTTTTCAAATCGGCGGCGGTATTGCAGGCGATTTCCCGATCTGCGTCGTACCGATGATGATTCAAGATCTCGAGTGGGACGTGCCATTCTGGGCCTATTTCGCGCAGATCGGCGATAGCACGACGAGCTTTGGTTCATACTCGGGCGCCGTTCCCAACGAGAAGATCACCTGGGGCAAGCTCAACATCGACACACCGCGCTTCATGATTAACTCGGATGCCACGATCGTTGCGCCGTTGATTTTCGCCTACGTGCTCGGCTGGTAAAACTTGGCCCACGACACCAATGAACACTGAACAGTGTCGTGGGCCAACATCCGACGGAAATAGAGCCTGCACTGCCCTGCGCAATCAAGAGCACGAAATCGAGCTACCAGCGAACGCAGTACAGAAATCAATGTCACAAAAATCAAAGCACTGGTTTCCTCGGCGACGACTTTTTGCTTATAATCGGTCGCCATGACTTCACGAACTTCTTCGCAAAACGCTTCTGCAAACACCTATTCGCAAGAACTCGACATTGCGCTACGCATCGGACGCGAAGCCGCCGACGTTTTGGTTCGCCACTACGACACACCGAACGCAAGCTGGGAAAAAGCAAAGGATAATCCGGTCACGCATGCAGATCTTGCTGCCAACTGCCTCATCACCGGGTCTCTACAGCACGCCTTTCCCGAGGACGGCATTCTTTCCGAAGAGACTACCGACGATCCGTCGCGTATAACACGAAATCGTGTATGGATTATTGATCCTATGGACGGCACCAAAGAATTCATCAAACGCATTCCCGAATTTGCGGTCTCAATCGCACTCGTCGACAACGGCGAGCCCGTGGTGGGCGTAATCGTCAACCCGCTCGCTAAAGTTGCCGTCTGGGCGACACGAAACGGTGGCACTTTTCGCGATGGCCAGCGCGTACACGTTTCAGCATGCGCGCAACTCGCAGCAGCAACGCTGATTGCAAGCCGCACCGAAACTTCACGCGGTCAGTTCGATCCCTACGAAGGTTGGTTCAAAGAAATTCGTCCCGTCGGCTCGATTGCGTGGAAGCTCGCTTGCATCGCTTCCGGAGACGGAGACCTCAATATTTCGACCAATCCCAAAAACGAGTGGGACGTTTGTGCCGGTGACTTGCTCGTGCGCGAAG
>CAYRID010000013.1:17889-32020 GCA_964424225.1 uncultured Geobacter sp.
CCGGCGGCACCTATCTCAACTTCGAAGGCAAAAAGCGCATCTACAATCAACGCAATCCCTTAATCGACATCGGCACCGTCGCCGGCTCAACAAATTTGGTAAAGCAATTCTTGGCACGGCTTTGAGGTCAAACTACGGTGCCTTCGCCTGACGCTGATTTGTGTTTCATTGCACGCCTACTTGATCGACTCGGCGGACACCTGAGCCACAAACTCGAGATTGACCTTTCAGCCGAGGACGATCGCTCTCTCGAAAGCTGGCTGATCGTTGCGTGTTTATGCAGCGCGCGCATGGATGAAGAGAAAATCGAACACATCTTTCGCGCTCTTCGCGCTGCCCACTGCAGCAACCTACAAGAAATTACGTCGTGCAATATTACCGATATCACACAAACTCTCGCACGCGCCGACTGCAAAAATCCTGAGCGCGAAGCCGCGAAATTCAAACGCGCTGCCAACGCGCTCGACTTACACTACCGTGGGTCGCTCTCGCGTCTTGCCCGCGAAGCCGAGGGCATTGAAGACCTTGTAGGCCGAATCGCCGCGCTCGCTCCGGGTATCGGTGTTGCCACGGCATTGCAGTTCTTACGTCCTTTGCGCGACACATGGCGGCTAGCCGACGAAATTCCGCTGCACGCAGCAACTCGTGCCGCAGCAATCCATTTGCAGCTACTTCGCAAAGACGAAGACGCCGAGGGAGCGCCAAGCATACTGCGCGCAAAGCTCTACGCCGCAAACGAAGTCAACGCGCAAACCATCACTTTCGCAGATTTCGAAGCCGCACTCCTACGGCTCGGCGAGCGCGCATGCACGCGCAAGAAAGTTGCAAATTGCCCAATGCAGGAAGTCTGCCCCGTTCATTCTTCATGCAAAACCAAGTGAGATCACGACGGAAACGGCTGACTTACTCAGGAAAGTTTAAGCATGAGCTCGATCGGCTTTAGCGCTTGCGCGCGCAACGCTTCAGGCACGATCACCTCGGGCTTGAGATCGCGCAAGCAAAGGTAGAGTTTTTCGGGCGTGTTCAAACGCATGTACGGGCAACGTGTGCACGAGCAACTCTCACCTTGCCCCGGCGCTTGAATCAAAGTCTTCTCCGGCACTTTTTTGCGTATCGAATGAAACACCCCATCTTCCGTCGCAATGATCAACGTCTTGGCCGGCGTCTTGATCGCGTGCTGAATGATCCCTGTCGTGGAGCCGATGAAATCCGCTTGATCGAGCACCGCTTGCTCGCATTCGGGGTGCGCAAGAACTTCCGCATCCGGGTGGCGCACCTTGAGCTGCGCAAGTTCTTTGGCACTGAACAGCTCATGTACTTCGCACGCACCTTCCCACACGATGAGATCCGGGCGGTTGGCCTGCTTCGCGACATAGCGCGCAAGATGCCGATCCGGCGCAAAAATCAGCGGCTGACCCTTGAAGTGCTCGACCATTTTCACTGCATTCGATGAAGTGCAAATGAGATCACTCATCGCCTTCACTTCCGCACTACAGTTGATGTAACTCACAACTTTGGCACCGGGATGGCGCGCGACGAACTTACGAAATTCGTCGGCGGGGCAACCGTCAGCCAGCGAACAACCCGCATCGAGATCCGGCATCACGACGGTGCGATCGGGATTCAAAATTTTTGCGGTCTCAGCCATGAAATGCACACCGCAAAACACAATCACATCTTTGTCGACTTGCTGCGCTGCGCGTGCCAGCGCAAGCGAATCACCGACGACATCCGCTAAATCTTGGATTTCCGATTCTTGGTAGTAGTGCGCCAGAACAATCGCATTGCGTTCGCGCTTGAGTTCGCGAATCGCCGCTTCGAGATTGTCGGGAATTTTTTCGCGCGACCAATTTTCCATGCGCGACACCTTAGCGAACTTGTGCTCGCTTCTCTGCTAGAGATCCCAGTAATAATCCTTGTTCGTGAGTGATGCCGTCTCTTCACCCTGCCCGATTTCGTCCGACGCTGTAGATATCTCGCTTGTTCCGCGCTCAATAATCTCAATCTGATCTTCCAGGTCGCGCGTTTCGCACTCCCAGTATTCTTCGGTGCCAAAATGCGGGAAGGCATTTGGAAACGCAGGATCCTCCCAGCGCCGTGCGATCCAAGCCGCATAATGGATGAACCGCAGCGCGCGCAGCGGTTCAATCAATGCGAGCGAACGCTCGTCGAAATCGCGAAACGGACGATAGGCCTCAATCAACACGCGGCGCTGATGTGTCGCCTCCGCGTCACGACCCGGCAAAAGCATCCATACATCTTGCACTGCCGGACCAATCACAAAATCGTCAAAGTCGAGAAAGAACCAACCCTGCACACCGTGCAGCAAATTTCCACGATGACAATCGCCGTGGATCGCATGCAACTCAATTCCGTGTATACGATCACGATAAATCTTGACGATTGTTTCGACGGCAGAACGATAACGTCGAGCACAAGAAAGTGTTAAGAATTTCTTTTGCTCCAGAAACTGCAATGGCTCGAGACCAAAGCTTTCAGCCGATAGCGTCCGTCGGTGTCGAGGGGCCAGCGCAACGCCGAGATTATGGATGCGCGCAAGTAGGCGTCCGAGCACTTCCACTTCGCCGTCACTCAGCTCTTCCGGTGCGCGTCCACCCGTGCGCGGCCAAATCGCATAAAAAATTTTTTCGACTGCGTGCAAAGTTTTTCCGTCGGAAAACGGCACAGGCGCACAAGCAGGAATTTCCGCGTCACGCAGCGCAAACAAGAAACGATGCTCTTCGAGGATAGCCCGCGCACTCCAACGCCCCGGCCGATAGAACTTGGCGACAATGTGCGAACCGTCTTCGAGGCGCAGATCGTAAACGCGATTTTCAAGACTACCGAGCGCGCTGCAATGTCCAGTCGGGCGATAGCCACCGGCCTCAACGGCCCGCAACACCCAATCTGGCGTAAGACGAAAAAAGAAGTCGGTCACAAAGGCGAAACATACCCAAAACCGCACGGTGACAACTGTTTGCACCGAGCTTCCGTAAAAAATTGATGCGCGTTTTGATGGAATTCCAAAAATAGTTTTACAGGGGCATTGTGCTATTTCTTACCGATTACCAACTAGAAACGCTGTGTTGTGAAATAAATTGCACCTTGAGTGCGCGTAAGATTTTTTGTATAAATCTCTTTCCTTTTCGCGGAGTTAAAGTCAAAATCTGGACTGCCCGATAGAACAGGGTGAAGTTTCACAGCCAAACAAACTAACTACTGGCTGAATTATGGAGAATCGTTGTGAGCACGCGCAGAAATAAACGATTTCAACGCAAGTTACGCCGTATCCAAAAACGTGTAACCGCTGTGGCATTGGTGGCATTTGGCCTCTTCGCAGCATTGGTTGTGTTTCCGGAAGTCATCCAATGGCGTGATGATTTAAATGAAGCCGCCTCCGTCGGAGAAGTAGAAATTCCGGAAGCTGCTGCAAGTGCTCCGGTTCCTGTGTATCGTCCGATGATGTCGGCAGGCTCTGTGCTCAACTTGGTTGACATTGATGTCGCAGGCCGACCGATGGTGATGCAAGATCTTCAAGCACGCTTGAACAAGCTCGAAGAAGATCAGGGCACGCAAGAGCAGGAAGAAGCTCAAGATGAAAAGAATATCGTTTTCGCAGAAGGCGATCCGGAACCCGCAGCGGCTTCGGATGATTCGTTGATCCTCACGGAAATGGTAATCGGCGATGAAGACTTCCTGGCTATCTGGGCGGATCCATTCCCTCAGTGGACCAAGACGCTTGATGAGCTCGTCTATGACGATTTCCCGGTAGCGTATTTTAATCCTCAAAATGGAGCACCGACACCGGTCGTTCCAGAGCCGGGGACCGCGCTGCTCTTAGGCCTTGGACTTGTCGGGATGGCCTGGAAGGGTCGTAAGCGAGCCTAAGCAAATCTGTTGCACAGAAAGAAGCCCGGATCGACTTGCCGATCCGGGCTTCTTTATTTCCATTCTCCACCCCAAAATCACGACGGCCAAGGAATGTCTTGAACGCCAGCGCGCTGATTCGCAAGGCGTGCCATAACAAAAAGCAAATCTGAAAGACGATTCAAATACTGAACCAAGGCCGGCGCCAGCGCTTCCTCATGTGCAAGCGCGATCACGCGCCGCTCGACACGGCGACAAAGCGTGCGTGCATAGTGCAGCATCCCTGCAGACACATGACCACCTGGCAACACAAAATTGTGCATTGGCGGCAATTCCTGCTCGAAACGATCGATTTGTGCCTCGAGATGCACCACCGCGTCTACGCTGGGTTCTACAATCTTCATCTTTGCGCGCCGTTCGGCGTTCGGCGTGGCCAGATAAGCGCCAAATACAAATAGTGAGCTTTGCACTTGGCGCAGCATTTCGATGTAATCGGGATGATCGATGTGCGCAATCGCCACCCCAAGCCATGCGTTCAGCTCATCAATCTCGCCGTACGCCCAAACACGCGTATGATCTTTGGAAACGCGCTCGCCTCCCAAAAGATCGGTCTCTCCCTGATCACCACGCTTCGTATAAATTTTCATGGTTTCCGCCTACACCGAGAGAGCCACATACCTCGATTCACAACACGTATTCACTCCCGCATCTCCTCTGCAACGAGGCGCGAAAGCTCGGGATCGAGTACTGCTGCAGGCGTCGTTGATTCCGGCGCAAGCGCTAACACTTTTTTGATCTTCTGCCGGCGCAAAAAACGAAATGCAACCCAACCGCCAAGCAAGAACAAAAGTGCAGGAATCCAGTACGCAGCAACCCCAATGCCGCGAGCGCGCGGCGCACCGAGCATTTTTTCGCCAAAACGATCGAGCAAATCTTGCTCTACCTCGTTACGCGTGCGGCCTTGCTGCTCTTGCTGATAGATCCAAAGCCGCAGTTCATCTGCCTGTGAACTGGGGCAATCGGCGAGTGTGCGGCCTGGGCAATAAGGACTCATGAGTTCGCGGCTCAATTGAAAGCCCCATGCACCCGAACCCTTCGCTTCTTCATCGTTCGCGTAAGTCGCAACTCCAAAAATAAACACAACAATAGGTAGTAGATACACTAAAATGTGACGAGACTTCAAAAATGCACTTTCTGCTCGTTCCATGACAATCATTTTGAGCCTTTGGGACGCACTGCGTGGTCGGAATGGCCACTCATCACTTTGCTGCCGGCCGGCACCGACTCGGTCAACCAAACATTACCGCCGATCACGCTGCCCTTACCGATCACCGTGTCACCACCGAGAATGGTTGCCTCCGCGTAGATCGTCACATCGTCTTCAATCGTCGGATGGCGTTTTTTTCCGCGCACCATTTCTCCCGACGAATCGCGCGGGAACGACAAAGCTCCCAGCGTCACGCCTTGGTAAAGTTTAACGCGATTCCCAATTTCAGTGGTCTCACCAATCACTACACCTGTGCCGTGATCGATAAAAAAGCTATGCCCAATTTGTGCGCCAGGGTGAATGTCGATCCCCGTTTGGCTGTGACTATGCTCGGCCATAATGCGTGGAATCACGGGTACGCCCAAGTTATAAAGCACATGCGCTAAGCGATGCATCGCCAGAGCCTGCACCGACGGATAAGCGACTAAAACTTCACCGTAGCTCTTCGCTGCCGGATCTCCTGCGTACGCCGCAGCAATATCCTCAGCAATGTTTTTGCCGATCGCAGGCAAGGCCGCAAAAAAATGACGCGTAATCTCCTCCACATCGAGATTTTGAGAAAGATTCGAAAGGCCCAACAGCTGGCGTAAGCAGCCCGCAAGCGCGCCAATTTCCACACGCAATGCCGCCACTTCGTGCGAGCGCAAAAGGAGTCGTCGCGTACGCTCGGCCCAGTGCACGACAAGATCCGGATCCGGAAAGCCTTCTTGCTTCGCCTGTGCGAGCGCATTTTTTCCAGTTTCGGCTTTTACCAATGCCTGAGCTGTTTCGTTGAGTACATCATCAAGTAACTTGCTGTTCACGGACCATTCCTTTGAATTGAAAATCCACGAATCCAGAAAACGAGCGAATTCTAGCGCGATCTTGCGTCGCTGCAGCGGCGAGTTTCCTTATAATGCAGCATTCCAACACCTGATTTCAGCACCCTGCGAGGCTATATAAAGTCAGCCACTTCAATCTGAAGAAAGCGAAAAACACGTTGAGCGAGCCCAAGTTCTATAGCCATTCCCGCATCTCCTGTTTCGAAAAATGTCCACGACAATTTCATTTTCGTTATGTGCTCGCAGTACCGGCTGAACACGAGGGGATCGAAGCATTTTTGGGCAAGCGCGTCCACGAGGTTTTAGAGCGGCTATACCAACGCATCATGAAAGGGCAACGACCACCAAGCCTCGAACAAGTGCTCTACCGCTTTCGCGCACTTTGGGCAGAACACTATGAAGTGTCGAGGTCCAAAATCAAAATCGTCCGTGCAGAAAATCCACCAACTCTATACCGCGAGATCGGTGAGCGTTGTCTTACGATTTACTACCGAGGATATTTTTCGAACAAGCAAGACACGACTCTCGGCGTCGAAAAACAACTCACGCTACTCATTGACAAAGAAAAGGGATATAGAATCCAAGGCTTCGTCGATCGCCTTGCATGCGCTCGCGACGGCGTGCTTGAAATCCATGATTACAAGACGGGATCACGCGCATTGTCGCAAGACGAGAGCAATAAAGATCGTCAACTTGCCTTGTACCAGTTAATGATTGAACGTTCCAATGCTCACCGCAAAGAGTTTGACTCCTCACAGGGCATTCGTTTGATTTGGCATTTCTTGCAAAAAGATCAGATCCGTGTATCAGAACGCACTCCTGAACAAATTGAAGACCTGCGTCAAAAAACGATTGCCGACATCGACAAAATTGAAGCTGCAATCGAAGCGACAAATGATAACCCGTTCAACACCGAAAAAATACCTGCCCAGCGAAGCACGCTTTGCCAATGGTGCGAATACGCAAAAATATGTCATGGCTCGAATGCTTTTGACAAAACGAAATTCGACTACACGATGCAGTTGTTAATGGAGGCGAGAGTGGCGCCAATCGCCTCGAGCCCGCAAATATCACTTCGATTTTCCGACGGTGCGGAGAATCGAAGTGATCCGTAGCGAAGCGCACCCGCGAATCCTTTGCCGTTGCCTTGGAATTTCGAGCCCGCGCATCTTTGCGGCAATTCGTGATAAAAATCTTCGTACGGTTGAGGAAGTGACTCGTGCAACACGCGCAGGTAGCAGCTGTGGCACCTGTCATGGCGAGATCGAAGAAATTCTTGCTGATGTTTATGGCCAGCCTGTTTCTCCCGAAACACGCCTCGAAAATCAATTACTTTGTGAAAGCGAAACACAAATTCGTGTTGAAGCCACAGTCGAAAATTTAGTGCAATCGCGCTTGTTCGAACACAATGTTCGCATCAAGCGCTTTGCTATCGCCGGACTCACGCTAACGCTGCAGCTCGACGGTGCGATTGAGTCTGCTCTTTGTGATGAATTAACCGAAGCGTTGCAGACGCATCTTTGTCGCGACCTCGAAGTGCGATTCTGCTTTGAACCTCAAAAATCGCTGTCGTAGGCGGAACAAAACTTGTTAGGCTAACGCACATGGGACTTCGAATAGAACGTATACCGACGCTACGCGACAGCTATAGCTATCTCGTACTCTGCGAGGAAACACGCCAAGCCGCGATCATTGATGCATCCGAAACCGCACCCATCGTGCTCCGCGTCGAGGCTCTGGGTGTGCAGATCACAAAAATTTTATGCACACATCACCACCTTGACCACGTCGGCGCCAACCTCGAAATCGCGCAAATCTATCAAGCCCCTGTCTACGCTCACACTTCTGACGCAGCGCGTGTTCCTGCCTTTACGGATGGCCTCGAAGAAGGTGATCGCATCACGATCGGAAACTACGCAGCGCAAGTACTGCACGTTCCGGCCCATACACTCGGTCATGTCGCTTATTTCTTTGTGGATAAACCCGCACTCTTCTGCGGCGACACGATGTTTGTTGCGGGTTGTGGCCGGTTATTCGAAGGCACACCCGAGATGATGTTCGAAGCCCTTCACCAAAAATTTGCAAAACTGCCTGACGAAACTGAGATTTATTGCGGACATGAATATACCGAGAAGAACCTGCGCTTCGCCGTGCAATGCGAACCCGCCAATCTCGAATTTCGCGAGCAGCTCGAAAAAGTTACACAGAAGCGCGCCAACGCAGCTGCGAATTGGCATCAAGCGCAACCTCAAGAAATGACAATTCCCTCGACCCTGCGCGATGAAAAACGCTGGAACGTATTTTTGCGTGCGCGCGACGTCGAAGAATTGACTCGCTTACGGAAACTCAAGGATCAATTTTAATGAATTTTCGACACGACGAAGTGTCAATTCTTTTGCCCCAACACACCGCCCGCATCGAAGTCACTGTACCTTTTTCTGACATCGACGGCATGAATATCGTGCATCATGCCAATTACGCATTCTATCTCGAACGCGCGCGCGTAACTTGGCTCGAAACATACGATCAGCCTTATCAAGAATACATTGCACAGGGAAATCACTTTGCGGTGTCAAGGCTTGAGATGCACTACCACCAACCGGCGCGCTTCGCCGACAAATTGCAGGTTACGGCTTGGTTGCAATGGGTTCACGGCGCATCCCTACAAATCGCCTATACGATACACCGAAATGAAACATTGCTTTTAACAGCCATCACGCAACACGTTTTCGTCGATCATGCCGGAAGACCACGACGTATCCCCAAAGAGCGCCGCGAGAGCTTGGCGCGCTACGCAACCGAATCCGCACCACCCGCATAACGTGCTACCGAATGCAAATCGCACTCAATGCACTGCGCGACGAATGCGCTTGGTCGCGCGATCCAATTTTTCACGGAAAAATTTCTCTGCCCAATTCGTCACACGGAAGATCAAATCGAGCGCATCGACTTTTCCGGACCAGTGCGAGCGCACGACATCGGGATGCACATAGTTCAAAATCCGCGAGAGTGCCGCTGCGACGACCAACAAATCATCGAGCACACCGAATGGCCCAAAGATCAAGGCCGGCAAAACGTCGATCGGCGAAAGTACGTATCCAACACCAAAAAGTGCAATTGCTTTACCGCCAAAAGGCACACGAGGATCGCGAAGCAAGCGCCACAAAAGCACTGTAAGATCCGGCAAGAAAAACAAATAATCAAAAAAGCCTGAACGTTTATTGCGGACGCTTTGCACGACCTTTGCACGCAAACGATCGTACACGCGCCTCTCATGCGAGTTGAGTTCGATCGTGATTGCATCTTCGTACATAAGTTACGTCACTTTCGTGTGTTGGCATCAAAAACCATACTCGCTGACGATCACTCATCCCTCTGCAAATTGGCAGCGCGTGCACGTCGCAAGCTCAAGCGACGATTTCTTCTCCACCGTCAACGCGGATCACATTGCCAGTAATCCAGTGACATTCCGGGCGCGAGAGTGCAACGAGAGCACCGGAAACATCTTCGGGGGTTGTCAGACGACCAAACGGATTACGGCTTTTCGCACCGTCGATAATTGCGTCATTACCTGGAATTTTTCGTAGCGCCGGCGTATCCGTCACGCCCGCACAAATCGCATTGGCAGTTGCACCGTGCGATGCGAGCTCAAGCGCGAGCTGGCGAATGATGCTCTCCAGCGCAGCTTTGGCGGCGGACACCGGGCCGTACGACGGCCACACACGCGATGATCCCGCACTCGTCATCGCAAAAACGCGTCCACCGCGATCGAGCAAATCAGCCTGCACAAGCGCTTGTACCCAATCGACCAGACTCGTCGCCATTACTTCGAGCGTCATCGCCATCTGCCGCGCATTAACACATTCTTTTTCGTCGGTGCTCACGAAAGGCTTGAGTGTACCAAACGCAAGAGAGTGTAGAAGAACTCGCACGCGTGGCCCGCTTTGCGTCGTAGCGCGAATTTTCTCAATCACCAAATTGCGTTGCTCCGGATCGGCCGCATTGACATTAAAAAACTCTGCACGCCGCCCGAGCGCTTCAATATCGCGAATCACTTCTTCCGCAAGTGGAAGCGTCGCCTTGCGATCGAGATGCACGCCGAAAACATCGAGCCCCGCATGCGCGAGAGCGCGCGCCGACGCCGCGCCAAAACCACTCGATGCACCCAAGATCAAACACCAACCCGGTTCCAACTTCACATTTGCCTCCTACTTTTCAATGGATGATGTTACACTATTATGCGTCAAGCGTTCTTTGCATTCTATCGGCTCTACGCAAAAATTCCGCGACGACAACGAAGTCCTTCATCCAATAGAGTCGCAAGAGCCTCGCGCACGACGCCCACTTTCTCATGCACGCCCGCGTCATCGTCAGCGTTGCCCAGAAAATACAAAGGTTTTCCAAAATACAAATGCACTTTCACCGGCAGCGGCAGCAAGCCCAATGGCCCAAGCCACGGAAAGCCCAGCGTCACTGGCAGCGCCGGCATTCCGAAGCGTTTTCCAAGTTTGTTCAAATTGGCGATGCCGATCTGCTGCTCTTCCGTACCAACAACACCGACGGGAACGATCGGCGTTTTTGTCGCGAGCGCAAGGCGCATGAATCCCGATCCAAAGTTCTGCAACGTGTAGCGCTGTGCATAAGTTTTATTCAAACCGCGCACACCTTCTGGAAAAACCAAAACGCACTCGCCCCGCTTGAGCATCTCGGTGCAAGTCGCTGGCGTGCCGACCGTCGTACCCATGGAGCGCGCAATCTCATTCAACCACGGCAGCGCACCAAGCCAATACTCACTCATGCCGCGCACAACACGCGGAGGCTCCGCAGCATTGAGCATTGCCGCAGCAATCAAGAGTCCGTCCGTCGGAATTTGTCCCGCGTGATTCGCGACGAGCAGCACGCGTCCCGTCGGCACGCGCGCGATATCGTGCGCTTCAACGCGAAAATATTTTTCGTACAACAAAGTACACGCTGTAAAAAAGGGCTTCGCGCGCTCTCGATGAAACCCAAACGGGTCAAAACCGTATTCATTCACTTCTGTCGCCGCATGCGCCAGGCGGTCTTCAACACGATTTTGTGTCGAAGCCAAAAGGTCGGGGGCGACGTGGTGCAAAAGACCGCGCAATCCTGCCATCAACTGCGACGCCTCCGAAGACCCGTTCGGCATTTAGCTTCGTACCACGCTGCAAAAAATCTCTTCCAGCTCATAGAAGCAACGAAAACCCGTCGCCGCTGCGAAACGCTCCCCCGATACGCGCGCAGAAAACTTTAAAAAATCGATCCACGCCGTCGGAAATACGAAATCGGCGAGCGCTCTCACGCGCGGCAGCGCCAAGCGCAACATCGCTTCGGGCAGTGCCAATTGCGGGCTGCCAATCTCACGAATCATCGTCTGCAACGGCACCTCTCCCGGTCCCACCACGTTGAAAACTCCACGCAGATTTTTATCGAGCGCCTGAAAAACCGCCTCGACCAAATCGTCTTCGTGGATGCATTGCAGCATCGGATCAAAGCCGAGCACCGTCGGCACCGTCGGTAAGCGCAAGTACTGCGCCAGCGGGTCTTCGCTCATCGACCCCAGCACATGCACGGGCCTCAACACGCAAGTGCGTACGCTTGGCACACGCCAACAAAATACTTCCGCAAGATAATCCGCTTCCACAAAATCGCACAGCGCAGGCCGACTGCGGCTCGCGAGCCGCGGTGCCGTTTCGTCGATCGCCAGCGCACTTTCCGCGAATGCGCCATACACAAGCGACGACGAAAGTACGAGCACACGTTTCACTTCAAGTTGCTCTGCAAGAGTGAGCAGCTGCTGCGTGCCGAGCAAATTGCAATCGTAACGCCGCAAATCGCTCATCAAAAAATCATGCGACAACCCGCAGTGCAAAATTGTGTCAGGCTGCACATCGCGCAGAATCTCTTCGATGCGATGTCGGCCAAGATCGATTTGCTCAAAGCGAATCGATCCCGCGTGCCCAGGCCAGCGCACACTATCGACGCCCGCCACATCGGCACCCTCGGCGAGACGCTGCGCCAAAAGGCGACCCACACCATGCGCTGCTCCGGTAATAAAAATTTTTTTCACAAACTTCTCCGCTCGAATTCGCTCTGACCCCCGCTGAGTTTTACAAGATTGTGCACTTGGCTTGTTTCATTTTGAGCAATTTCTTGACGATTCGTGGTATAAGGGCCCCCGGGGATTCCCGCGCAACCATGACATCCGCGCACAAAAACAAAAAGAACAAGCCTCAACACGACGACAAACAAAAACGAAAAAACAGAGCATCAAAGTAATCTGGTCAACAAACGCAGACAAAACTGGATAACGGCTGGAGCGGCTGAATTGGAAGCGAACGCGAAATACGAAAAAGTAAAAATTCCACTGCGTGAAGAAACGCAAGGCATCGCGACCGTCTCGGGGATTCTCGGCACGCCCGAGTGGTGGCCGACGGGCCAGCGCATCGGAATCGTGCTTGCACACGGTGCCGACAGCAATATGGAAGATCCGTTGCTCGCCGCCCTGCAAGCCAGCCTGACCGCACAGCGCTATCTCACGTTGCGCTTCAATTTTCCATTCGCCGAGGCGCGCCTGACCGCACCCTCCGACGAAAACAGCGATACTCAAAAACCAAAACGCGGCACAAAGAAAAAGAAATCTACACCGCCACCCATTGATCCACTAGAGGTGCTCGTCGACGCCTATCGCTCAGCCATTTTGTTCATGATGCGAGATTCCACGAATATGCCGGCACATCTCTTTATCGGCGGACGCGACATCGGCGGACGTGCAGCCGCGCAGCTCTCGTCGGTGCGTGCGCGGATTAATGGCGTGTTCTACCTCGGCTACCCACTACATCCGCCCGGCAAACCGGAAGAAGCCAATGCACGCGACCTCTTTCGCGTAGTCTCACCGATGCTCTTCATTCAAGGCAGCCGTAACCCCTACTGCGAGCCCGAAGCCCTGCGCCGAACACTTCTTGGTGTAGGAGCCCCGACAGCCCTGCGCATCATCGAAGATGCCGACGAAAACTGGACCACCACGACCACGCAGCCCGTCGAAGAGAATCTGCCGAGTCGAGTTTTCGTCGACGTTTCGCGAACGCTGCAAAAATGGATGCAATCGCTCGTGCGCGCTTGAACGCGGTCAGCATGGGGCTATCGGCGCCGCTCTCTTAACCCCGCTAAATCGCGTCGCTTTTTGCAATTTCTGCGGCTTGAAATCCGTAAATCTCTCGGTTAGGGTCAGGGCGCTTTTTCGGCCCCCGAAGCTCAAGACTTCGGGTTTTGTTCATCTGTGGCTTTCCCCAAGAGAGCTTTTGAAACAAGCGATGCCCCTCGGAAAAATCCGAAGCACCAAAACACTGGAGTCCAACTCATGAAAATTCTGGTTTACCTGAAGCAGGTACCACACCAAGATGCACGCTTAGATGTGTCGGGTGATGGCACATGGATCAAGGAAGACAACATCAAATTCGAAATCAACTCATACGACTCGTATGCACTCGAAGAAGCACTCAAGATCAAAGATCAAGATGCGGTGAGCGAGGTCATCGTAGTCTCCGCTGGCCCCGAACGCGTCGTGCAGGCACTGCGTCAAGCACTCGGGATGGGTGCGGATCGCGCCATTCACGTTCGCGATGACTCCGTCGATGCATCGGATGCACTCGGCACCGCGAAGGCACTTGCCAGTGTCGCAAAAACCGAGAAACCCGACGTTATTTTCATGGGCTTCATGTCTGACGATGGCAACTTCGCTGCAATCGCACCGATGGTGGCAGAACTTTCTGGTGTACCCCATGCCACGGCCGTAATTGCGCTTTCTCGCAATGGCGACACGTTCACCGTCGAGCGCGAACTGGAAGGCGGCAACCTCGAGGTCATCGAACTCAAGACGCCGTGCTTGATCGCCGTGCAAACCGGCATCAACCAAGTTCGTTACGCCTCGCTCAAAGGCATCATGCAAGCCAAGAAGAAACCCGTCGATGCGAAGTCGGCAGGTGATCTTGGCGTCGCGGGACAACTCGCTGCAAAGGTTGCGATCGAAAAGATCTACGTACCTGCGAAGAGCGCCACGGCGGAAATCATTCAAGGCAGCGCCGACGAAGTGGCGGAGAAGCTCGTTGCCAAGATCAAGGAACTCGGGCTGCTCTAAGCCGTAGCCTTCTTCACGCCC